>CBFCZG010000019.1:0-24693 GCA_965602375.1 uncultured Phycisphaerae bacterium | reverse complement strand
TGGATGTTGTTGAACTCATCGCAGCGGAGCGGAATGCGCTGGCCGTGCAACTCAGAGACGCAGGAAAGATCGAGGATGCACGCCGGAATTTGCTGTTGAACGAACGCTACCTTCGCTCCAACGCGGCGAAGTACGGTTCCAAACGGCTGGGTGAATATGCGGTGCAAAACTTCGAGGATGCCGATAAACTTGAGGGCAAAGACTGGGGAAAGCAGCGCAAGATCATGCGGGCGGATCAGCTCCATCGCGGCAGGCAACAGTCGGCGGGTCGCGCGGGCAAGCGTTGACGGCGACGGCGGGGTCGGCTCGAGGTGCTGGTCGAGTTGAGGATCGGTCAGCTTGAAGCCGAAACTGGTCATCATCTTCCTGCTCATCGTGCTGCTGCCGCTCGGGCTGACTATGTGGCTGGGGCTTCGGGTGGCCCGTTATGAGCAGGAGGCCGTCCGCGACCGATTCAGCGAACTCTTGCTGCAAGAGCTGTTCGATGTCGATCGCACGATCGCTCAGTTCATGCAGCAGCGTGAGAGCGACCTGCTGGGACTGACCGACGTCGAATCGCCGGATGCAGAGTCGCTCCGCAACGTCACACGCAGCGCGCCGTTCGTCCAGCAGACGTTCCATCTCGACGCCACGGGAAGAATTCTCTTTCCCTCGCCCGACGACCAGCTCAGCCAGGCTGAATGGGACTTTCTCCGACGGACCAAAGATATCCTCATCGGCAAGAACCTGATCCACCAATCGCAGGATCGACCCGTCGAAGCCACCTCGCAGAAAGCCCCCTCGGCGGCTCGTCCGCAGCCGAGACAGGCAAGGCAGTCCGTCCAGCAGACGACCTCACCAGCCGAGTCAGGCTCACAGCTCATCAGGACCCATGGCTGGTACGCGTGGTACTGGGGTCGAGGGATTCAGGTTCTTTTCTGGCGGCAGGATGCTGTGGGCAACATCATCGGTGCCGAACTCGATAGTGTACGGCTGCTTGCTGACGTCATCGGTCTGCTGCCGAACACCGACCCGACTGCCACGTATCCGCTACAGGGACGGATTGCCTTGTGCGACGCCCTCGAAGAGGTGGTCTATCAGTGGGGCACGTACGAATCGGGGCCCGACCAGCAGGCTGTGGTCGCCAGGCCGCTGCAATATCCGCTCAACGCCTGGAAGCTGAAGTATTACCTGCCGCCCGAACAGATGGCTGCACTGGGCGGGTTCGGCACGTACCTGAGCCTGGCAGCTGGCGTGGTAGCGGTCGGCTTGGCGCTGGCTGGCCTGGCCGTGTATTTCTATCGTGAAACCACGCGAGAGATGCGTGAAGCCGCACAACGGGTCTCGTTCGTCAACCAGGTCTCGCACGAACTCAAGACGCCGCTGACCAACATCCGCATGTACGCCGAACTGCTGGAGGCCGGCCTGTCGGACGAAGACGAGAAAGTCCGCAGACGGCTCGATGTGATCGTCTCGGAGAGCCGGCGCCTCAGCCGCCTGATCGGCAACATTCTCAGCTTCAGCCGAAAGCAACGGCAAGAACTCACCCTGCGCATGCGCCCCGACGTCGTGGACGAAGTCGTCGAAGCGGTGCTGGAGCATTTCCGCCCCTCGCTCAAGACCCACGGCATCGACGTAACGTTGGACGCCCGGGCGCGCCAACCGGTTCAGCTCGACCGCGACGCCCTCGAACAGATCCTGGGCAACCTGTTCAACAATGTCGAGAAGTATGCCGCATCGGGTGGCGCGGTGAGCGTCAGGACACGACAGCAAAACGGGCACACCGTGGTTACCGTCGCCGACCGAGGCCCGGGCATCCCGCCTGCCCAGCGGGAGCGGATCTTCCTGCCGTTTCACCGCGTCAGCAGTAAGCTCACCGACGGCGTGGCGGGCACGGGCATCGGCTTGTCGATCGCGCGAGACCTGGCGCGGCTGCACGGTGGTGACCTTGTGGTCCTGCCGACCGACGAAGGTGCTGCGTTCGAGCTTCGCATCGCCACCCCGCCCGCGCCGGAGGGAGAAGCATCATGAAGATCCTCATCGCCGAGGACGATCCGAACATTCTCAACGGGCTCGAAGAAATCCTCCAACTCGAAGGCTACCAGACCGTCACCGCCAGGAACGGTCGCGACGCGCTGGTGCGTTTCAAGACCGAAGATCCGGACTTCGTTTGCCTCGATATCATGATGCCCGGCCTGAGCGGTTATGACGTCTGCCGCGAAATCCGCAAGCTCAAGCGCGCCGTTCCCGTGATCTTCATCAGCGCCAAGTCGGAGGAGATCGACAAGGTGGTTGGCCTCGAACTCGGCGCCGACGACTACATCGTCAAGCCGTTCGGCATACGCGAGGTGGTCGCCCGAATCCGGGCCGTCACGCGCCGCTACCTGTCGTCGGCCAGTGGGTCGCCGACAACGCAACCTCTGCACATGGGAGACCTGGAGGTGCGGCCGGACGAACTTCGGGCCCGGCGCGGCGACCACGTGATCGAATTGAGTCTGCGGGACATCACGATCCTGCGAACACTGCACGACAACAAAGGGCGAGTCGTCGACCGGCGCACGCTTTTCCAGGACGCCTGGGGGCTCGACCATATCCCCAACAGCCGCACGCTCGACCAACACATCTCTCAGCTTCGCAAACGCATCGAACACGACCCCAAGCGCCCGGCGATCATCCTGACCGTGCACGGCGTGGGCTACCGCTACGATGGATGATCGCGGCACAACGACGCGCACCCTTGGTCTTCGCTCGCCTCCTGCCCGCCCGGCCACCTCGATTCGGGCTCAGCGCGTTTGCCGACCGTGACCACACAACGCGAACTTGCCGTGCACAGAAGCATACATGCCAAGATTGCGCGGCGGGAGTTCCTGACTTGAAGGTCCCGGCGGTTGATCCGTCGCGTCGTGCAGCCCGCCCTGCAGGGACGCTCGCGGCCGGTATGGTAGCTTCAACACGGACCACCCATCGGATTGGCCGCGTCTGCCCGTCATCGACTGAGGCGCAGGATGCCGGCGGCGCCGACCGGCGGCAGATGCATCTTCAGGGATCGGCCTGTTCGCTCGATTTGGCAGGGCGTGGGCGGTTGGTCCCAGCGCTCAACCGACAGCCAAGTCGCCTTGCTCAATTCGGCGGCCTCGGGCAAGCGGACGACCACGATTGCGCCTTCGCTGAACTTGCGGTCCTTCCAGGAGCGATTCGGGGCGACCACCATCACAACAACGTCGCCCGCGTGCGGCGCGTGCGAATCGATGCGGAAGATCTGACCCTCATAGCCGGCCGGCAACGAGAGCGGGTCTTCGTCGAACACCCAGCGCTTCCCGATCAGCGCGTCGGTCAGCGAGCGATAGGCGCTGAGCAGGGCCAGGTGCTCGCGCGGTCGGACGGCCGGCGTGCCGCCCCAAATCAGTAAGAGCTGAAGAAGATGCTCCTCCGCCTCTTCGCCCTGGGACCGGTCCGGCCCGAACGGAAAGAAAGCGCGGTTCACACAGGCGAAGGCATGCACCACGAATGTTTGCGGGTCGACCGCTTCGACAAGCACCATGTCCGCGCCCTTCGCACTCTCTATCGTGGCGAGCTTGTTCACCATCATCACCTTGCCCGCCTCGCGCCCGATCCGCAGACACTCCGTGCCGACATCCTGCAGGTTGCGGTTGAAGTCATACGCCGGCCGATTGTGCACCATCGTCACGCCGTCATCGTGAGCGAAGTCGATCCGTTGGCCGGAATAGTTGTCCACGAAGAAACCGGGCACTTCCGGGTAGGCGCTTATCAACCGGTGGAGTTGGTCGATGAGGTGGCGACCGAAGGCGTTATCCACCTGAGCGGCGACGGCCCATTCGCCCCGGTAGACGTTTTGCGGTTCGCCACGTTCATCGAACGCCTCCAGCCCGGGGAAGTGCTCGGCTACCGTCTCCGGTCGGGCGTGGACGTTGTGGAAGTACAAAAACGGTGCCGTGCCGCAAGCCAGCATCTCGCCGAAGATCCTGCGGTTGCCGGCGTACGTAAGGGGTTTCCAATCGTGCGGCTGGCACCGGTACTCCTTGTCCGGGTTCGCGACGACGTCGTCGTCAATGTAGTATCCGTACTCGAGGAAGTGGGCATGGACCTCCACGCAGGTCGCCCGTACGGCCGAGAGGAATCTGCTCGTGCGACGGTGGTCGCCGTCGTGGAGCCAAGCTGGCGGCGAGGTTATGCCATAGAGCCCCTCGTACTTCCGCGCTGCCGGAGCGGGCTCGAACAGCTCCGGGTAGGCGTTCACGTAGTGCCCCAGGACGCCGCGCCAGTCCGCCCGCGTGCCCGCGATGCAGATCGCCAGGCGCAGTTCCCTGCCCGGCCGCAGACCGACCATATGGTGCGCGACGCGCAGGCTCTGCAAATCCTGGACCTGTCGGACGACGCCCCTGCCTGCATCGAGGCAGTTTTGGGTGAACACGTCGAAGCTGATCTGGCACTTGCGCACGTCGGGTGGCGAGAAAACCGCCGCGCCCGCCGTCTCGCCCCATACACCTACCAGCGGGATGACCGTGGCCCAGATACCCGGGTCGGTGTGGCCGTAGACGAAACGGTAGGGCGTGACGCCATTGGTCTGGCTGGACACAGCCGAGTTGGGTCCCCAAAAGTGCCAACCGTAAGGCAGAGGCAGTACCCAGTCGACCCGAACGGAACGGTTCTGGTCCTGACCCTCCAGCAGTCGCAGCGTCGCCTCCCAGCGCACGCCCGCTTGCGTCTGGCGGAAGGTCTGGCGGACCGCAAACGGCGCCCCGTCGTATTGCTGCTCGAAGCAGGCTGCCCCCTCGCCAGCCTCGCCAGACGAACTCAACCTCACGGACGGTTTCCCCAGCACCGGACTGTACCGGCGGTGGTCGCGCAGGTCGATCACTTCAAGGTAGCCGAAGGGCTGCTCGCTGCCGGCGGGGTGTTCCGTCGCCATCTCCTCCACGTCGCGCAGCCGGATGGATGTGACCTTGCCGCTAGCCGGGTCAACGGTCACCGCCGCGCCGGCTGCCACCAGCGTGAGCGTCTCCGATCCATGGGCTGTCGTCGTCGGTTCACGACCGTCCGTCGTCAGCGCGGCCGACCATATCAGGACAGGAGCAACGCCGGTTATCACACGACACACTATCCCTGTCATATCCGTCTCCTGCCGATGGTGCCCCTGTGCAGCCGTGGTGGGCTTGGCGGTTTCGCTGTGGTCGCCGTCGTCCTTTCGCAGCTCACCCGTTCCGACCACCAGCGGCAGTGGCCGGCGCACTTCGATTTATCGCGGCCAGGAACCCCAGTTCCGAGGCGCTGTTCCAAGTCGTCTCGTGCCTGCGACGCGTGGAGCAGCGCCTTCATCCCCTGCAAGTCCGTCTACGAACCCGGTTTCCGGAGCATCCCGCAGCATGCGCAGCACCTGGTCGGGCGTCTTTCGCATGTAAAACCCGTGATAGTGCTGCCCGCCGTGGCGCGCCAGGATGAGCCTGACCAGTTCCTCCTTGCCGCCGTCTCGGACGCACTGGACCGAAGCCACATTCAAGCCGCGCCACATGCTGTCCTTGCTGTAGTACCCCTGATCGCACGGAAACTCGTCGCACTCCCAGCAGCCGTCCAGGCCCTTGCCGATGCAACAGTTTCGCTGATAGCAGGTGGCTTCCTCGGGCTTGGGGTTTGTTCGGCACTCGCAGGTGCGCGGCGGCGGACACAAACCGCACACCAGCCCGCAGTAGGCGACGGTCTTGGACAATTCCGCTGGTTCCATTCCAGTGTCCTCCCCAAGGCTATGCATGCGACTGCCCCTTGCGCCGGCGGCGCCCCAGAACTCCCCGCCGGCTCGCCGCGCGACCGCAATCCTAACACTTCCAGGCGACAACTACAATGCATCGAACGGTCCGGACACAGATACGCTGCGCGAGCCTCTCGACTGCTTATCACCTCGGTGGTTGCAAAATCCTTCGCCCGTCGCCTCGGTCTGCCCCGTGATGCGGCGCCACCGAAGTGAGATCCGCCAGCAGCCGCTGCCAGAACGACAAGCTGTCGATGATCTGCCTCTTGCCATCGGCGATGGGGTCGTCACGTCCTTTCTGGGGCTCGATTTCGATGGTGGAGAATCCATCGAAGCCGATTCTCTCGAGTCCCCGGGCGACCGACCGAAGATCGATGTTCCCCAGACCAAGCGGCAGATGTTGGTCCCCACTGCCGTCGTTGTCGTTGAGATGCACTTCCAGAAGTCGCAGCGGCAGATGAGCGAAGTGTTCCTCAGGACTGACGCCTGCGAAGTATCCATACTTGTGCACCGACTCGTTGAAGTGGCCTATATCGATGAGAATGCCGAAGCGGTTGGACTCCAGCAGCGGTGACAGATCGTCGCGATACATCTTCAAGGCAAACAGAGTCTCAGGAAAGTCCTCCACCCCGTACGAGAATCCGTGCGTCTTGGCCACAGGATCAAGTTGCTGAAGATACGGCGCCATCCGCTCGGTCCTGTGGAGTAGCCCCGCGCTCGTCCAGCCCAGTACCGGGTCGAAGGTGACGTTCCCCAGCCGCGGTCCCAACAACTCCGCCAACTCCGCCACGTCCCGTATCGACGTGTCGAAGCTGCCGTGCAGGACGACTATCAGCCCGCGCTCGGCCACAAGCGCAGCAAGATCGCAACGGGCCGACTCACCGAGGTCAAGCATCAACTGTGGGTCCATCGAGATGGCACCGAAGCCCGCGTCGGCGAACTCTGAAACGAGCGTTGGCAGCGGCTCTCCCAGTCGAGCCAGTGCCCCGATGGAAACGGCGTGCAGCATGCTGCAACTCCTTCGTTCCGATGCTTTACCACTTCCAGGTCCGACAAAGCGTGATGTCCACCGTGTTGTTCACCTATGTCATGCGTCCGCACCCTACAACGCCAGGCTGAACACAACCGTCTCGTTGCCGTCCGACGGACAGCGCAGCCGACCGTCACAAAGAAAGCCCAGCCGCTCGTGCAGCGCCACGGCGGCCACGTTGTCGGCCCGGAACTCCGACCGGATCACGTTCGCGCCGTGCTCGGCTGCATGGCTGCGACACGTAGCAAACAGCTTCGTGGCGATGCCGCGACGACGATGGTTCGGATGTACCAAAAGCATCAGCCACCACTGCGACCCAACGTCGGCGTGACGACAGATCCTGCCCACGCCCGTCACGCACATACGCCAACTGGCTACGAACACACCCATGCTGGCCGGGGCATACTGAGCGAGTTCGTCGCTCAGCCGGGTGGCCCTCTGCTCCACCGACTGCTCGCTCGGCAATACACCCCACGCCAGATATTGCAGCCGAGCCACCGCCCGCACGATCCTGCGATCAGATTCGACCAACGGCTCCATTTGATACGCCATCACCTGCTGCTGTGACATCGTTCCTGTTCCCATTCGTCTTGCGTCCACGATCCACATCTCTACTCACCATCGATCGGCGCGCACCAATCACGCCGGGCTCTGCCTCGCCGTCACGACGCCCGGTCTGCGGGCACACGCGGCGCGCCAACCCCACCAAGCCCTTGACCACAAGGCCCTCAATTACAGAATGTCGGACCGCGCTAGTTCGATCTGCGCGGACGCTCCCGCTGGGTGACAGTTTGTCTTGCGGAAGTGACCGAGGTTACGCCGTAATGGCGACCGAACCGGAGGCGGCCCCATTGGCGTGAATGTCTAGCATCCTCATCATTCGCCTCCTTTCCTTAGAGAATGGTGCCTTAAGCCAATCTGAAGCGTGTAATCTATCGCTGCGAATCATCCTGTCAAGCAAAAAACCACAAAAAACCGCGCCAAATGAACTTTCTTCCCAACGCGAGCCATACATCTTTTCCTGTGCGCGCATCCAGTGACGGAGTGTGACCACCCGGCAACCCGCAACCGTCGGCTTTCAACGGTGTCGAATACGATGAGCAAGAGGGGACACTAACGCACCTTCGGTCCTACGCCGTCGAGCGTCCCAGTCGCCTCTTTTGTTGACCAGCTCGATGCTGGAACTGATCCGCGTCTGCCCGCCCAACAGCCACTTCCCAAAGTCGCGCCATCGGCTAGGATGAGCGTCGTTCGCACAACAGACGGTGCGGCTACCACGTTGCGCCGTCATCACCGCGTGGAGGTCCGTAATGCCCGCAACCAGGCCGACCTACGAAGACGTCATGAGCGAATGCCAAACCCTTGCCCGCCAAGTGCCTGGTTACTGCACGTTCGAGGACATGGGCAAGTCGTTTGAGGGCCGACCCATCCCGCTGCTCACCCTCACCGACCCAGCCACACCCGTCGAGCAGAAGTCCGTCGCCTTCTTCACCGGCGGCACGCACGGAAGCGAGGAGGTCGGCCGCGCCGCCGTCCTGGCCCTGGCCCGCTGGCTGCTCACCAGCGACGGCTCGCCACATCTGCGCACGCAGGTGATCCTGGCGTGCCCCTGCCTCAACCCCGACGGCGCGGTCCGCAACACCTACCACAACGCGCAGGACGTCAACACCTATCAGGCCTACCCGCTCGGCAAGGAACCCGCCACGCCCGAAGCCCGCGCTGCCTATGCCGTCGCGCAGCAGTGGATCCCCGACTGCTACGCCGACGTCCACGGCCTGGCCGGCGGTGCGATCGGCGACAGTCAATACGTTGCGATGCTCCCCGGCCGCAACGGTCCGTTCCTGACGAGCCTGGCCGTCAGCCACGAGATGGACGCCGCGGCCGAGGCCCTCGGCTACCCGCAGCGCTTCTGTCACATCGTCCTGCTGCGCGCCGGCGAACAGCACCAGGACTCGCTCTTCCTGCGTCTGTTGGCCGAGGACAACGCCCTGACCTACACCGTCGAGACGACCGAGAACTACTACCCGCTCGAAGATTCGATGCGCTCCGCCCTGGCGCGGCTTTCGACGTTGGTGCGCATCGGCGACCGCCAGGCCCCCCACCAGCCCTACCGAGGCTATCCCTGCGACCTGATCGCCGGCTCGCCCGTCGGCTGCCTCATGGCCTACGGCGCCGATCACCGGCAGCGCCGCGTCAATCGCCGCAAGACCGCCCGCGCCATTCTCGACGGTGGAATCTTCAGCGTCTCGCGGCTCGCGGCCGACCCCGACCACGTCGCCACCGTCCGCGTCCAGGTCAACAACAAGATCGCCGATCCGCCGGACGGCATCGTCCTGCAACTCCGCATCGACCCGCGTGCCCGCATCAAAGCGGTGCACTTCAACGGCCAGCCGCTCAGCCCGTCCTCCGACAGCGGCTTCGAGATCGACCAGGGCGAGCGCCAACTAACCGTCCGCGCCAATATCACCCACCCGCTGCAAGTCGGCGAGAATGACCTGCGCGTGGAGTACGACGCGCCCTTCACCCCCCACACCGACTAGCGGCCGATACGCCCAGCACAGCACGGCCATTCGACGCTGATCCCGACAACAAAGCCGCTGCCCCCGTCAACCGGGCGCTGCCCAGTTAGCGATCAAAACCCTTGGGCAGCACCTCTCGCCCACGTACGTATCCCCACCACGTGCGCTGTTGGATACGATCCGGTCTGGTCGGCGATCGCCACTTCAGCTTCAGCTCGCCCCGCCGAATCTCACACGCCCGGGCATCACCTGTCGTTTGCAGGCCAAAGGTGTGCTGCTGGTCGGTCGCCTGCACCTTCAGACCGAACGGCAAAAAAACCGCAGGCGGATTCAGCCAGTCCCACATCACCCCCTCGACGTGGTAGAGCTGAAGACACTCGACGATATCGCTGCGTCCAGCGCGGTTCGCCCGTTTGACGACGGTGGCACTGGTCGGCGTCTCGACGACTGCCTCGGTGGCACCGCTGCGGAAGACCCACCGCGTGCCGCCCTCGTCCAGGCGCTGCCACGCGCCCGGCCCGACCGGGGTGATCCCGATCCATAGCTCCTTGACGCGCTCGCGAACCTGTTCGGGCTCGATCCCCTGCCGCCAGTGCGTGCCCAGCAGCCACACGACCGGTTCGCGCGGCTCGAGCATGCCGCGTCGCCCGATCGACTGAACGCCCGCCGGCGCCGTCACCACGTCACCCGGCGCGGCGCGCACAACCGGTGCAGACCGATACGCACCAATAACCTCCGCCCCATTCTGAAGGCTTATCAGTTCCACGCCCATCATGAACAGCCAGTCGGCCAGGTACGCATCGGGGTCGTCAACCGTCACCGCCACCTGCCACTTCAGCCCCGTCGGCCGGCCCGCCTCGTCCAGCCAGTAGGCCAGCACCGACCGCCGTTGCAGCCACGCATCCTGCTCGTTCACGCTGCCCACACAGTACGTGCTCGTGCGGTAGCGCGTGGCCAGGCGGAAGCGCGGCGCCGCTGCGTCGGTCGCCGGCTTGGATAGATCGTAAGGCGGCTGCCACGCGCACCGACCTATCCACTCGACGACCGTTCGACGCTGAAGCGGCTGGGCAAAGCCCGCGCGAAGCTCGGCTCGCGCATCAGCCGGGATCCCCAACGGCACGTACAAACCCACAGCCGCCAGATCGGTGAACATCCGTGCATGAAGCGACCGATCGCCCGACAACGGCACGAACACGCCCGGCGCCGCCAGGTGCAGCCACGCATACACCAGCGGCACGCGTTGGCCTGGTCTGTCCGGCGCAGCGGCCACGTCGGTATAGGCCCGTGCGTGCGGGCCACAAAATTGCCGCGTCGGACCGTGAGCCGCAGCGGCGACCTGCCGCCACGTTCGCTCACAAAGCTCGCGCGTCAGCGCCACATCGGGCGTGTCCTTCGTGTAGTGCGCCAACGCCACCGCCGCCTGAAGGTTCACCGCCATATACGTCGGCGAGGTGTACTCCTCGAACTCGTCCGTCGTCCGCGCGTAGGTGAGAAACTCCTTTAGATGCTCTCGGCCGGTGTCGCGATACTTCGACTCGCCCAGCAGGTCGGCCGCCACCCAACACAGGTAGAAATCGAGCATCTGCGGGTTTACATACCCGATCCGCACCCGATGACGAAGCGATGCATCTACCGACGCCCGCACCGCCTTGGCAAACTCAGCCAGATCAGCCGCCGGCCAATCGGCCAGCTTCAACGGGTCGTTCGCCCAGATTCGTACCAGCGCACAACCCATGAATCCCGACGTGTTGCGGTCCCTCGGGTATGGCTGCTCATCGTCGGTGATGCCCCAGTGCCACGCGCCGTCAGCCTCATGTCCGGCTGACCGATACAGGCCCTGCCGTATCGCCCGTAGAATCATCTTGCGGGCCAACGTCCGATCCGCCGCCTCGCGACCGGGCCGCGGCGAAAGCGTCAGATGCATCGCCGGGTATAGCCAGCCGAGCGTCCCCTCGGTCCTACCTTTGCCGATCAAAGGGTACTTCCCGTCGGCACCCCGCTCGAACCGCGCCGCATCAAAGCGGTCGTAGGAGTCCCGCAGCGCTTCGATAAGCTCAGCGCGCACTGCACGATCCATATCGAATGGGTATTCGTGTTTGGACATTTTAGCTACATCCACCCGCATGGCCTGCCCTTCCGCGCCACCTGCCGGTCGCGATTGCACGTCCGCCATGGCCAGAACTTCCGGCCGCACCATCAGTGCCACAACGATGGCCACCAATGTAAATGTTGATCTACACACAGCCTGCTGCCTGTCATGGCACCGAAGACAAATCGGCCGCCTCTCCACCCGCCTGGTTGGCGCACCCGCGCAGGGCCTCCACAAAGTGCAGAGCCTTCACACCGGTGCCGTCGGCGATCTGGTGACGACAACTGAAACCGCACGCGACAACGGCCGCACCCCCAGGCCGAGCGCGGATCGCAGGAAACAGTCGGTCTTCGCCGATCTGCATCGACAGGTCATAGTGCTCCTTCTCGTAGCCGAACGAGCCGGCCATGCCGCAACAGCCCGAGTCGATCTCTTCAACCGACAGGCCCGCCACGCGATCGAGGATCTGCTTCATTGCGGCCGTGCCGTACAGCGACCGCTGGTGACAGTGGCCGTGAATGAGAACCGTGCTCAACGGCGAGGTAAAACCACAGTTCAATCGGCCCTGCTCGATCTCGCCAAGCAGGAACAAGTCGATCATCTGCACGTTTTCTTTGATTCGCCTGCCGAGCTGCTCGTCGTCGATCAGGTCGGGCAGGTCGTCGGTCAAGGCCGAGCAGCACCCCGGCTCACATACGACGATCGGCAACCCCTGCTGGATATACTCGTCCAGACGCCGCAGCGTCTGCTCGCCGTCCTGCCTGGCCTGTCTGAGCAGGCCGTGCGAAATCCTGGGCCGTTGGCAGCAGCCCGCGTTGGCCAGGATTACCTCGTATCCACACGATTCCAGCAGTTCGACGGCCGACACGCCCACCTGCGTCTCGTGGTAGTTCATATAGGTGTCATTGAACAGCACGACCGTTTGTCCGGTCCGCCTGTTCGGCTGCGGTCGCCGCGCGAACCAGCGAGGCAGCGGTGTGCGGGCGTAGCTCGGCAGCCGTCTGCGACTGTCCACGCCGGCCAGCCCCTGCATGATCTTGCGGGTCAGCCAGGCCCGCTGAATCCAGTTGACGATCGGCGCGCGCCAGCCGGACAGCTTCGACGCCATCCGCGGCGAGCCTGCGACCAGCCGTTCGCGCAAGGGCACGCCATGTTCGTCGTGGAACCATTGCAGAAACTCGCTCTTGAGGCGAGATATGTCCACGTTGCTGGGACACTCGGCCTTGCACGCCTTGCACGACAGACACAGATCCAATACCTCGTGGAGTCGCCGGCCGACCAGGGCGTCGCGGTCAAGCTGACCGGTCATCGCCAGGCGCAGGGCGTTGGCCCGGCCTCGGGTGCAATGTTCTTCATCACGCGTGGCCCGGTAGCTCGGGCACATCGTGCCGATGAGTTTCTGGCGGCAGTCGCCGATGCCGGTGCACATCTCGACCGCGGCGGCGAAACTGCCGTCTTCCCGGTAGTGATACTCCGTCGGCAGGCTCGGCGTGTTGTAGGCCGTGCCGTAGCGCAGGTGCCGGTCCATGGGCTCCGGATCGATGATCAGCCCCGGGTTCATCAGCCCCGAAGGATCGAAAAGCCTTTTCACCTGCCGGAAGGCATCGTAGATCTCCCGCCCGAAGAAACGCTCGAGATGCGGACCTCGCACTCGCCCGTCCCCGTGCTCGCCGCTCCACGACCCGCCGTATTGCATCACCAGCCCGAAGGCGTGGTCGGAGATCGCCTTCATGTGGTCGATGTCCTGCTGCACCTTGAGATTCAGGATCGGTCGGATGTGAATCGTGCCGACGCTGGCGTGCGCGTACATCGCCACCTCAACCCCGCGCTCTCGACAGAATCCCAGCACCTGATCGACGTACTCGGGCAGAACGTCGATCGGCACCGAGGCGTCTTCGATGAACGCCAACGGCTTGCGATCACCCTTCATGCCGAGCATCAACCCCAGACCGTGTTTGCGGACGTTCCACACCTTGCCCTGCTCACCCGCCTCGGTCATGACGGGCCACGCATAGCCCAGCCGCCTTGCCTTCAAATCCGCCGCCAGACCCCGCGCCTTGCCTGTCGCCTCTGCCGCCGTGTGGCCATGAAACTCGACAATCAGCACAGCCGCAGGATCGCCCTCCAGAAATCCGCAGAGCGGTGCGATGTTCAGATTCCGCCGTGCGAGGGTGATGATTTGTGAATCCATGATTTCCACAGCCGCCGGCCCATGCTCGAGAATCGGCCCGACAGTACGGACGGCCTCCGGCAGTTCGGCAAAGTGAACGACGCAGAGAACCTTGCTCTTCGGCAGCGGCTCGAGATTAAGTTTCGCCTCCAGCGTGACGGCCAGCGTGCCTTCGCTGCCCACCATCAGCTTGGCCAAGTTCCATTCATCGCTGCCGACGAACGCGTCGAGGTTGTAGCCCTGCACGCGCCGCATCACCCTGGGAAATCGCCGTTCGATCTCCGATCGGTTGGCCTCGATGAGCTGCTTGAACCCGCCGAGGATCTCAGCCTCACGCCCGTGGCCGTCGGCGCCTTCGCACCGACGTGCGTACTCGTCCGACGTCAGCCCGCCAAGGTCCAGCACCGTTCCGTCCGACAGCAAGGCCCTGGCGGCCAGCACGTGATCGCACGTGATGCCATACACAATGCTCCTGGTCCCCGAGGAATTGTTGCCCATCATGCCGCCGATTGTCGCTCGACTGCTCGTGGCCGGGTCCGGCGCGAAGTGCAGGCCACGCGGTGCGAGTGCGGCGTTGAGCTCGTCCAGAACGATGCCCGGCTGGACCCGTACCCACCTCGCGCTCGCATCCAACTCGAGGATGCGGTTCATGTACTTCGAGAAGTCGACCACCATGGATGCACCGACCGCCTGACCGCCAAGACTGGTGCCCCCGCCTCGCGGCAGAATACCCACGCCGTGCTCTCTCGCCTGCCGCACAGCCGCCATGACATCCTGCTCGTCTCGAGGCAGCACCACAGCCACCGGCATGACCTGGTAGATGCTGCCGTCGGTGGCATACATGCCCCGCGTCATGGCGTCGAACGACACGTCGCCCCGCACGTTCTCGCGCAAAGCTCGCTGAAAGGTTCCCAACTCAGATACCGCCATGTTGCCGCCTCCACGCCTGGTCGATCACTGCCGATGATCCCCGGCCCTCCCGCCCGAAAGCATACACCTGCTTCGTCTTCGTAACGCCGAATCCCTCTTCGCACACAAACCGCGCCGACGCAAGCGCCGGACCCCCCCCCGCCTGAAGAACCCGCCAGCACGCTTAGCCATGCTCTGCTCAGGGTCCGAACTCTCAGAGCAGAATGGCTCAGGCGAGTCCAGTCGCCGCCATGCTCGGCAACCGCGATGCGTCGGGCCACCCTGGCCCCAATCGGCCGGACACAGTGATTGCGTGGCTGCGACGGGAGACGTCTCATGGCTGTTCAGCAAAGAAGCCGTCCCAACGTGTGCCCGCAAAGTAAGCCTTCAATTCCTCGTAGTTTTCTATCGCCTCGCAAAGCGGACGCGGGTCGAGCTTTGCAGCACCCCATCCTGGAGTGCTTTGCACACGGTGAAAGGGCACGCCCAGATGTTCATAGACGGGTCGCATCGCCGTCTGGGGATCACGGCAGAGGTCCTCGTAGTATACCTGCAGCCAATCCGTTCCCTCCAGACAGCATATGACTTCATCCGTCTTGGCCGACCATTCTTCGAAGAAAGCTTCAGCCTCTTCACTCTCGATGCGCATCACAGGCAACTCCCCGCGACTGCGAATCGCTTCGTTCAGGCAGACATCCGTGTCGGTCTCGACGTACGGATGAAGCCGGTGAGTCACGTTTCTTGAGAGTAGAGTCGCCAGACGGTTCCTCCGATATAGCAAGAGAATCTTCAAACCGCTGCGCTTTCGAATGGTCTGATGAAGGTCCTGCTTCATCTTGATCAGAAACCCGACCCATTCGGGCCGTTTGCCCTGCGGCAAAGGTGACCGCTCCGGGTATTTTGGCGGAAGCCGAAAGCCTTCAGCGTACGCCCATTCCTCGCCGCGTTCTTCAATGTCCCTGGTCAGTAAATCCGAGTTGCAGTGAATCGAAGGATGAGAGTTCAGCATGTTCATCAGCATGTGACTTCCGGCTCGTTGCTGTGAGATGACCACAAACTGTCGCATACTGTCGCCAAGCGGTTTCACTTCAGGCGAAACTCATCACATCCTCTCCCCGGTGGATCGCGCCTTGGCCGGTCGCCAGACCTACTCGCGTCAATCGCGCAGCAACGCAATGCGCGAAGACTGAACGAAAACAGGCAGGTGCAGTCGCGTCGCGATCCGGCCGAAGTCGCCTCCCGCCCATACAGGGCCGCAGCTCGGGCTGGGCGCGCCGCGCCCGCTCGCAGATTCGCCACACGGGCCGCCTAGGTCTTCTTGCCGGTCACCGCCTGGAAGCCGCTGACCAGCTGCTCGACGCTGCGGCTGTCGCACTTGGGGCAGGGCGGGCGCGGATGCCGCTCGTGATCGCCAAGACCCATTACCCTGGTGAACTTCCGCCCGCAATCCTTGCACCGATATTCGTAGGTGGGCATGACTGGCCCTCCACCGCAACGAGCCTCTGCTATCATTCTAACTCGCCGGCGGGGCGGGACCAACACCCGGCGAGGTTTCTATCGTGGCCTGTAGCGGTGGCGGCCACGCCATGCGAACTGTCCTCACGCCCATCGCCGAAAAACGGGGCTCATGGCGGCCACAGCGCGTTGCCGGTAGGATACGAAGTTGTGAATGGCGTATGTACCGGCGTCCCAGCCTCGGCAGCACCGACGCCGGATCGCGTAGTGGAGGCCGGTGATGTTGACGGCGGAGACGGTAAAGAAGTGTGCCAAAGCGTTCGGCGCCGACGTGGTGAAGATCGGCAACGTCGAACGATGGGAGGGGGTGCCCACCCAGATGGACCCGCGGCAGATCATGCCCGAGGCGCGGTCGGTAATCGCGATGGCGTTTCGCGTCATGCGGGGCAGCCTGCGGGGTGTGGAGGAGGGGACGTTCTTCAGCAACTACTCGGCCATGGGGTACGGCGGCATTACCTACATCTACATGCCGATCGCCGTGATCAACCTCTGCAAGGTCATCGAGGACGCCGGCTACGAGGCCTTCCCGATGGGCCACCAGAGCGACTGGCGCGCGATCGACAACGAGGGGTTCCTGCGGCGCGACTACAGCAGGCCCGTCGCGCCCGGGCGGGCCGCGCCGGATGTGATGGTGCATCTGCGAATCGCCGGCTTTCTGTGCGGGCTCGGCGAGATCGGCTACAGCAAGATGCTGCTCACGCCTCAGTTCGGCCCGCGAAACCGGGTCGGGATCATCCTCACCGAGGCCGAGCTCGAGCCCGACCCGATCTACGACGGCCCGCCGCTGTGCAACCGGTGCATGGCGTGCGTGAAGGCCTGCCCGGGCAACGCAATCAGCGCCGACAAGACGGTCAAGGTCGCCCTGGCTGGGCGCGACGTGGAATGGGCCGAAATCGACTGCAAAGCCTGCGACATCGCGTTTCGCGGCGGGCAGGTAACCGACGAGCCGCTGCCGGAGGACGAGCACTACGTCCCGCCCATGTATGGTCGGAACGTCAAGCGGGCGTCGTGGTCGCCCTTCAATCACAAGCCGTCAAACGTCTACAACACCGGCCAAGCGGTGTGCGGCGCGCGGGGCTGCACACGGGCGTGCATGATCAGCCTCGAGCAGCGCGGCGTGCTCACCAACACGTTCAAATCGAAGTTCCGGCGGCGCCCACCGTGGCAGGTCGACTGGTCGACCGAGCCGGACTACCCGCCCGACGTCACGATCGGCTCGATGCGCGGCGATCCGGTGCGGGGCGCGTCGGGCTAGGGCACGTCCGACATGCAGGCAGATCCGGACTGCCCAATCAGTCGCGCACGCCGACGTCGCCGGGCTGGCAGCCACGGCATCCCCCACTCCGACGTAGCCGATCAGTCTTGCCCCGGAGGTTTGAGCTGTTCGACCTGGGGCAGCTCGCCCAGATCACTCAGGCCGAACACTTCGAGGAATCGTTTGGTCGTGCCATAGAGCATGGGGCGACCCACGTCGTCGGCGCGGCCGACGATCTTGACCAGCCCCATCTCGCGAAGCCGGTTGACCACCTCACCTGCCGCCACGCCGCGAATCGCCTCGATGTCGGCCCGCAGGATGGGTTGGCGATAGGCGATAATCGCCAGCGTCTCCAAAGCCGCCTGCGACAGCTTGCTCTCGCTCCGCACCCGCCGGACCTTGTCGATCCAACGCGAAAACTCCGGGAGCGTCAGCATCTGGTAGCCGCCGGCGATCTCCTCGATGCGGAACGCCGACTGCGTCTCTTTGTAACGTTGGTTGAGCGCTTCGACGTGCCTGCGGACGTCGCGTGCGTCGCCGGCCGCCAGGACTTGAGCGATTTTCGTGCCGGGCAGCGGACCATCCGCGGCAAACAGCACCGCCTCCACGACGGCCTGGGCTGTGACGGCCGGCTGCTCAGCGGCCTCGGTGACCTGCTGCTCCGGCAGTGTCTCTTGCTCGATCGGCTGCGGTGCTTCGTCCATCAAAAACAGTCTACCCCGATGATCGATCGGTGGGTCGGCAAGCGCCTTGCCACCGTCGCGGTGTTGTCATTCCTGTCCGTGCAACGTGCGATCGCGGAACGACGATGCCTGCTCCAGAAGCTGTTGCGTCGTGGGATACTGCCTGGGCTCGAGGGTGTACTCCAGCTCGTGACGATCGTGGTACGTCACCGGCGAAAGCACCTCGGCCACGAAGTCAAACGGAGGCACCTGATACCACGGCGGGTGGATACGCTTGTGGGTCTCGAGCGTCTGATAACCTTCCTTGCGAATGATGATATCGTAGTCGCCGTACCAGGAGAACGGGACGCTCACCGGCGTCCGCCCCACCTCCTGGTCGTTGAGGTACACCAGCGCCGCTGGCGGCTGCGTGTTGATCGACAGCGTCCGTTTGACGCACCCGCCGGCCGCAGCCAGCGGCAGCAGGGCAGATGCAAGCAGCACAACTTGTGGCTTCATCGGTGTCACTCCCCGGCGACCTGGCGCCCGGCCGGCTGCCTCGCGACGAGGCTCACACTTCCCGCACGCCGGCCGCTCTGCTCGAACGCCGCTGCGTCACAACACCCGGCCGCAACATCCGCCGGAATCGGCTTATAGCTTAACGTGTCGGACGGTTCTGACAACGCCGCCCCCCAACCGCCGTCAGGTCCGCTTTGGGTGAGTCTCAGCTCAGGTCCAGTTCGACGATCTCGGCGCCGGGCCCGTCGGTATCCAACACGGCCACGGTGCTGCGGTTGGCCAGCCAGCCACAACACTCGCCGGGGTTGAGGTACAGCTTGCCGTCTCGCAGCTCGTTGACGGTCTCGTGGCTGTGGCCCCCGATGATCACGCCGGCCCGGTTCACGTCACCCTGGTCACACCAGCCGATGTAATGGTGAACCAGGATATTGCAGCCGCCGAGTTCCAGCTGCATCGGGGCGTCGTGGATCTGCGGTAGCACCTGGCGCAGCCCTTCGTGCTCGCCGTCGTTATTGCCGTAGATGACGTGGAGCGTGCCGTCAAAGCCCGCCAGCAGCTTGGCCGCAAAGGGCGAGCAAATATCGCCGGCATGGATGACCGTATCGATCCCGCGGCGCTGAAACTCGGCCAAAGCGCGGCGGATCTGGGGCAATCGGTCATGGGTGTCGGCCATTACTCCTACCAGCATCTTCCCGAACTCCTTTAGTCAGGGGCGCTTACACACATCTTATAGGCCTCGCGGCACGCCGTGGCAACCGCTGGGGGTGGGCGGACGTTCGGTGTTAGGTATAATGTAATGCTAGGCCCGGCGGGGACTTGCCGACAGGGAAGGTACCGACCGTCGATGTGTGACGCGACCGTTCGGCACCACCGGATGGGAAAGGTTGAGCATTCACGGTAAGACGAGGCGAGTTCATGATCAGGTGTACGCTGTGGGGTCTGCTGGCATGGCTGGCGGTTGGTAGCATGGCTGCGGCCCGGCCGCCGGTGTTCTACTCAGGCGGCCAGGCCTGGCCGCTGATAAAGTCCGATACCGAGCTTGCGGTCCGTCCGACACCCGGCGCCGACGTCGGGCGGCTGCGGGGCGAGCTGGCCAGGCGCAACGCTGAGATGCTAGCCGCACCGCGCCGCGCTCGGCTCCAGGTGGCCGCTGTCGATCGTGCCGACGAGCCCGCGGTGGACGAACTGGCCCGCACGCCCGGGGTCGACCTGGTCACCCACGTCTATCGGTTCAGCCCGAACGGGCCACCCGTGTTCGTCACGGACACAGTCGTCGTCGGGTTCGAAAACCAACTCGACGAGAACGAAGTCCTGGCGTTCTGCGACGAGTATGGCGCCGAGTTGGTTCGCCCGATCGATGGGCTCAAGAACACCTATGTGTTGCGAATCTACGACGGCTATGGCGATGCAGCCGTCCGGACGGCCGCTGCGATGTACGAGGACCCGCGGACGCGGTTCAGCCATCCCGACGCCATCCTGACCAAGAAGCCCGCGGCGATCGATGACCCGTTGTACGGCAACCAATGGCACCTGAACAACATCGGGCAGAGCGGCGGCACGGCCGATGCCGACATCGACGCGCCCGAAGCGTGGGCGACCACCGAAGGCAGTGGGGCGGTGGTGGCCATCTACGACGATGCGATCGACGTAGGCCATCCCGACCTGCCTGTTGCGACCTGGAAGTGGGACTACGCCGGTGCCGACGACGACCCCAGCCCGGCCGCTGCCGACGAGAGGCACGGCACGGCCGTGGCCGGCGTGGCTGTGGCCCAGACCAACACCTGGGGGGTCCGCGGCAGTGCCCCGCAGGCTGGGCTGATCGCACAGAGGTGGGGGCCGGGGACATCTGACGACGCAGACGCCATCCTCGACGCGGCTACGAATGGCGCTGACGTACACTCCAATAGCTGGTCCTATGTAGGTGACCCCAACAGTGGTTTGCCTGCTCCGGTTCCCGACCTCGTCGCCAATGCGATACGCACTGTAACGGCGAACGGCATGCTCGTGATCTTCGCCGCCGGGAACGAGTCCGGTCCGATCACCAGCAACTCGTTGCTGGCGGCCATGCCTGAAACCTTGGCGGTAGGAGCCAGCACGAATTTCGATCAGCATGCCGCGTACAGCAACACCGGACCGGAGCTTGACTTAGTTGCTCCCAGTAGTGGAGGCACGCTAGCGATCAGGACGACGGATGTGCGCGACGGGATATTCCCGACTGATGGTTACACAGTGGGGGACTACACCCCACCGATGGACACAGTGATCTTCGGGGGAACGAGTTCCGCCACGCCGCTGGTGGCCGGGGCGGCCGCGCTCTGCCGGGCGGTTGACCCCGCCCTGACGGCCACCCAGCTCCGCACCGTGCTGGAGCACACCTGCGACCAGATCGGCTCGGGCTACGACGCGACGACCAGCCACAGCAACACGTTCGGCTACGGGCGACTCAACGCCGCGGCAGCCGCCCAGGCGGCCAACGCGGGTCAGACCTGGCCGGACCACGTGAGCGACCTGTCTTCGTCTTACAGCGCGGGCAAGCCGCGACTCGACTGGGACAACCCGCCCGACGACGTCAGCACGGTGATGATCGTGCGGTCGGCCAGTGCGCTGAATTTCAAGCCCACCGACGGAGCGAACTATACGGTGGGCCAAACGGTGGCCGCCGGCGTCACGGCTGTGTACAACAGCGCGGGCACGTCGTTCACCGATACGTCCGCGCCGGACGACAGCACGTTTTACTATGCCGTGTTCGTTCGTAACGCCGCGAATCGCTGGTCGTGGGGGACGAAGATCACGGTCTCGCCTGCGCCGCCGCCGACGGTGACAGCCCTGAACATCAGCGGGCCGACATCGCTCGATGAGGGCGACGTCGGGCAGTTTGCCGCGCTGGCCACCTTCACCGACAGTTCGACGGTCGACGTCACCGACGAAGCCGACTGGAGCGCCGGGCCGGAGGAACTGCTGGCAACCACGTCGACGCCCGGAAGCGTGCAGGCCCAGCAGGTGGATCGCGACGGCGTGGCGTGGGTGACGGCCACCTACACCGACGCACAGTCGAACATCCGCAACGACGCGGTGAACGTGCAGATCGCAAACTCGTCGACGAACCAGCCGGCCAACCCGGATCCGCCCGATGACCCGCCAAGCGGCGGGTGCGGCGGGATGGCGCCGATGACGCCGCTGGGCATGGCTGCCGGCCTGCTCATGATGGCGGGCATTCGGCGGCGACGTTTCCGTTAGCGAATCAGGTTGCAGCAACAGGGCGGCAGCCGGGTGCGTCGCCTGCGGGCAAATGCCTCGGGCCTGCTCACTCGGGCCAGGTTCGCCCCAGCCGGGCGAGGATCTGGTCGATCCACTCCATGGTCTTGAGCGCTTCGGTCAGGTCGGGGTAGCAGGCGCGTCCGGCCCGAAGATTATCCAGGAAACTTCCCACCTGATTGAGGAAGCCGTGAGCGAACACCGGCTGAAGGTCGGCCGGCCACGAGGCGGCCAGATCGATCCGGCGGCGGAGCGGCGCGCGTTCGTGCAGCTCGGCCCATCCCAGCCCATCCGCCGTGCCGTAGTGCAGACCATAGGCTACGGCTGTACGCTCGGCCGAGTGCAGTGAACATCGCTCGCTGCGTATGCCGACGTCGGGGTACACTGCCAGCGTCGCCAGAACCCCCGACGCGAAGCGGACGATAAACGTCCACCCCCGGGGATCGCCTCGGCTGAAGACCGACCACTCCTCCGGCTGGCCGCCGACGTGGCGAAGGGCGTCGATCGCATGGATCATCGTGTAGGCGGGGTAACTGGGCTCGCGACGGAAGACGCGAAACATCTCGTAGGTGACGGCCCGCACGGCCGATCTCCCGCCCACATGTTCCATGCCTGCGGCCAAGTAGGGGTTGTGTCGGCGGTTGAAGGCCACCTGACCGGCCGCGCCGTTGTCTTCCGCCAGACGGGCCAGTTCGCGGGCTTGGTCGAGGTTGGCGCCCGGGGGCTTCTCGGTCAGCACGGGAACCTTGCGGGCGAGCAGATCGCGGACGACGGCGAAGGTGTGCCGGACGCCCACCAACACCATGCAGGCATCGACCGGATAGTCGGTCAGCGCTTGCTGGTAGTCGGCCACCGGCTTGGCGCCCAACCGATCGGCCGCCTCCCGGGCGCGCTCGGCATCAAGGTCACAGCACCAAGTCACTTGAACGTCGTCGAAGGTGTCGCACCAATGGCGCAACGCGGGCAGATGAAACTGCGTAGCCATCGCTCCGCAGCCGACCACGCCCACCCGCAGCGTCATCGGGCCGCCCCTCCGGCCATCTGGCTGGGCTGGGCGAGCGGGTCCGGCGCCGAGACCGAGCTGACCTGTCCGAGTTCGGTAAGAATCTGCTTCACGAGTCGGGCGTTTCGCGCGACCATGTCAGGGTCGTCTTTCGTGTAAACGCCGACGTTGATGCAGTCGCCGGGCTTGAGGTTCTCGAATGCGAAGCGGAACGCCTGCTCGGGCTCGCGCCGCGCGGCGGCCAGCACCTTGTAGCCCACACACGTTCGCGGAATTCGCCGGGCCGCTCGGACGGCCACGTCGCGGTCGCGGTCGTCGAACTTCTCATAGTCGTCGGCCGCCACCTGATTGCCGCGCCGCCCCTCGAGGTTGTAGAAGCAGACCATGTGAAAGTCGACGGGAATGCCGGCCGCGTGGATGTCCAGGTGCGCCTGCGGATTGTGGCCGGCCACGCCTGCGACCATCCCCAACTCCTTGATCAGTTGGATCAGCTCGGCGACTTTTCCCAGCTCTCCGTTCTCGTGGTACACGTCCACCTCGCCGCCGTGCAGGTAGACCCCCTCGGCCCCGTAGTCGGCCACCTGCCGGATGGTCTTGGCCGTGTCGGCCCGCTCGGAGGCGGTCTGGGCGAAGAACTGGATCTTGCCGCCTTCGTTGCGGTACTCGTTCATCAGGCGCAGCACGTGGTTGTCGCTGCGCCCGAAGAAGGTGTTGATGCCGGCCGCTTCGGCGGCGGCCAGCGTCTCTTTGATCTTTGCCGCTGTGTAGTAGTCGCGCATGGCCCGGTCGAGCTCGGCTGTATGATGGCTGAAGCCGCTGAAACAGTTGCCGCCAATAATGAGTCGACTCACACGCACCGATCCGAGGTAGCTGCCGGGCAGTTCCATGGGTACACCTGTTCGCCTGCCCCCCGAGCGCGACACCTTGCGCTCGGCCGGGCCTAGTACCTAACCATTATCCTTTTGCGGGGGTATTTTCAAGGGCACCTTGCCGGTGATGCGTGCGGGGCCACTTGCCAGACTGTATCGGGTGGGCTATAAAACGGGCGACGAAGATGGGCCAAGAACGGTGGTGCGGAGGCATCCGGATATGAGCGGCGGCGAGCCGTTTTTTTATCACCGCCTGGACAACGGGCTACAGGTGGTCGTCGAAGCCATGCCGCACACGGAGTCGGCGGCGGCCGGGTTCCTGATCCGCGCGGGCTCGCGAGATGAGCAGCCGTCGATGGCCGGCGCGTCGCACTTCATCGAACACATGAGCTTCAAGGGCACAGCCAACCGAAGTTGCCGCGACATCAACGTCGGGTTCGACCAGATGGGCGCCTATTACAACGCCTACACCAGCAAAGATCGCACGTTCTACTTCGGCTGGGTCCGCAAGGGCGATATCGCCGACCAGATTGAGCTGTTGGCCGACATGATGCAGTCGACGTTTCCCCCCGACGAGTTCGACACCGAGAAAAAGGTGATCCTGGAAGAGATCGCCATGGCCCACGACCGGCTCGAGGATCACATCTACGACCTGCTCCACGAGAAGCTCTGGCCGTCGCACCCTTTGAGCTGGCCGGTGCTGGGCCATCGCGAGACGATCGAGCCGATGACGCGCGCCCAGCTTCTCGACTACTGGCAGGTGCGGTACTCGCCCAGCAACATCGTACTGGTGGTCGCCGGCCACGTCGAGCCCGACAAGATTGTAGAGTCTGCCGAGAGGTTTTGTGGCCGGTGGCGTGACGCAGGCCGGGCGCCCCCGCGGCAGGCGCCACCTGCTCCAAAAGTGGGCACAGCCGTACAGCAGATCGACCGGTTCAACCAGCAGGGCCTGGCTACGGTGTTTGCGGCACCGTCGGCGGTCGACCCTCAGCACGAGGTGGCGAGGGCGGTGGCCTCGACTCTCGGTGGGCAGAACTCTCGCTTTTACTGGCGGATCGTACAGGAGGGCATCGCCCCGCGGGCGTCGGCATGGTGGGTGGACTACCAGGACTGTGGCGTGCTGATGTACGACCCCAAACGGCAGGATGGGCATTC
>CBFCZG010000018.1:0-25242 GCA_965602375.1 uncultured Phycisphaerae bacterium | reverse complement strand
ACGACGACGTCGGTGACCGCGGCCTCGAGCCGGGCGATCAGATCGCCGTCGCCGCTGTAGACCACCACCTTCAATTCCGGATTGGCCAGCTTCAGCCCGGTCGCGAACGGTATGGGCCGACCGTGCGTGGTGTGAAATGAATCCAGCTTGAGGTAGCCGGCCACCCGACCGGTGCAGCCGATGCCCGAGACCACGATCAGCTTGTCGAGATCGATATCGGGCGACTCTGAGATCGCACGGGCAAAGCAATTGACCGTCGTGCCGATGCCGCACCCCGGGCACCATATATGCGGAATCCGTTCGGTGCGCAACAGCGGCTCGACAGGGTTCACCACGGTGGTCATTTGGCAGCCTCCAGGATGGCCTGGTAGATGCGGTCGGGATCGTGCACCGTGCCTCCGGCATGGTCGACGAGCAACGTGGGACATTGCCCGGCCGCGCAGCGTTCCACTTCCAGCACCACTTGGCCCAGATTCAGCTCAGGTACGACGAACCCTTTGATGCGGCCAGCCAGTTCTCGAATGATCTGCTGCGGGAAGGGCCACACCGTCACGAGGCGAAGATGCCCGACCTTGATGCCGTCGCGTCGCGCCAGGTCGATGGGTCGCAGCGCCACCCTCGCCGTGATTCCGTAGGAGACGACAACCACGTCGGCCTGTTCGACCTGGTCCTGGTCGACCCGGGTGATCCTGTCGGCGTTGCGGTTGATCTTGCCGACGAGTCGGCGAACCAACTGATCCTGACAGTCGGCCGAGATGACCGGATAGCCACGCTCGTCGTGCGTCAGGCCGGTTATATGGATGCGGTAGCCGTCTCCGGCCTTGACCATGTCGGGCACCGAATCGCCGTCGGCTTTGTAGGGCAGGTACTGCTCCGGCGGAAGATCGGTGAAGTGCCGGGGCTCGACGTCGATCTGATCGGCCGGCGGGATGATCACCTTCTCGGTCATATGTCCCACGCACTCGTCCATCATCATGAACACGGGCAGGCGGTATTGCTCGGCAAGGTTGAAGGCGTCGATGGTGAGGTCGAAGCATTCCTGCGGGCTGCTGGGACAGAGAGCGATGATCTCGTAATCGCCATGCGACCCCCAACGGGCCTGCATCATATCCGCCTGTCCGGGCAGGGTGGGCAGCCCGGTTGACGGCCCGCCTCGTTGCACGTTGACGAACACGCAGGGCGTTTCGGTCATGACCGCCAGGCCCACGTGCTCCATCATCAGGCTGATGCCCGGCCCGGAGCTGACCGTCATGGCCTTCTTGCCGGCCCAGGCGGCACCGGCGATGGCGATCGACGACGCGATCTCGTCCTCCATCTGGATGAAGACCCCGCCGATCGGGGGAAATCGTGCCGCGATGCGCTCGACCACCTCGGTGGAAGGCGTGATGGGATAGCCGGCCACGAAACGGCAGCCTGCCGCGATCGCCCCCTCGCAGCAGGCGTGGTTACCATCGATGTAGTGTGCACCGGTCAGAACGCCTCGGGGATCGGCCTTCATGGCTTAGTCCACCTCCGAGGCGTGTTTGCCCGGCCGGTATCCGAAGATCGCGAAGTCGGGACAGAACATCCCGCAGAGCCCGCAGCCCGTGCATTTCTCCGGCGCGACGGCTTCGGGCGGATGATAGCCCTTGCCGTTGAGCTGCTCACTCAGGGCCAGTACGCCCGTCGGACAGAACTCTACACAGAAGCCGCACCCCTTGCAGCGATCGCGATCGATAACGACGACACCCTTGGGCCTATTGGGGCGGACCTTCTGGTCCGTTTCCGTATCAGACATCCTCAATCCCTACATACCGCGCCCCCACCCGAGGCGCCGGTTCAAACTTACAGGTTTTATCGCTTGCCGCCCGGCGCGGCCGTCGCGTCAGCCTACGACATCCCGCCGATGGCCGCCCGCAAGCGTGTCCTGTATCAGATCCTCCATCTTGCCCCACAGCTCCTCGACGTTGTTGACGAGGACCACCAGGTTTCGGTGTTGACCCTTCAGGTCGAGCACGTGCTGACGCCTGACGACCTCGATGCGGAAGCCGAGCTTCTGGAACATCACGATGGCGCCCATCGCGTCCTCGACCACTTCAGCCTGGAGCTTCTCGAGACCGCGCTGCTGGGCAAGACCCACCAGCTCGCGGGCCATCTGCGTGCCCACACCGAGGCCCTGATGGTCGCGGGCCACCACGATTCGAATGTCACCGATGTGGCGCGTCCAGCCGTGCAGGTTCAAGTGCAGAGTGCCATCGGCGATGACGCGATCGCCCTGGAGAGCCAGGATCGGGACCACGTATTCGTAGTCCAGTCCAGCGACCCATCGATCGATAACCTCGGGGTGTGTGACGTCGTGCTTGAGGAACATCCGGTCGCCCTCGGGCAGACCGCGGAAAAAGGCCAGCACGCCGTCACGGTCGCCGGCAGTCATCGGGCGGAGCATGATCTCCGTCCCGTCCTTGATGCGAACGGTCTTGGGATATCCTCGTAGCTGAACTGTTGCCATTTTGCTGACTCCGACCCGCCCTTGCCGGATATCGTACGCTCCACCTAAACACTACAGCATTCAGCCCGACATAGCAAGACCGCAAATCTGCCCCGTCAGGGCGCCCGACTCGCACCCGCCGCGACCCGTGCCAAAGCTGCCATCGACCGGCGATATCTCTCGACGGTACCCAGTTGAGCCGTGGAGGGAATGCACACCAGGTCATAGCCGACGGGAAGCTGGTGACGAGTTAGGCGAAAGGCCTCACGCAGCCGCCGCTTCAGCCGGTTCCGGGCAACCGCACCGCCGTGGCGCCGGCTGACAATGATTCCCAGCCGCGGGTAGCCGACCGTGTTCCGGCAGGCGTAGACCGCGAGCCATTGGTCGGCGGCTCGACAACGTGCCTTGAGCACACGATCGAACGCGCCCCGGCGGAGCAGGCGGTCGCTTTTTGACAGACCATAGCGGTGCGACATACGGCTGTATTCTAACGTGCCGGGCCGTGCCTGCTATCGCCTAGGGGTTTGTGTTGAGCGACCACGATGGCCGCGCTGACTTGCTGTTTCGTGGTTCTGGGAGGGTATCTGAGTGGGTGTTCTGGGGCTCTGGGAAACATCGGCTTTTGACCGACTGGCGGGGACTATGTCGGTGCGGACGGGACGCAGAGGTGCTATACTCTTGTCAGCCTGTCGCGGGGAGGAAGGCGATGGCCGGAGAAGTCGAGCAGCCTCTCGATGCGGTCGGCGGATGCGCTGAGGCGACCGTGCGCGAGGTGCGTTGCAGATCGGTCCTGGAACGGTCGGGCATCTGCGACTATGCATTGAACTGTTACAGCGGGTGCGTCCACGGTTGTCTGTATTGCTATGGCCGACTCATCATGCGTTTCCGTCATACGCGCCAGCCGTGGGGGAGCTTCGTTGACGTGAAGGTCAACGCGCCGGAAGTGTTGGCGCGGCAGCTTGCCTCGCGGCGGCTGCGTCCGGGTACGGTGATGATCAGCAGCGTGTGTGACGGCTGGCAGCCGCTGGAGGCGAAGTACCGCCTTACTCGCCAGTGCCTCGAGCCACTGTGGGACAGCGGCTTTGAACTGCACGTTCTGACCAAGTCGGCACTGGTGCGGCGCGACTTCGACCTCCTGTGTGGTCGCAAGCGGGTGTCGGTCGGGGTGACGTTGACGACGATGGATGAGCGATTGCGATCGCAGTTGGAGCCGGCGTCGAGTCCGAGTGCAGAGCGGATCGAAGTACTTGAGGAAGCAGCCCGGCGACAGACGCGGGTGTACGGGTTCCTCGGGCCGCTCATCCCAGGGCTGACGGACACGGCGCAGAACGTGGCAGAGTTATTTGAGGCGATCAGGCACCTGCCGTTGGAGCACGTGTACGTGGATCGGCTGCAATTGCGGTGGGGGGTGCGGTCTTCCCTGCGGGCGTGGATCGAGCAGTATCGGCCGCACCTGGTGAGGTGGCTTCGCTCGGGGCTGTTGGACCGAGCTGCCGAGGCCGGCTACGAGCGGAAGCTCAGGGGGTGGGTCGAGCGGGCCGCGGCGGAGGCGGGGCTGGGCAACCAAGTGCGTGTGATCTTTTAGAGAACGCTTGGCGGGTCTGGTGGCAGGGGGGGAAGAGCGACACAGAGAGGCCAACGCGCCCTCCAGACGCAACCGTGCACCTGAAGGATGTGACCCCAGTACAAGCTTCCATTTCGCCGAAGGTTAGGCGGTTCGGTCGCGGGATATCGTAGCGACAGCGGGTAAGGGAAGAGCTCTATCAGTACTGGTAGGCGTGTGGGGTGCCCTGGGGACATTGGCACGGGGCGCGTACGACGTTGTCGTGGACAGGCCGTGATGGCTCGCGGAGGAAAGGCTAAGCAGGCCTAGGGCCGATAAAGTACGGTAGGTTAAGGCATTTATGGCGGTTGGGGCGGTCCGGGCGGGTGGCTCGGGGTAGGCGGTGCAGCGTGCAATTGGGCGGGCCTTCGGGGGTACAACTCTGGGGAGGGTGTTGGGTGTGCGCCTGGGTCGGGGGCTTTGGAGAGGATGGGCGTGTCGAGAGCAGGGCAGACCGGGAGCCGGGTAAGGGAGAATAGACCGTGAGTGTTGCGGAGGCTTTGTTGGCAAAAGGGGCGATCACGGCGGAGCACCTACAGGCGGCCCTGGCGGCAAGGAAAAAGCCCAGCGACCGGGTCGATCGGATTCTGGTGCAGATGGGTTTCGTCGGCGAGCGTGCGGTGCTGGAGGTACTGGGCGAAGAGTTATCGCTGCCGGTCGTGGACCTGAGGCAGGAAAAGGTGGACGTGGAGTTGCTGCGGTCGATGCCGTCGCGGTTGGTTCATCGACGCAAGCTCGTGCCGTTGTCGCGCAATGGCGACGTGGTGCGTGTGGCTACGAGCGATCCATTCGACGTGTATGCGTTTGATGAGCTGCGCTACCTGACGGGTCTGCGGGTGGAGACCGTGCTGGCGACGGAGGAGGAGATCAATAGCGCTATCAAGCAGCATTATGGTGTGGGTGGCGAGACGATTGGCGAGATGGTGGACGACGACGAGGTGGAGTTGGTCGTCGAGGAGGACGCGGACGACGCCGACCTGATGGAGATGGCGCAGGAAGCGTCGGTGGTCAAGCTGGTCAATGAGATCCTCATGGAGGCGGCGACCGAGCGTGCGACCGACGTGCATATCGAACCGCGCGAGGATGACCTGTGCATTCGCTACCGCATCGACGGTGTGCTGCACAACGCGAACGTGCCGGTGCAGATCCGGCGGTTCCAGGCAGCCATCATCAGTCGCATCAAGATTCTGGCGAGCATGAACATCGCCGAAAAGCGCATGCCGCAGGACGGCGCGTTCAAGGTGCGGGTGCACGGTCGCGAGATCGACGTGCGTGTTTCGGTGATCCCGATGCAGTATGGGGAAGGGGTGGTGTTGCGACTGCTGGATAAACAGACGTTGGGTCTGCCGCTGACGGACTTGGGCATGGGCGCCGATACCTTCGAGCGGTTCAAGGGGGTGATCCAGTTGCCGCATGGGATTATTCTGGTTACGGGGCCGACGGGTTGCGGCAAGACAACGACGCTGTATGCGGCGATCGGGCAGATCGTCTCGGACGAGGTCAAGGTGGTGACCATCGAGGAACCGGTCGAGTACAACCTGGCCGGGGTCAACCAGGTACCGGTGAACACCAAGGTGGGGCTGACGTTTGCACATGGATTGCGCAGCTTCCTGCGGCACGATCCGGATGTGATCATGGTGGGCGAGATTCGCGATCTGGAGACCGCGGAGGTTGCGGTTCAGGCATCGTTGACGGGGCACGTGGTGTTCAGCACGTTGCACACAAACGATGCGGCTAGCGCGACGACGCGGTTGCTCGACATGGGAGTAGAGCCGTTTCTGGTCAGCAGCACGGTCGAAGGGATCATGGCGCAGCGTCTGGTGCGGTCGGTGTGCGAGAATTGCAAGGAGGCCTACGAGCCCGACCCGAAGCTGCTGCCGCCGGACTTTCCCTACGACGGGCGGAAGCTGTATCGAGGCGTGGGCTGCCGGGAGTGCCGGGGAAGTGGGTTCCGAGGGCGGACGGGGTTGTTTGAACTGCTCTTGATGAACGACGAGGTTCGCGAGCTGGTCATGCAGCGTTCCGGGACGGCGAGGATTATTGAGGCCGGCAGGCGGAACGGCTTGATTCTCCTGCGCGGGGACGGGTGGCGAAGGGTGCTCGAAGGGGTTACGACGCCGGAGGAAATCCTGCGCGTCAGCAAGGTCTAGCGGCGGGCGGACTGGCGATGCCGACGTTTACCTATAAAGCACGGACGGTTGACGGCAAGGTGGTCGACGGGGTGTTGACCGCCGACAACCAGATGGCAGCGCTGCGCGCCTTGGATGATCGCTCGCTCTTTCCGGTGGACGTGAACGAAGGAGGCAGGGCTTCGCGGTCGCTGCTATCGGGCGGTCGCAAGAGGATACGTACGCAGCGTCTGGCCGAGATGTACGGCCAGTTGGCGGATTTGCTGCGAGCCGGCGTGCCGGTACTGCGTGCGTTGGACGTGCTTTGTCGGCAGAACTCCAGTCCGGCGCTGACGGAGATCCTGCGAGAAGTGAAGCAGGACGTGGGGGGCGGCGAGACGTTGGCCGATGCGATGGCCAAGCACCCCAACGCCTTCAGCGAACTGCACGTGTCGATGATCCGTGCGGGCGAGGAGGGGGCGTTTCTGGAGGACGTGTTGCAGCGGATCGCTGCTTTCGCGGAGCGCCAGAACGAGCTTCGCAGCAAGATGGTCGGGTCGATGGTATATCCGTGCGTGCTGGTGACAGTGGGCACGGTCGTTGTGCTCTTTCTTCTGGCCAAGGTTGTGCCGAAGGTTCGCCAGTTCCTGCCGGAGGAGGGGTTGCCGTGGCTGACCACGGCCGTGTTCGGGGTGTGTGACGTGCTGCGCGACCAATTCTGGCCGCTGGCGCTCGGGTCGGTGGTGGTTGTGATCGGCGTCACCTCGTATCTGCGCAGCGCGGCGGGGCGTGACAGGCTGGATCGTATCAAGATGTGGGTTCCCGGCGTGGGGCGGATCTACCGTATGGTGTCGATCTGCCGGTTTTGCCGGATCCTGGGCACGCTGTTGGCCAATGGTGTACCGATCCTTCAAGCCTTGCGAATTTCGAGAGAGTCAGCCGGCAACAAGATCCTGGAGGACATCATCGGGAAGGCTACCGAGAACGTTCGGGCGGGCGAACCGTTGGCCGAGCCGCTGCGGGCGGGCGGCATTTTCCCCCCGGACATTCTGGACATGATTGCGGTGGGTGAGGAGTCGAACAATCTGGACAGCGTGCTGATTCAGATCGCCGACTCGAACGAGGCCCGGACGGCGCGGCTGATCGATCTGGCCGTCCGACTCATCGAGCCGGTGTTGCTGGTGATCATGGCGTTCGTGGTATTGCTGATCGCGCTGGCGCTGCTGATTCCGATCCTGACGGGCGCGCTGGCGGGTATGGGTGGTCGGTGAGGCCGTTATGGCACCCGGTTAGGTACCGGGTGAACCAGTTGGCGAAAGAGTAAGGAGAATCTGCAATGGAAGACAGGAGGCGAGCCGCGTTCACGTTGATCGAGGTTTTGCTGGTGATTGCCATCCTCGGGATGCTGGTGGCCTGGGTGGTCCCGACACTGCTGGGACGTGCGGACCAGGCCAAGATCGATATGACGCGCAACACGGTCGCATCGCGTGGGCCGATCGCGCAGGCGCTCGATCTGTACAAGCTCAACGTGGGCAAGTATCCGGAGACGGATGAGGGTCTCAAGGCCCTGTCTGAGCGGCCCGACAGCATCGACGAGGACTCGAACCTTTGGCGGGGTCCGTACGTGAAGGACCCGGACAGTCTGAAGGACCCGTGGGCCAACGAATACCAGTACAAGTCGCCGGGTGACGTGAATACGAATAGCTACGACCTGTGGAGCAACGGCCCGGACGGTCAGGAAGGCACCGAGGACGACATCAAGAACTGGAAGAGCGATCGTTGATCGGCCGGCGAACCGTTCTTCGCCCGACGATGGGCCCACACATGCGGCGGGAGAAAATCCGTGCGGCGCTGGGGTCGACAACCTGCGTTTACGTTGATCGAGGTGCTGCTGGTCTTGTCGCTTCTGGCGTTATTGACCGGGTGGGTGGCGCCGGTGTTTTTCGGTGAGCTGGAGCGGCGAAAGCTGACCGAGTCGGCGTCGCAGCTTCGCTCGTTGCTGGTGATCACGCGGGCCCACGCCATGAGCACGGGCAAGCGGTTCCGGATTTGGTGGGACGAGGAAGAGCAGCAGCCCATCGTGGAATACGAACCGGAGCCCATCGACGCCCCAGATGAGTTCGTGGCGTACGAAGCGGAATGGGCGGCCGACGAGATTCTGCTGGGCGGTGTGCACTGCCAAGAGGTGAGGCTCGGTCGGCCCGTCTATCTGGAGATCATCGACGAGGACGAGGAGGGGATGTTCGACTCGGATGACGACTACGAGCAGGACGAGTTACGGCCGGAGGTCGTGTTCGACCCGACCGGGCAGGTGGAGTGGGCGACCTTCGTGCTGGCCGATGCCGAGTTGGGTGAGATGCTCGACGAGACGGAGCGGACTCTGGTCGTGCTCGACGGACGGACCGGCGGCGTGTCGATTAGGCTGCCGTTGACCGAGCAGGAGTTGGCCGAGGCCGGCATCGAGCGAGAGAAGCTGCTGCGGCGAGTGGACGAGGAGCGCGAAGCGCTCGTGGTCGAGCGGGAAGAGGACGTCGGGGCAGACGACGAGTTCGCTTCGGATCTCGTCGAGGAGGTGCCGACCGACGAGGAGCTTAGTTCGGACGAGTTGGCCGAAATCGAGGAAGCCATACGCAGGGCAGGCGGTGGACGCTAGAACGCAGACAGATCGTTGTCGGGGGCATAGTCGCGCAGCGGTGCTGCTGGAGGTGGTGCTGTCGGTGGCGATCCTGTCGCTGGCCATGATGGTGCTGGGTGCGCAGTTCAGCATCGGGCTGCAGACGGCCCAGTTGTCGCAGCGGCAGCGCCAGGGGCTGATGCTGGCCGAATCGATTGTCTCGCAGATCGAGATGGGCACGCTGGAACTCGATGAAGACGAGTTCATCGACGAGTTCGGCAGCCAGTACCCCGGCTATGCATGGCGTGTAACGACCGAGTCGAGCCCGATCGAGGGAATGAAGCTGCTGACCGTGTCCATCCTGGCTGGGCTGCCGGACGACGAGGAGGGCGAGCCGGCGGGCTTAGAGCGCTTCGAGGAAATCTTGAGCGTGCGGACGCTGCGGGCCGAGCACATGCCGCTCGACCTGGAGCAGTTCGTGGCGCCGGACCAGCAAGTGGAGGATCTGTGCGACCGGGTCCCGCCGGAGTTCTGCGAGCTGCTCAACGAGTTGGGCATCGACTTGAACGATTTTGACATTCCCAAGCTGATTCAGCAACTGGATATGGAGAGCCTGCTGGAGTTGCTCCCGATGCTGCCCATGCTCGAGCAGTTGCCGCAGGGGCAGATGGGGGGTTCGCTGTGGGACCAGATCCGCCAGGAGATTCAGGCTTATCAGAAGAGTCAACAGCCGAGCCGTGGCGACGATGCGGAGCAGGAGGAAGGCGACCAGGCCGAGGAGGGCGACACAGACCAGCAGGAGTCGGAGGTGGCGGAGGACCAGCCGTCCGAGACCAAGCCGCCTGAGGGCAGTACACCGATTCCGTCAGGGGGACGAAGATGAGGCGGGCAAAGACCTACAGAAGGGGATTGACGCTCCTGGAAGTGCTGCTGGCCATGGGGCTGATGGTGGTGGTGATGGGCGTGGTGCAGATGTTTTATGCCGGCTCGCTTCGCACGGCCGACGAAGGCGAATCGCTGTGCCGGGACGTTGTGCTGGCCCAGGCGGCTCTGCGCCGCATCGCGGAGGACATTCGGTCGTGCAGTGGATTTCTGGCGGCGTATGGGCCGGGGATCACGGGCGACGCGCACTCCATCGTCCTTCACACCGTGCGACTGCCGGACAAGGTGCTGTTCGAAGACGTCAGCATTCGCGACGAGCCGCCGCCGGCCGAATGCGATATTACCAAGATCCAGTATTACGTGGCCGAGGACGAAGAAGAGACGGTGGAGTTAGAGGACGGCACCGAACAGCCTGTCGTATACGGGCTGGTTCGGTGGCAGCAGAACACGCTGCATCAACCGGCGCTGGTCGAGCGTGCCGACGGGCAGTTCGACGACGAGCGGTTTGACGTGGAACTATGGGCGGACGAGATCACGTACGTGGGGTTCCGTTACTTCGACGGTGTGGAGTGGGTGCTGACGTGGAAGGCCGGGCCGGGCAATAACCTGCCCCAGGCGGTGGAGGTGACGGTCGGCTTCACGCCGGTGACCGAAGAGCAGTTGGAGTTGGAGGAGGAAATCATCGAGTCGCAGCGGCTCGGCGAGCAGGAGGAGTTGCCGGACTATCCCTACGGCGACCGCTACGCCATGGTGGTGCGGGTGCCGCAGGCGGACGTGTTTCTCGGTTCGCGATTGATGCGTGCTCGCAGTGTGGGTATGGCCAACCTCGGAGAGCAGCAGCGATGATCGGGCGATCGGGCAACACGGGTCGTTTGCACCGGCGCGGGGTGATGCTGGCGGTGGTGTTGGTGATCGTGGTGTTGCTGTCGATCCTGGGCCTGAGCTTCGGGTTTTCGATGCGGGCGAATCTGCTGGCGACGGGCGCGGTGACCGACGAATTGCAGGCGAGGCTGGCGGCCGAGGCCGGTGTGCAGCGGGTGATTCAGCTCATGCGGGCCGAGGGTGTGTACGTCAGTGCGTGGCTGGACAACCCCGATAACCTCCACGAGGTGCTGGTGTGGAGCCCCCAGCAGGAGGAAGCGCCGTCCGGATTCGAGCATCGAAGCGGGTCGACCCGTTCGCGGCGCGACGACGAGCGGGACCAGGACGAGCAACCCGACATGGCTTGGCGGTTTAGCGCCGTCGCCGACGACCCGACCGACGACGAGGAGCGGGCGCGTTTCGGGGTGGTGCCGGAAAACGGCAAGCTCGACATCAACATGGCGTCAGAGGAGCAGTTGACCGCGCTGTTCAACGAGGTTCTGGACCCGTTGGAGGTGGTCGTCCCGGAATTGATCGATGCGTTGCTGGACTGGCGGGATGCAGACGACGACCCGCGCGAGAACGGCGCCGAGAACGACTTCTACGTCGAACGGGAACCGGTGGGCTACAAAGCCAAGAACGGTGCGTTTGAAACGGTGGAAGAGCTTCTTCTGGTGAAGGGGTTTACGGCAACAGTGCTGTTCGGCGAAGACTATAACCGCAACGGCCTGCTCGAAGCGAACGAGAACGACAGCGACGCGTCGTTTCCGGACGACAACGCCGACGGCGAACTCGACCGCGGGCTGCTGCCGTATCTGACGGTGTGGTCGCGCGAGCTGAACCTGGCCAGCGACGGCAGGCCTCGGTTTACCCTGGGCAGCGGAGGCGGGCGCGGGGCCGACACGGCGGCCGAGCAGTTGGCCGAGTTCTTCGAGCCGGAGGCGGTGGACTACATTCTGTCAGCCGGTGGGGCGGGCGAAGGCGAGACGAACAGCCCGGTCCGGCTGGTGTTGGCCGACGACAGTCCCCTGACGGTCGAGGACCTGCCTGCCGTGCTGGACCGGATCACCACGCTTCCGTATCCCGGCTTCATGGGACTAATCAACGTCAATACAGCCGAGCGCGAGGTGCTTGCGACCCTCCCCGAATTGGCCCCGTACGTCGACGACATCGTGGCTGTGCGGGACGATCTCGACGACGAGGCGAAACTCACGCCTGCCTGGCTGCATACCGACGCGGGCGTGCCGCTCGAAGTGCTGGCCGAGTTGGCCGGTGCGCGGCCGGACTATGGCGTCACCACGCGAGCGTCGGTGATCTCGATCGAGTCGTTGGGATACGCGGACCACGTGGGGGTGGTAAAACGGATTAATGTGATATTGGATATTTCCTGGCCGACGAATCCACAGGTGCTTTACTATCGGGATCTGACCCCGTTGGGTACGGCATACCGCATACGCGAGATGGATGATGAACGTGTCGCTTCACGCTTTCGCAGGTAGGAAACTGCTGAGCCTGGATTGGGACAGGCGCTGGCTTCGAATTGTGCAGGCCGTGTCCCAGCGGGGTCGTGTGCGCAGCGTGCGGACGGTCTGCGTCGCGATGCCGACGGAACTGGACCGGTCCGACCCGGTGGCGATGGGGTCCTTTGTTCGCGCGACGCTTCGCGAGCACAAGCTGAGTGCGCGGCGCTTGCTGATCGACGTACCGCGGGATCCGGCCATCCTCAATACGCTGACGCTGCCGGCTGGTCCCGAGGCGGAGCTGCCGGCGGCTGTGCACTTTCAGATCGTCAAGGAGCTGCCCTTTGCTCTGGATCAGGCGGTGGTGGACTTTGCGGTAAGCGGAAGGGACACGGAAGCGGACACGGTGGAAGTGCTGGTGGCGGCGGTTCGCAACGATGTTGTGGCGTTCTACCAGCAGATGGCCGAGCACGCGGGTCTGGAGCTGGAACGCGTGGGCCTTAGACCCTATGCGAACCTCGTTGCGGTCGCGCACGTGCATAGCGACATCCAGAGCGGGCGGACCGTGCTGGTCGACGTCGGGCCGTCGCTCACCGAGATTGACGTGATTCGTGACGGCCGACTCGTGTTCTCGCGCGCAGCGTCGGTGAGTGTACCCGCCGCCGCGGAGGCGTCGGCAACGGGCCGCGACGCTGGCGAGGCGGGCACGGCGGCCGACCTGCTTTTGGAGGTGACGCGTTCGCTGGAGGCCTACCGAGTCACCGATCCGGGCGTGCGCATCGACCGGATCGTGATCGCGGGTGCGACGGGGGGGGAGGAACACTTGGCCACGGCGCTGGGGCGGCGGTTTTCGGCGGAGGCGATCCTGTACGATCCGGGCGAACCGTTCACGGGCCAGGGCGAGCCGCACGTGTTGCGGGGATTCAGCGCAGCGATCGGCTTGATCGTCGGCCATGGCCAGCCCGGCAAGCTGCACTTCGATTTCCTCAACCCGAAGAAGCCCATCGATTTGTCGGCCGTGCGTGCTCGCAAGGTTCGCATGGCTGCGTTGGGGGCGGCCGCGGTACTGGCGGCTGTGGTTCTGGGGGCGAACCACTACCTGGGCCAGAGGCGCGCCGTACTCGAGGGGGTGCAAAAGCAGGTCAAACAGTTCGAGCAGGAGGTGGCCGAGTTCGAGGACTTCAAGAAACAGGTCGAGGCGGCGTTGGCCTGGCAGCGAGACGAGATCATCTGGCTGGAGCACCTCAAGCGGCTCACGGAACTGTTTCCCGACAACAAGCAGGTCTACGCGACCAACCTGGGCATGTCCTCCACCGGCCGGATTTCGGTCGATCTGCGGATGGCGCGAACCGACGTCAGCACCGAACTGGCCGAACGGGCACTCAAGCAAGGCTATCGGGCTGTTCCCGGTTCGGCCACGGAGCGTGGCATGGCCGGTCGTTACCCCGCGCAGGGGAGTCTGCGAATCGAGCTGCCGGAAGGCGGTGGTCGTAGGGTGCCGCCGGTCGCCAAAGCCCGGGAGGCGGATGCGGGTGCGGCGCGAGAAGATATGCTGGAGGACAAGGCGCCTGACGCGTCTGCGCCGGAGGATACTCGGGGCGAGGCGTCAGGCAAATCGGACGGTTCCGGGCAGAGCCCGGCTCGGCGTGCAAGGAACAGTGGATAGATGTCCAAGCGCGAGAAAACCCTGGCTGTGGTCGTCGGTGCAGTGGCCGTGGTAATGGTCGGCTGGAAGCTCGTCGACAAGCTCGTGATCGAACCGGCCGAACGCCTGGATACGCGCATTCGGGCAGCCAACAGCAAGTTGAATAATCTTGGCGACCTGCTGAGCCAGAAGGTGCACTACGTCAGGCAGTGGGACGATCTGGCTGCCGGGACGCTTGCCGCCAGCGACGAGGCCGCCGTGACCCGCCTCGACGCAGAGATCAAGGCCCTTTTGGAGAAGCACAAGCTTCAGCGGGTTTCAGTGACGCCGCAGGGCGCCGGACCGCTGGGCAGAACAAAGCTCCGTCAGGTCCGCTTCAGCATCAATGCTCAGGGGAACGTGGCGGACGTGGTGGGCCTGTTGCACGGTTTCTATCGGCTGCCCTATCTGGTGCGCATTCGCGACCTGACGCTCAGCCCGGTGGGTAAATCGAAGGGCGAGCAGTTGAAGGTGACGGCGCGCATCGAGACGCTCGTGCTGCCGTCAACGAAGATCGTGCCGGATCTTCAGGTGGCGCCAGCGGATGCCGCGGAAGGGGACGGGCCCGGTCGGCTGATCCGCGGTGCAACTCTGGCGTCGTTTGCGGGTATTGCCAAGCGGAATCCGTTTGCCCCATGGGAGCCGCCGCCACCACCTCCGCCGCCACCTCCGACCCAGGTGGTGAAGACGCCGACGCCGACCAAGCCGGTCGAGCGGCCTGTCAGGCAGGACCGGGAGGCGGACAGAAAGGTCGTCAAGGCGCTGCTGAGCTACTGGGACGAGGACGCGGGCGAACTGGTTGAGGAAGTCGTCGTGGCGCAGGCGGGCAACGCGCCGACCCCGAGACGTCGCCGCGGCAGCGCCCAACCGGAGCAAGGCGAGGAAGAAAGAATCCGCGTGGGCGACAAACTCGACGGTTTGACGTTGGTTCGGATCCACTGGCTGGGAGCGGTGGCCGAGGACAAAGCCGGTAAGAAGACCTATGTGTATCCTTTGGGGATGAAATTGTCGCAGCGACAAGAGTTGGCCAATGACACGGATGAGGAACTTCTGCGAGCATATGAGGCTGTCAATGACGAGGAATGATCGAATCTCGCGGCAAGGGATCGGGCTTCTCGGTGCCGAGCCGAGCCGTTGGAGGGACGTAACCATGCGAGAACTGAAAGCGCGAACGCGCCGACACAAAGGCCCGTCCGTGTGGCTTTGGCCGTTGCGAGCGGTCTGTCGGCAGTGAGCCTGGCCCCTGCGGCGATGGCGGCCGAACCGCAGCAACAGGTCGGTGCGCCTTCCTCCCAACCCGGCGCGGCGACTAACTCGAACGATCTGAACGAGAAGAAACGGCGTGCCCTGCAGTCCATACGTAGAGGCCAGGCGTCCACACAGCCCACCAGGCCGAAGGTCAGCGAGCCGGCTTCGGCCGAACCGAGCGTCGACGTGAAGCGCCCCGGGCCACGCACCATCGAGCCGCCGGTCACGCCCCGCCCGACCACGCCGACCGCCGCCGCACCCGGGACCGAGCCGGAAGAGGAGGCGCCGCCTGAAGTCATCGCCGAAGCCGAGCAGGCGGCCGCTGCCGCGACGCAGCCTCCCGAGCAGGTCAAGGTTGAGGTGCCGGCTCGGCCGGTGCGCCCTTACAACTTCAACTGGGACGAACGCGAATGGGCCGACGTGCTGGAGGACTTCAGCATCATGAGTGGCTTGCCGCTCATCGGCGACGATCCGCCGCCCGGTGCAGTGACCTTCCACAACAAGCAGCCCATGACGTTCGACGAAGCGCGGGCGATGCTCAACGAACTATTGTACTACCAGAACTACCACCTGCTGCGCAAGCCAAACTATCTTCTGTTGCTGCGCCTGCCCGAGGTGCCTCGCAACCTTCCTGATACGACCTTCTACGACAGTGAGGAGGCGTTCCGTGCCGCCAACCCGGGCGATTACGATTGGGTTCGCATCATCTACACGCCGAGTCACGGTACGACGAGCGAGCTGATCGAGCGTGCGCGCGGTGTCGTGCCGGACTACTGCCTGATCGGCGGCATCGAAGACACGAAGATGATGACGATCACGTGCATGGCCGGCGATGCCCGCAAGTTCCTCGACTACGTCAAGAAGTTCGAGCGTGAATTGCCCGACCCGCGCGAGCAGAAGATCTTCAAGCTGGAGCACGCCGAGGCGGCCGACATACTTCCGATCCTCCAGCAGCTTGTCGACTTCGGCGGCGCGGCCCCGGCGGCGCGCAGGCGGCGTACGAAAGGCCCGGCACCGAGTGCCGACGAGGGGGATGCGGTCACTGTTGCGATTGCTCAGAGCAATAACTGGCTGATCGTCAAAGCGCCACCACAAAAGATGCGTAAGGTTGAGGGTCTGATAGCACTGTTGGACGTGCCCGAGGCCGAGGGTGATCTCGGGCCGCGCGTGTACCAGCTCGAGCACGCTCAAGCTCAGAAGCTGGCTCCTATCATCAGTCAGATCGTTGGTGCGCAGGCAGCGCCACGGCGTGGGCGCCGGCCGGTCAAGGGCGCTGCCGGCAAACCCACCATCGTCCCCGAGCCTCGAACCAACAGCCTGATCGTCCGGGCCGAAAAGGAGGACCTGGAGGAGATCGAGTCGCTGATCGAGCAGTTCGACGTGGCCGACGTGGAGAAGACCTTCCAGCGCGTCACGCTCAAGTACACCGACGCCGAACAGATAGCCAATACGGTCAAACAACTGCTGTCGACAGGGCCGCGGCCTCGTGGCCGGAAAGGACCGGTCACGGAGGATGTTCAGGTGATTCCGGATCCTGCGGGCGGGGCGGTGCTGGTGTTGGGGGATCCCGATCGGGTGAAAGAGGCGGTGGAGATGATCGCGCAGCTCGACCAGGAGCTCGACTCCGACGCGTTCGAGCACATGGTGTATCTCGAGGGCGCCACGCCCAGCGCCCTGGCCAAGGTGCTGGCGCCGATGTTCGGCGCTCAGCCCGGGCGCAGGAGGGGCCAGGCGTCTCCGGTGCAGTTTTTGCCCTTCGATGACAGCGACGTGCTGCTCGTGGTGGCGCCGCCGAGCGACTGGTCGCGCATCGAGCCGCTCATCAAGGAGCTCGATCGACGCGCCGTGGTCAGCGGGCCGAAGGTTTACACCTGGCCGCTTGAGCATGGTGACGCCGCTGCGATCGCCGATTTGATAAATCGGGCCCTGGGCGGTCCGGGCAAGCGCCGTGGCGGATTGCAGGTTCTCTCCGACGAGGGAACCAACACTATTCTAGCTCAGTGTGACGAGCAGGATGCCGAGCGGATCGAAGCCCTGGTGAAGATGTTCGACGTCGCCGGTGCGCAGGTCGAGCCGCAGTTGATCGAACTGACCAACGCCGATCCGAAGCAGCTTGCCGGCACGCTTGAGCCGTTCTTTGGCAGTCCCGGCAGGCGGCGCAAGGGGGTCCAGCCCGAGGTGCAGATCGTGCCTGCCGGTACGGGGCTGTTGGTGCAGGCGCCGCCGGATAAGTTTGAGAAGATCGTTGGAATGATCGCCGAGCTCGACCAGCCCGACCTGGTCGACGAGGGTGAGGTTAAGACATACCCGCTTCAACGGGCGCAGGCGGAAGAAGTGGCCAACATGCTGCGGACGATGCTCCAGGCGCGGGCGCAGGAGGCGGCCAAGAGCAGAGGTAGGCGACCGGCGGTGCAGGTCAACGCCGACGCGCGAACGAACCAGGTAGTCGTTTCGGCACCCGGCTCGCTGATCGCCTTCGCCGACGACCTGATCGCCAAGCTCGACGCCGATGATACCCCGCAGGGCCGGGTGATCCGGATAGTGGAGCTGCAAAAGGCCGATGGCAACGCCTTGGTGAAGGTGGTTTCCCAGGTGATGGCCGCCGGGGGAAAGCGCCGCGGTGCAAGTGGGCTCGTCGTAGCGGCGGACCCCGATGGCAAACGGATGGTCCTCACCGGCTTTGCCGAGCTGGTGTCCCAGGCCGAAGACCTCATCAAGCAACTGGACGCCGAGGCCGAATCGACCGCCACCGAGCTGAAGACGTTCGATCTGCTCAATGCCGATGCGGGAGAGGTAGCCAAGCAGTTGCAGACTCTTCTGGCCGACAGGATCAAGCGGCGCGGGCGGGGGGCAGCGCCTCCCTTGAAGGTCACTGCCGATCCGCGCACGCAGACGCTGCTGGTTGACGGCACCCAGGCGGACGTTGCCGAGGTGGAGCGTCTGCTGGCTATCCTGGACAAGCCGATGCCGCTGCGACCGTTTAACTTCGTCGCGGTCAAGAGCAGCGACGTGACGACGGTAGCCGAGACCGTTCAACGCATGGCGGAAAACAGGTGGTCGAAGAAGGAAGTGCCGGTCATCGAGGCCGATTCGTGGATGGGCGGCCTGTACGTCGTGGGGACCGACGAGCAGTACGAGCAGGTGAAGGAGATGGTCGCGCAGGTCGACAAGGCCGAGCCCGAACTGCCCGTTTCGCGCACGGTGGAACTGACCAAGGCGAAGGTGAACGACGAGTTGCTGGATGAATTGAAGCAGTATGCCGCAGTCTACGGCTTGCACGTAGATGTTGTGAAGGGGGTTGGGAAACGCTCCGAGGACAGAGGCGAGGCCTGGCAGGAGGCGGCCAGGGCAAAGGAAGTCCGGTACGGCGAATCGCCCACGACCCGTCCCTGCGTGATGCCGATGAACCTGGCTCCGATGCTCAAGCAGGTCGACGCGTTGCTGGCTCAAACCACGCAGCCGGCGCGTTCGGACGAGGCAGCGGCTCCCGCTGAAGCGTCCGCAGCGGCCGGGCTTGACGCCGGTCCGGGCGAGTTTGAGGCCGAAGAGTTGGAAGCCCCGGCGAAGGTGAGCGTCTCGGTCGATCAACAAGGTCGGTTGATCCTCACCGGCCCGCCCCGAGCCGTCGAAGACCTGGCATATTTTGTCGACTTGATCGATCGGTCGACGCCTGAGGTGTCGGAAGAGACGCTCGACTTTGAGATCTACCGGCTGACCCATATCGACGCCACAACGGCGGCCGCCATGATCGACAGTATGTTCAACGAGCGAGTGCGCACACCCCAGCCCAGACAGGCCCAGAGGAAGCAAACCCCGCAACAGAGGCAACAGCAGAGTGCAGAGGAACGGCGCAAACAGGCTGAGGCCCAGAGGAAGAAGGCCCAGCAACAGGCCCAACAGCGCGCGGCGCAGCTTGCAGCGGCGCGGCAGCGAGTGCGCCTGCTGCCCGACACGCGGAACAACTGGCTCTTCATCCGGGCGCGCCCTGAGGACATGGACCCGGTGCTTAAGATGCTGGTGATGATCGATCAGCCGGCGGAGGTCAAGACGAGGCTCGAGATCATCAAGCTGGAGAAGCTTGAAGCGACCCAGGTGGAAGAGGCGCTTAAGGCGATTCTCGGGCTCGATGCGCGCCAGGCGGCCGCCCGACGGCGATCGACGGCGCGGCGAACACAGCAGCGGAGCCCGACCGAGCAATTGCAGGAGCAGATGCTTCAACTCGAAGGCGCCGAGGGTCTGACCGAAGCGTCAATCGGTTCGGCCGATTTGATCAAGATCACCAGCGATCCGGTCGTCAATGCGCTGATGGTCAAGGCCCCAGACGGGCCTATGGAACTGATCATCAGTCTTATTCAGCAGCTTGAGGAAAAGGCGCCGCTGCCGACCGAGATACGGAAGTTTGAGTTGGCCAACGCCCGAGCGGAGGAGGTCTTGCCTCAGCTTGAGAACATCTTCGGTCAGCAGCGCGGCCGCGCTCGAGGCAGAAGGGCTGAAGCGGCCGGCGATACGCTTCTGGAGATCGGTGAGGTCACCTTTGCCGCCGACACGCGGACCAACACAATCATCGCTCGCGGCGCGCCCAAAGATCTCGACGTAGCCGACGGGCTTATCAAGGAGCTCGACCGCGAGGGCGACACGACCGAATTGGAGCTCTTCCCGCTCGAGAATGCCGACGCATCGAGTATGGTTCAGGCGCTTCAGGAGGTATACATCGGCCAGAGAGGTCGCCGGGGCCGCGGCGGCGCCGCGCCGAGCGACATTCGCATCACCGCCGACGCGGGGACCAACACCGTGCTCGTGCGGGCGCCTACATCGCTTCGCGAGCAGATTGGCCGTGATATTCGCGCGATGGACGAGCAGTCGCCGCGGGTCTTCGAGCGGATCGCGGTGCAGCACGCCGACGCCGAGGCCCTCACTGAGATGTTGCGGGAGATGTTCGCCGGCGGGACGACCAGACGTCGAGGCCGTCGCGGCGCGAGAATGGCCGGTCAGGAGGTGCAGATTACCGGAAACTCGGCCGCCAAGTTGATTCTTGTGCGGGCGCCGCAGGACGACGTCGAGCAGATCCGACAGATGGTGACGGCGCTCGACGTGCCCGAAGCGGGTGCGATGGGCTTCAGGGTGTTCCAACTGAAGCATGCCGTGGCCAGTGAGATTCTCGCCAAGATGCAGCAGATGGTGCAGCAGTTGATGATGGCGGCGCGGCGCAGCCGATCCAGTGTCAATCTGGGCGTGTTTGCCGCCAGTGCGGACGATCGGACGAATTCGCTGGTGGTTGCCGGAGCCCCCGAGACGTGTCTGCTGGTGGAACAGGTCCTTCAAAAACTCGACACTCCCGAAGCTGCGCCGCCCGAGCAGATAGCGCACACGGTTCAATTGAAGAATTCCGACGCCCGTGACGTGGCACGAGCTATTAACAGTCTCTACGGCGGCCAGCGCGGGCGGCGTGGTCGCGCCAGCACCGAGCCGCCTCCTCGCGCCGAGTTCAACCAGGCGACCAACACCCTGCTGGTCTACGCTACGGATGAGGAGTTCCAGGAAATCAACGAGAAGGTGATCAAGAAGCTGGAAGAGGGACAGGCTGGTCAGACTACCGAGGTCGTCAAGCTCGCCAATGCCCAGGCCGCCGACTTGGCAAATATTCTCAACCAGACGCTCAAGCAGACCGCGAAGACCGGGCAGCGTCCAGTGGTCGTTGCTAACGAGCAGGACAATTCTCTGGTCGTTTCGGCCACAGCCGAGAAGCTCGTCTCGATCAAGGAGTTGATCGGCGTGCTCGACGTGGCCCCCGCCGAGGGCAAGAAGCGAATCATCCGAGCCATCAAGCTCCAGTACGCCGATCCGTCTGCGATGGCTAACTCGATCAACCAGGCATTCCGGCCGCCCGGTCGACGTCCTAAGCCGGAGGATATCGTGACGGCCTCCGGTGAGTGGGGCACCAACTCGGTGCTCGTCTCGGCGACCGAGGAGAAGTTTGCCGAAGTCGAGAAGCTCGTGGAGGAGATCGATACCGCCGGCGCGGGCGCGCGCGTGAGGAAGGTCATCAACGTGGTCAACGCCGACGCCGAGGACGTTGCTCAGTCGCTGGTGAGCATCTTCATCTGGCAGGATCGGCGCGCCCAGCGGGGAAGGGCGCCCGTGCAGATCCAACACCTGCGCGGCACCGACAAGATACTTATCTCCGGCAGCGCCGAGGCGATTGAGGAGGTCGAGGAAGTCGTCAGGACGCTCGATACCGTCGAGGCTGACGGCCAGCGCGGCATGCGCGTCATGCGCTTGGCCAATCTTTCCCCGTCCGAGGCCGACGAGATCCTGCGCGACTACCTTCGCAAGGGCGACCGCGGCAACGAGCTGATCGGCGACGTGCGAATCACCCAGTCGCCCAGCATGAGCGCGCTGATCGTCTCGGGTGGCGGACTCCAGCTCGAACAGATCGCTGCCCTGGTCGAGAAGATCGATCAACCGTTCGAGGACGGCGGCTCGGCGCCGCGAATCCTACCGCTGGCCAACGCGCGGGCCAGTCAGATGGCGCAGACCCTGACTCGGATGTTCACCGAACCCGCCCAGCGACAATCGCGCGGCCGACGGGGCGGCGAGGAACTCGTGCCGATCATCGTGGCCGACGAGGCCAGCAATACACTGATCGTCCGGGCGACCGTGGCTGATTTCGCAAAGATCCGAGAGACAACCGAGCAGATCGACAGCCAGCAGGAGGAGGCCTCCGGCGCGGTCCAAATCGTCCAGGTGGCCGAGGGCGTCGACGTGGCCGAGCTTGCCCGCGAGATCGAGCGCGTGATCAACACGGGCGAGCAATACAAGGTTCGCAAGAGCCCAGGCACCGTGCCGTCGCTGGTCAGTATAGGCGTCGACGAGCGAACCGGATCGCTGCTGGTCTCCGGGTCGCCCGAGCAATACGGTGAGGTCGAGCGGCTCGTGCGTCAGTTGGAGGAACTCAAGCCTACGGGCAAGCTTACCCTGCGGATCATCGACCTGAAGAACATCGACTCAGCCCGCGTGCAGCAGGTGCTCGACCAGATCCTCGAGAAGCAGGGAAGCGGTCGCTCGACCCAGCGGCGCTCGACACCGGTGCGGCGGGCGCCGACGAGACGGGGCGGTCGGCGCGGCGAACTTCCGGCCGATATGCTACAGTCTCCCTCACCTGTACTCGGGATGAGGAACCATACGATGCTCGCAAGTTGTCTGGCTCTTGCCGTGCTGGCCCAGGCGCCGCCCGAAGCGATCAGCGCGCCGACGACCCAACCGTCCGGCGTGGCTACCACACCGACGACCCAGCCGTCCGAAGCGCAAGCGGCCGAGCGCGAGCCGATCGCGCTTGAGGAAGCGCAGATCGAGGGCGAAGTCGACTACGCTCTACTCGATGAGCGGACAGTGGTCCTGCGCGGCGACGAACACGATCTGGCTATTCTGGAGGCGATTATCTCGCAGCTCGACGAGGCCGGTCCACAGCAGATGGTAAGAATCTTCAGCCTCAAGAACGCCCAGGCGGCCGACATGGGCCCGATGCTTCAGAGTGTCTATCAGAAGATTAGGGCGGCCCAACCTTACGCGCGTCCCGAGGACACCATCACCATCATCGCCGAGCCTCACAGCAATTCGTTGCTGGTCTCGGCGCTGGAGGAACGTTTCGACGAGATCGAAATGCTCATCAAACAGCTCGACGCCAAGCCGCAGTTGCCGCCCGTGACGTTGAAGACGTTCAACCTGAAGCACATCCAGGCCGAGGAGGCGAAGACCACTCTGGAAAGCCTGCTCCAGAAGATCCGGGCCAAGAGCAAGGCCCCGACCGAACAGATCACCATCGAGGCCGACGACAGGACGAACTCGTTGCTGATCACTGCGTCGGAGCAGGACTTCGCTCAGATCGAGAAGTTCATCAACACGATCGACGTGCCGCCGGCGTTCGGTACAGCCGAGATGGTCATCATCGGCCTGACCAACGCCGATGCCGACGCCATGGCCAAGGTGATCGACGAGATGCTTAAAGTCGCCCCGGCTGGCGGCAAGGCGGCGCGATCGCTGGCCGAGCAGATCCGACGCCTGCGGCTGCGGGCCAAGACCGAGGAAGAACTGGCCGAGCTGCCCGAGCTCGATCTGGAAAAGCCTATCAAGGTCATTCCCGAGCCGGGCACCAACTCGCTGATCGTCAGCTCCAACGCCGACAACCTCAAGGCCATGGAGAAGGTCATCGAACTGCTCGACCGCGTGCCGATCTGGCATGAAGTGATGGTTCGTATTTTCATGCTCGAACATGCCGACGCCAGCGAACTGGCCACGATGCTTACCGACATGTTCAAGCAAGGCCAGGCCCTGCCCAGCCGCCCGGGTGGCAAGCCCCGCGACGGCGCGGTGGCCAAGAGCCTCATTGGCGAGGCATGGGCCTACAACGTAAGTATCTCGGCCGATGCTCGCACCAATGCGCTGGTGGTCAGCGGACGCGAGGAAGCACTGGCGTTGGCCGAAACGCTCGTGGGTAAGCTCGATCAGCCGGGTATTGGTTTGAAGTTCCCGATCCGCCTGTTCGAGTTGGAGAACGCCGACGCCCAGCGCATCGCCACGGTCATCCAGCAGATGATGGACCGCCGACTCGACGCCATCAAGAAGCTCGGGCAGGGCACGCTGGAGCGCGAGCGAGTGTTCATCGAGGCGGACATCCGAAGCAACATGCTGATCGTCTCGGCCAAGGACGACAACTATCAGGAGATCGTTGAGTTGGCGCAGAAGCTCGACTCGGCCCCCGATGCCCTCATCGATCAGATCCGCATCATCACCCTCGAGAAGACGCAGGCCAACTCACTCAAGCCGAAGATCGAGTCGCTCTGGCAGCGCCGAGCAGCGTTGCGCAAAGCGACGGGCGGCCTGCCCGAGGATCAGCCCGTCATCGAGGCCGACGAGCGTAGCAACGCGCTGGTCATCGCCGCCAACGTCGAGGACTTTCAGATGATTGAGCGTCTGGTGGCCATGTTGGAGGCCCAGCCGCTCGCTCCCATCGCCGACATACGGATGATCCCGTTGGAGAATAACGACGCCAGCGTGGTCGCCCCCATGGTCAAGAAGCTCTTCGACGAGCGCGTGAAGATGCGTCAGGTCCCCGGCGCGCAGCCCCTGCCGTCCGATCAGATCGCCGTCGAGTTCGACCAGGCTACCAACTCGCTGCTCGTGGCTTCGAGCATCGAGAACTACGAAGCCATCGTCGAACTGGTCCGCAAGGTCGACGTCGAGGTGCCCATCGGCGGCGTGATTCAATTCTTCACGCTTCAATACGCCGACGCCAATCGCGTGGCCGACATCGTCACGAACCTGTTCAAGGACGGACTCTGGAAGCCCGGCAGCCTGGGGGCCGACACGCCCATCTCCGAGGCCCGCGACAAGGTGGTCGTGCAGATTGACGAACGGACCAACACGATCATCGTGTCGGCCAGCAAGGAGAACTACTCAATCATCGAGGCCCTGATCAAGCAGGTGGACGTCGAGGAGGATTTCCTGGTCGGCAACCTACAGCTCTTCACGCTCAAGTATGCCGATGCGATCAAGATGGCCGCCTTGCTGGAGGATCTGTTCGACAAGATGTCATCCGCCAAGAAGTCGGTCGTCCAGACCGTCGAGCTGCCGATGACCATCATCCCCGAGTCCAGCACCAACACCCTGATCATCGCCGGCTCGCGCGACGGGCTGACCCGCGCCGCGAATCTTATCGATCGCTTCGACCGGCGGGCCGGGGCGGCGACTTCGGAGTTCCGCGTCTACCAGCTTCAGCAGGCCGATGCCATTCGAATTCAGCCGGTGGTCGAGAACCTGTTCAAGGAGCGACAGCCGGAAGGGCAGAAGTCGGCCCCCTTCGTGGTCGAGGCCGACGCGGGCTCCAATAGCCTGATCGTCAGTGCGTCGCGCGAAGATCACGACCTGGTTGCCTCGCTTGTGGCCATGCTCGATCGGCCGAGCAGTACGGCCGAGCAGGTCCGTATCTTCCCGCTGAGCAAGGGCAAGGCCGACGACATGCGCCAGATCCTCGACGACCTGTATTCCAAGCGGAAAGGTGCCGGCCAGGAGCAGACGCTTGTGTTCGGGGTCGATGAGCGAACCAACTCGCTGCTTGCCTCAGGCGGGCCCGGCGACCTGGCCGACGTCGAGACCGTCATCCAGCGTTTGGACACCACCGAGCCGGTAGACAAGCAAACCGTTCGCATCTTCCGCCTCAAGCAGGCCGACGCCGAAAAGATGGCCGAGCTTTTGGGGCAGATCATGGAGGCCAAGGGTGCTGGCGGGGCCGGGGGGGCAAGTACCGAGACCCAGTCGG
>CBFCZG010000017.1:0-25740 GCA_965602375.1 uncultured Phycisphaerae bacterium | reverse complement strand
GTGGCGGGCCCGACGTGCCCGTACTCCCTCGGCGTAGAGAACGTCAGGGCGAGTCCTCACTCGGCGCCGCCACCGGGTCACAAACCCGGCCGGGTGTCAGGCGCGCCGGCCGAATACGCCGCCGCGATGGTCTGGCGCGTCCTTACAAACTGCACCGCCCCGATCACGCCCACGCCCAACCCGATGGGCAGCAGGACCCAGCCGAGCACGACCATCGTATGATCGTCGTGAAGCAGCTTGAGGACGGTGACGGCCGACACCAATAGCATGATCGCCGTCCGGACGTACGCCAAAAGAGTCCTTTCGTTGGCCAGCTTCGTCCTGTCCAAAGCCAGGTGATCTCGCAGGATCAACGACTCCGCACTTATGGGTTTCTCACTCATAGCGGTCTCTCAACACGTAGCGTCAAACGCCCGCGCCCCACTTCCTCCTGACGTCGCCATCGGCGGGTCGCATCGCCTCTGGTGGACCCGGCTGGCATGCCCACACCGCGTGGGGTCGTGAAGCGTTCTTATACGCCCCCCAGACTTCGCACAAGCTCTTGCCCCATCCCGGTCGCCTTCTCCAGCAAATCGGGCCTCTCCTTAGCGGCATCGCTGGGACCAAGGTTGGCCTCGCTCATAACCTCGACCGTGCCGAACTCGCCCATCCACCCGAGGTAGTTCGCCAGAGTCTGGGCCGCCTTGCGGTAGCCCTCGCTGGGGCCGGCCTCATACGTGACGATCACCGCCGCCCGTCGCTTGCCGTTCAGCCGCGCCTTGCGCTGGCCCCGCTCGTTGGTCAGCCAGAGGCAGCGGTCGAAGAATGTCTTCATCTGGCCCGAAACGCCGTCGAAGTAGATCGGCGAAGCCAACACCCACACGTCCGCCAGCTTCAGCGCCGCGAAGACCGGCGTGAGCGCATCGCGAACGCGGCACCGACCGTCCGGCGTGCAGGGCTCACACCCCTGACAACCTCTAAAGGTCAGATCGTTTAGATAAACGATATCCGTCTCGGCCCCCGCCCCCGCGGCGCCCGCCAGAGCAGCCTTCATTAAAGTCGTCGAGTTGCCCGCCCGACGCGGGCTGCCGGCGATACCGATCACCTTGACCATCTGCCACGCCTCCTCACCCGTCACACGCAGCCATGACGTAATGTCATCCTACCACCAAACGCGTCGCGTTGCCCGTGCAAAGGTAGGGCGGGTTCCTTGGTCTGAGCTTGTCGAAGACCACCCGCCTTTTCGTGTCGGGTAGAACTCGGAAGGGGGTGGCACGGTCCGGCCCAGCCGGGCCGTGAGGTCGGGCGGCCCGTCCTGATACTGTCGCGAAATCCTGTTCAAGGGCGGGGGACACGATGACGGCCGGTCGCGTGGCAAGATCAATGTTGGTGTGCCGGGACGGCACCCGAGCGAATCGGCTCCGATCGATCAAACGGTAACTGAATCATCGCCTTCGCCATCCCTGAAGAAACGCGCCACCCGACGAGAACATGCGCGCATCCAGCTGCGAACCCCGATAGTTCATCGGCAGTAGCAGCGCATCCAGTTCCTGATGAAGTTGATGCTTTCGGTCAGTTGCTTCTCGGGAATCCGATGCCATCCGTAATACCGGATGCCGTGGCGGAAGATGAACCCTATAGCCCACAACTGACGGATCGGGACGAATACTTCAGCGGCCTGAAGTTCGCTTCGGCTCAACGCGCGCTGCCCAAGGTAGCCCTCTAGAAACGCGTTCCAGCGACGCGTTCGGGCTGCTTTGGCGGCGCGATCCCACCCAACCGCTGCCCGGCCGAGGAAAAAGGCGATATCATAGGCCCGCCAGCCGTACCCGAAGTCCTCAAAATCAAACAGGGTCGGCAACCCGCCATCGTCGAAGTGGGCGTTCTGCGTATGCAGATCACCGTGACAGAGGCCGTACACCGGCCTCGCTTTGGTCAGAAGTTCAGTAACTCGATGCCTCAAATCGTCGGCCACGCCTCGCAGGTAGTCGAGGTCGCTGCATCGATGTGTCAGGAAAGGCTTGAGGCAAAACACCGAATCATCGAGCAGATGCGTCAGGTCCAGATGACGCCTGGGATAGGCCGTTCGAACGGTGTCCATTACCTTATGCATGCGGCCGGCCATGGCGCCGAACGCGCAACACTGCTTAACCGTCGCGTCCATGACGGCCACCGGTTCGCCCGCTGCGTTCCCAAAGAGCACCGCATAGCGAACGCCCTCCGGCGCTCGCAGCGTGCACAGCCCGCGCCCGTCGCGTCGCCGCACCGCCCTCGCTACGGCCACGCCGCACCTCGCCAGACGGTCAAGCAGATCGACTTCGGCCAGTATCTCCCGCCGCGACCGATATCCGTGGGGGTACACCTTAAGCCAGTACGTTCGACCCGCGCTGCTGACAATGTAAATGTCGCTGCCGGCCGCTTTGTACAGGCGACACGCAAAGGGCCGCCGCAAGGGATACAGCTTGCCCAACGTCGGAGCAAGCGAAACGCTGTCGAGCGTCGAATGATGGACAGGCAAGTGCCGACCGCTCATGCCAAGTCTCTCTCTGCGTATGTCGGCTGCTGCATGTTGTCCGCCCCACGTGATCGGCCATCATCCGTGCGTGCGCTATGGGACGCAGATGCGACTACCTGATCGACAGCTCCAAGCCATATTCGTCCACGTCAAACGAGATGCTCTGCCGGAAGTTGACGGGGTCGCGTACGAATGCCAGGTATTCCTTGAACTGTTCGGAAAAGCCCGCTCGCGGGCACCTGGTGTCGTGGGCAAGCACCCACGCGTCATCGGCAAGCTTGGGATAGGTGGCGTTCAGCATGAGCAGGTACAGGCCCTTGCCGCGGGTCTTATCGTCGGCATCGAGGTAGAGATAATCGATGCCAGGCGCGATTCGCCGACACGTGTCGAGCCCGTCCTCCGTCAGCAACTCCACGTGCTCTGCGTTCGGCAGCTTCGCGAAGTTCTTTTTGGCCAGCGCGATCGCGTCTGCCTTGATGTCGACGCCCACACAGCACTCGGCGTGAAACACGTTCCCACTGCCGCAGGTCGGCCCGACGTTCCACACCAACGTGTTGCCGCAAAAGACGCCGAGCGCAACGATCCTGCGCGGGCGTCGCACGCAGGCCAGCATGTACAGCAGACGTTCCATCACCGGCGAGATGGTCGTGTCGGGCACTTCAAACGTGGCCTTGACCTCGCGGCGCAGTGCCTCGAAGCAATCCCGCGCATAGTCGGCCTCGTCGGCAACGACGCCGTCGCTCTTCAAGCGCGCAAGGACCGTGTCAACCGCCGCCGCTTCGTCCGCTTTGTGGTCAACGTGATAGGTAACAGCCATCCCACCCATCCGTGAAGTCCGATCATCGGAGTAACCGTCCCGCAAGTCAAGGCTCTACGGCGCCGGTAGACGGTTGGTCCATCTCGCCGCGGCGAGGCGGCACGGGTGGCACGTTCCGGCGCAGCCGGGCCGTGAGTTTACCCGCGCCTGCGATCCACCGCCGACGTGACGATCACGCGTACGACCCTTTCTGTAGGGCTGCGACCGGAGACGAATCTCCTCCTCCAGTCGATACGAATAAAGCCCCCCGTCCTTGCTGTCGCCAGATAAGGCGGTATCCACCCCGCCCTTACTTAAGCGGCTTCACCCGCAGGTCGCGCAGGCCGAGCTGCCAGGGCTGCCCTTGTCGCATGATGACGATCATCCACTTGATGCCCACCGGCGGCTTGATGGTACGCCCCAGGTCGGTATCGCCCTGCACGAACCGCTCGCCCACGGTCGGCACGCGAAACGTACGCCAACCCTCCCACACAGTATCGTTGGGGCAGAACCCGATCTCGAAGTAGTCGGCATCTCGATCTGCTGCATCGACCACGATTCGTAGCGGCACGCCCGGGTTCCACGCCTCCAGCTCGATCCACTCGATGCCATCGGCGAAATCCATTTGCGGCAGGCCGATGATCGCAGTGACCCACTTGGACATGCCCGGGCGAGGGCTGAACTGAATGAAGCTGTACGCACCATCGGCGTCCTTGCGTTGCTCGACGGCAAGGTCGGCCGTACCGATGAACTCGTCACCCAGGCGCATGTCCTTCAGGCTCAAAGAGGACAGGTCGATACTGACCAAAGCGTCGGAACGAGGCATAGCCATTTTCGCCATCGTTTTACCCTCCGGCTTGACGGTCTTCACATCCGTCTCGGGCGACAAACTGCTGCACCCGGCAACAGCCATTGCAGCCACAACAAGACCAGTCGTATAGCGCATCGTGCACCTCCTGAAGAAGCCAGCGTCCGGCATCGGCAACCACAGCCTCCCTGCGGCCCGCTACATGCCGCCGTTATCCAAGCCTCCTCAGTTACGGCCCTTGTTCTCGAAGTGCAGGAAGTCCATCAGGAAGACCGCGCCCAGAAAGACAGCCTTCAATCTGACCTCCCATTCTGCCGGAAACATCACACTGAAAGTGTCGGCGTCCGTGAAGCCTTCCTTCAACAGGCCGCTCCACTTCTTGACTATCTTCCCGCACTCGACCCCGTCCTTTCGGATCTGAAACGTCCAGGGGTGCAGTATGGGGCCGAAGAGCTGAAATAGTTCCTCGCCGGAGCTGTCGAGCACTGAATAGATGCGCCGCAATACCGAAAAGCGCCTCTCGATCTGCCCCAGTAACCGCCCCTGTGAATCAACGACCTCGGCTCGGTGAAAGTAGAACCGAAATGGCCGCACCACTCGCAAGACCACCTGACCGTCTTCTTTTAGGACAGCGATGGTGAACGGGCGCAGTGCCCTCAGGAACCACAGCAGCAAGGTCGAGCCGGCCTCCTCTGCGGCCAGGTACAGCCGGCTGCCGGAAGTGTCTGATATGGTATACTTGTTCCTCGTCTCGAAACCCGTAAGAATCTCGCCCCACTCTTTCCGCTGACTTACCACAAGGGCGCTGGTCGACGACAATCTCTCCACGACTATCCTCCTCTCATGCCGTGCCTTTTACAGATAACGACAAGTTCGACCGCGCGCGTCAGCGCGTCCGCTGCACTGATCGGGTTAGGCGTCGTTTGGGATGCAGAGCCGACCACAGCGCCACGGTCGAGATGCCCAAAATCCCAAGCAGCAGGACCTCCAGGCCGCCAAGCTCGATAACCCTCGCGACGCGGGAATGGAAGCGGAAACGCACCGCCATCTCGGGTGTCGGGTCCTGGTACGGAATGCCCGCGAAGGTAAGATCGTACCCCAAGCCCGCCAGCGTAACGAGGATACCCGAGGCAAGCAGTGCGAGGGGCAGACGCCACCTCAAGGCTTCGCCTCCTGAGCCGCCTGACTCCACGAGCAACCTTGTAAATATACTCCGTCCGAAAGCCAGATGCAATGGTGCTGCCCACGGCGAGTGGCCCGTCCTTCTAAGGGCGGGGGACACGATGACGACCCCTCGGGCGACAAGGTTAATCCCGCTGTGCCGAGCCACCCAGCGAATCGTCGAGTCCCCATTCCTCAGGGAACCGACCAACCAACCGTCTAACATGCCCACGCAATCCCGACGTACGTCGGGACATGAACATGCCACCCGAGAATCCGCACCCGCAAAGAACATACGCGCGGCCGCCGCGCCGAGATGGGCCACCCTTTTGAAGCTTGAACGCCCTCACGGGGACTCGAACCCCGGTCTCCAGGATGAGAACCTGGTATCCTAGGCCTCTAGACGATGAGGGCTCAATGGTCCGACCGCCACCACCACTCTTTTAGCGGGCAATATTGTTGCCATCAACGCCCCTTGCGGTCAACCTTACAGGCCAACATGCGTCTGACCCGCACTCGGCGGGCCAACGGAGGCAGATCCATGTCTGTTCCCGCATCTCGATCAGCCAAGACCAGGCGATTGCTGGCTGCGTGCTCCGGTTTGATGCTCGGCGTGACGTTGTGGCCCGGCTGCCGGCAGCCGCCCGCCCGAATTCCGTCGGCGCTCGGACCCGTCGCCGACCGGCTCAAGGCCGCCTACGCCGACCTGGCCACCGGCCGATTCCTCACCGTCGCCGACTTCGAGCACGGTCGCCACCAGACCCTCTTCCACGTCGAGCCGCCGTCGAGCAAACCCTCCATCAGCGTCCGCCGGTCGCGCCTGTCGACCGGAGCCGGCTCGCTACACTTCGCCCTGCCCGATCGCCACACTCGCCTCGTGTGTGACGACCAGCAGGCAAAAGGCTGGGCTCTTCCGCGCGACTGGCGAGGGCACTGGCTGTTGCTGATGAGTCTCTACGCCGCGCAGCCCGTCGACCACCTCACCTTCGCCATCGAAAGCGGGCAGGACCAACCCACACGCTTCGAACAGGCGGGCCTTCGATTGCAGCCGGGCTGGAACCTGCTGCGCATCGATCTCGGCGAAGCCGCCCAACAAGTCGATCTGTCCGACGTGCGGCGCCTCTACTGGTGGTGCCCGCAACTGGACCACCCCCTCGAACTCTACCTCGACGACCTCATCCTCGCCGACAACCAGCAGGACCTGCTCGCACCGTCCGATGACGCCGACGACACGCTCTTCGTGCGCCGCCGCGGCCGAAGCCTGCACATAAGCTCACCCGGCCGCTTCGAGCTGGTCTTTAGAAGGGGACGCCTCGAGCAGTGGTACGATCTGGGCAGCGACCCGCAGCGAAGCCGATCGCTGGCTGCCGGCGGCGGTCTCGGCCCGCACCTTCTTGCTCTGTCGGCAAAGCGGGTCGCCGGGCAGGTCAGCGTGAGTGGCTATGCGGACTTTTCGGCCTTGGGGCCGGTCGTCGAGTCGCGTCAGCGCCTGCTCGAATTGCATCCGTCGCGCGTCGTTGTCGACGGCACCTGGCGATACCTCGACCCTCACAGCCAGGCCAAATCGAGCCCTTTTGCCGCCAAGCCCACCCCGCCGGTCCAGCAGCGTTACGTCTACACCATCACGCCACAGGGCCGCGTCTATGTTGACCTATCCAGCGGCCTGAAACCAGGCGTTCCACCACCCGCCGACGTAGGCTTCGCCCTGTGCGTTAACGCCGACGCGGGCTTCGAGTGCGAATTCCCCGACTCAACGCACCCTGACGACGACGGCGCCGGCCTGTCCTTCGCCCTGCTGGCCCGCCGCCAGATGGGTCGTGCCGATCTGCTGGCGGCCATGCACCGCGCCGACGACGCACCGATTCACGAGATCCTGCGAGACGACCGCGACGCGCCCGTCGGCGTGATGATGTGCGGCGGCCAACCCAGCGCTGACCCGTTTCGATGGGCGATGATGCTGAACGTCTGGCCCAGCGACCTCGACAACCTGACCGAAGCCGCGCTCATCGCCGCCGACTACTGCATGCCGGCGCAACTCGACGTCGAGGTGGGGCAGCTCGTGCGCGATGAACCGGGCGACCGCAACAACGACGGGTTCTGTGAGACGGGCGGCTACTACACCCTCGCAATGGAGAGCGGCCTGACCCGCTTCCACATCGACGGGCGCCGCCAACTCCGCTTCTATCCGACCTTCAAGCTTGTCGGAACGTCCGACACGCCGTGCTGGGCCTACGCCGACGGACGACTGCTCCGACGAGTCTGGCGCAACAGCGAGGACGTCGCGTTTCTGCAAATCGATAAAATTGTGAGCAAACCTATGACGATTGAAGTTATCGCGACCAATCAACCGCTTCAGACGCCGGCACCGTAGGCCCGATCAGCAGAGCCGTCACCGACCGGCTATTTTAACATTTTTGCGCGAATTGGCCCGCCTGTTCGGCGCATTCTATACTGTCAGTGGAGGGACACGGTAGCGGCGAAGCTCAAGAGGAGCTCGCCGGGGGAGCCGCCGTGGTAGAAGAGCAGACCGTCGACAAACCTTGGCCGAGGGTCCTCCTGATAGAGGACGACATCGGTGACACCGAGCGAATCGCTGATGCGCTTCGAGATCATTTCCATGCCGTACACATCATGGTGGCCGCCACGGGCCAGGAGGCCTGCCAGCCCGATTTGACGCAATTCGACGCCGTGCTGCTCAACATCGACCTGCCTGACTGCACGGGCCTGGACGTCCTCCGCCACATCTTCGCTCACCATGACTTGCCCGTATTGATGGTCACGCGCCACTGCGACGGCGACAGTGTGGCGACGGCCGTTCGATCGGGCGCGTGTGACTACATCGTCAAGCAGGGCGGCTATCTGACCGTCCTGCCCGTGCTGGTCGAGAAGGCCCTGGTCATGTCCGAGCTGAAGGACCAGAACAAGCGGCTTCAGCAGGCGCTGCGACGGCGCAACGAGCAGTTGCAGCAGGTCAACGGCCAACTCGAGTCGTCCAATCGCCTGCTGCGGCAGATGGCCGAGCGCGACCCCCTGACCGCCTTGAGCAACCGTCGGCGTTTCGACGAACTGCTCGACCGCCGGCGCGCCGAGGCCCAGCGCTACCAGTACGACCTGGCCTGCATGATGATCGACGTAGACAACTTCAAGCAGATCAATGACCAGCTCGGCCACAAAGCCGGCGACCGAATTCTCGTCCTGGTGGCCGGCATTCTTCGCGCACAGCTTCGGGCAGCCGACCTGCCGGCCCGCTACGGCGGCGACGAGTTCGTTGTGCTCCTGCCGCACAGTACGGCGATGGACGCCTGTACGCTGGCGCGACGAATCGCCGACCAGTTCCGCCACGATGTCGCTCAGATCGTGCCCGACTCGCTCGAATGCTCCCTGAGCATCGGCATTCACGCTGTCCACGCCGACCGCCCCGCTACCGGCTCGGAGTGGATCGAGAAGGCCGACCAAGCCCTGCTCGAAGCCAAGCAGTCCGGCAAGGGCTGCGTCGTCCTTTCCGCCGAGCCGGGCTCCCGTTCGGCGGGCGCGCCAAGCCGCTCGGCCGGCTGAAACGCCGCCCCCACGCGCCACCCGATCGCGAGGTTGACCCATCTTGCCGGGCAGCTATATAATTCGCGCATGTTAACTAATGGCTCCGCACCGCGTCCCACCGATCGGCCTATGTAGACTCTCCAGGAAGGAACATGCTCTCTAAGTATAGCATCTATATAGTCTTACCGCTAGTCACTGTCGCGACGACCGTGCGAGCCCAGTTCGGCGGACCCGTCGCTGTCGAGGTAGCGCCGATCGTTCAGCAGCGGCTGCCGAAGGTCATCAACGTGGTGGGGACCATTCGGCCGGCCCGCCGAAGTCTGGTGGGCAATGAAGTGCCCGGCCTCGTGGAGCAACTGCCCGTCAGGCAGGGCGATCTGCTGCAGGCCGGGAAGCTGATCTGCCAACTCGACAAGACCCGCCTCGAGCTTCAGCAGCAGCAGCTTGTCGCTCAGATCGCCGCCCAGGACGCCGTGATCGAGGAACTCGAAGCCGCTGCCGCTCAGGCCGCCGCCGACAAGAAGAGAATCGATCGCCTCTTCGAGAACGGCGCGGCGATGGAGAAGGAATACCGCGACATCACCACCGCCTATACCACCGCCGTACGACGGCTGGCAGCCGCTCGCTTCCGTCGCGAGGCGCTCCAGGCCGAGGCCGGCGCACTCGCCGATCAGTTGGCCAAGACCTCCATCAAGAGCCCGTTCGGCGGTTACGTGGTGGCGCTGCACACCGAGGTGGGTCAGTGGTTGGCCCAGGGCAGCCCCGTCGTAGAAATGTTGGATCTATCCACCGTGCTGGTCAGGGTCGACGCACCATCAGGCGTGCTGCCCTACGTCAGAGAGCAACAACCCTGCACGGTGACCGTTGATGCGCTCGACCGAACGTTCAACGGGCGTATCAAGCATGTGATTCGGCAGGTGGACGAGTTGGCCCGGACCGCACCCATCGAGATCGAACTGGCCAACGACCAGCAGATGCTTGCCGCCGGGATGTTCGCCCGGGCCGATGTGCCGGCCGGACCGACCACCGACAGGCTGCTGGTCTCGCGCGACGCCGTCGCCCAGCAGGGCGAGGTACGCATGGTCTACGTGATCAGGACCCGCCCCGCCGAGGCCCACAACACGCCGTCGAATTCATCACCCTCGCAAGCCAACCACTCGCCCGCGGAACCTGCTGCAGCGTCAACTCAGAACAGCCAGGAGATCACCGAAGCCGTGCCGGTTCTCGTTCGCCTGGTGGGTGAATACGAAGGCGGCGTGGCCATCGAGGGCGAGGGGTTGAATCCCGGCGACCGAGTCGTCGTCCGCGGCAACGAGCAGTTCCTGCTCATGCCGCCCGGACCGGTACCGGTGGCTGTGACGGCTACATCTGTGGGCGCCGTCGCCCAGGCGTCCGCGCCCGCCGTCGACGACCCGCCTACCTCGCAGCCGACCAGTGCCCCCAACGGCGATGCGCAGTAAACGGGCCTTGCCATGAACATCATTCGCTTTGCCATCGAGAATCCGATCAAGGTCACCGTGATGGTCCTGCTGCTGGGTCTGTTCGGATTCCTGTCGCTGTTTGCGATTCCCATCCAGTTGATTCCCAACGTCGATAGGCCGCTGATTACCGTCACCACGAACTGGGTCGGCGCCACCCCCCAGGAGGTCGAGGACAATATCGTCCGCCGCCAGGAGGAGAAGCTCAAAAGCGTCAGCGATCTGGTCAAGATGACCAGTGTGTCGCGCGACAATCAAGGCGTGATCTCTCTGGAATTCGGCGTCGGCGTCGACAAGGACGTCGCGGTCCGCGAGGTGTCCGACAAGTTGCGGCAGGTCTCGGGCTACGAGGATCGCGAGGCCATCGACGAGCCGGTCGTCGAAGCCACCGAGACCAGCCATGCCAACGCGATAGCCTGGCTGATGTTCTCGGCCAACGGTCGAGATGTGACTGACTTCCAGACGTTCTGCAATGATACCTTGCAGCCGACTCTCGAGCGCGTGCCGGGCGTCGCGTCGGCCCCCTTCCTGGGCGGGCGCGAGAAGGAAGTCCACGTCATTGTCGACCCGGCAAGACTGGCGGCACGACGCGTGACGTTTGTCCAACTGGAGGCCGCTCTGCGATCGCACAACATCGACGTGTCGGCCGGTACCAGCGCCCAGGGCAAGCGCGAGCTGGCCATTCGCACTGTGGGCAAGTACGAGACCGTCGATCAGGTCCTCCGTACCGTCATCGTCGACCGCGAAGGCGGCCCGGTCTACGTACGCGACGTGGCCGATGTCGTCAGCAGTTTTCACAAGCAACTCGCCATCGTCCGGGGCGAGGGCGAGCCCGTGCTGGCCTGCCCCGTCCAACGCGAAACCGGCGCCAACGTCCTGAAGGTCATGCAGGGCGTGCAGGCGGCCATTGAGAAGATCAACAACGAAATCCTCACCGGGCCACGCAGCTTCATGCGCCTGGTGCAGGTCTACGACGAGACGATCTACATCAACGCAGCCATTGCCCTGGTCGAGCAGAACATCGTCGTGGGCGGCCTGCTCGCGATCTTGGTCCTGATGATCTTTCTGCGCAGTCCCACCGCTACGCTCGTCGTAGCCGTCTCGATCCCCATCTCGGTGATGGGAACGTTCCTTGTCGTGACGGTGCTGGGCCGCAACATCAACGTGGTCATGCTGGCCGGGATGGCCTTTGCCGTCGGCATGGTCGTCGACGCGGCCGTGGTCGTGCTCGAGAACATCTATCGACACGTCGAGATGGGCAAGAGCCGACGACAGGCCGCCCTGGAAGGCGCGCGCGAGGTGTGGGGCGCGGTGCTGGCCGGCACGCTCACGACGATGGCCGTGTTTATTCCCGTACTGACCATCGAGGAAGAGGCCGGCCAGTTGTTCCGCGACATCGCCATTGCCATCTCGGCGGCAGTGGGGCTGTCGTTGATCGTAGCGGTGACGGTGATTCCCACGCTTTCAGCCCGCGTCGTGACCGAGGTCGACAGACACCAGCCTCGCCGGACGCTCGCCGACGCTCTGAAATCCAACCGTTTCCTGGTCATCGCCGCCCTGCCTATGGTCATGATCCTGGTAGTGGGCCTGCTCTCGGGAGTCCGCGCTGCGGGCTTGGCGACGGCCGCCTGGCTCGCCTGGCTGATCATCTGCGTTCTCGGTTACTTGGGTCACTCGTCCGAAACCGAGGGCGGACGCGGCCGATTCGCGCGAGCGGTGGCGGCCACCGTGGGATGGATCAACAAACGCACCTCCACGCGACTGGCGGTCGTGGTGGGTCTTACCATGCTCTCGATCATAGCCAGTTGGAAGCTGGCCCCGCCGGGCAGTTATTTGCCCACCGGCAACCGCAACTTCGTCTTTGGCATTCTCCTGCCGCCGCCCGGGTACTCCTTGCAGGAATTCGACCGCATCGGGGCGGTCATTGAAAACCAGGTTCGGCCTTACTGGCAGTGCGAACTCGGCTCGCCGGAACACGCAACATTGTCCGAAAAGTGGCTTGAACGGTTTAAAACGCAACTCAAGCCCCAGGTCGAGCAAAGGCTTGTCCAGATGGACGAGCAAATGGCTGCACTCCGCGAGCAGTTACGGACGGCCAAGCAGCCAGGTCAGCGGGACGCCCTGCGCAGCAAGATCGGTAACCTGCAAAACCAACAGGAGAGGACTGCTTACGCCGAACTGCCGAGCCTGGCCGTTCCACCGCCACCCATCGACCGCTTCTTTTACGTCTCTTACCAGGGACTGGCCTTCATGGGCGCGATCAGCAAGGACGAAAACGTCGCCCTGCCACTCGCCAATTTGCTTAACGGTGCGGCCCAGCCAATCCCCGACGTGTTTGCGGTCTTCTTCCAGCCCGACATCTTCGGGGTCGGCCGGCCTGGCGACAATCTGGACGTCGATATCCGCGGCGACGACCTGGATAAGGTCACCGCCGCCGCCGGGCAACTCATGGCCGCCTGCATGCAGCGATTCGGCAGCCGTCCACAGCCGGATCCTGTCAACTTCTCGCGCGGGCGGCACGAAACGCGGTTCGAGGTCCATCCAGACAAATCCGCAGATCTCGGCATGACCGTTCGCGATATAGGGTTCATCGCTCGCGCGGCCGTGGACGGGGCGATCGTCGGCGAGTTCCGCGAAGCCGGCAAGACGATCGACCTGTTGGTCAAGCTGACAGGCACCTCCGATCGCGCGCCGAACGTGATTGAGCAAATACCCGTCTGCACGCCCACCGGCCGTGTCGTGCCGCTTTCATCCATCGCCAAACGCGTGGACACCACCTCGTTGCAGCAGATCAACCGCATCGAAGAGCAGCGGGCCGTCACCCTCCAGGTCTACGCACCAAAGGGCGTGGCCCTCGACACCCTCCAAACGAACATTGCGGAGATAGTCACCGATTTCCGCCAACAGGGCCTGATCGACCCGTCGGTCACCATCACCTTCGCCGGCAATGCCGATAAGCTCAAGAAGACCCGCAATGCTCTGGTTGGCGAGTGGAAGGGACTCACCCTTGAGTCCCTGGTCAACCTGCTTCAGAGCCGGTTCTTCCTGGCCACACTCGTGGTGTTCCTGCTGATGGCCGGCCTGTTCGAATCGTTCCTCTACCCATTCGTCATCATGTTCTCGGTGCCCTTGGCGGCCGTCGGCGGGTTCGTCGGCATTTTCTCGGCGTTCATGTATTCGAGAATGGACCCGGCCACACCCATGCAGATGTTCGACGTGCTGACCGGGCTGGGCTTCATCATCCTGCTGGGTATCGTGGTCAACAACGCCATCCTGATCGTCCACCAGGCACTCAACAACATGCGCGACGGCGGAATGGCCCCCCAGCAGGCCATCACCGAATCGGTCCGCACGCGTGTCCGGCCTATCTTTATGACCTCGCTGACCAGCATCTGCGGCATGGGCCCGCTGTGCCTGCGAACCGGTGCCGGAAGCGAGCTCTACCGCGGTCTGGGCAGCGTCATCGTGGGCGGTTTGCTGTTCAGCACGATATTCACGTTGCTGCTCGTGCCCGCCCTCTTCAGCCTGACTGTCGGTGCCAGGGCCCGCATCGTCGAGTGGCTGCGGGGATTGGGCCCGGGCAGGTCGACGGAGGCGCCAGCGCCGGCCAATCCGAGCGGTCACTGACATACAAGCGCCCCGGCATTGCTGCTTCTGCCTGGTGAGCCTACAATTGGGGCGATTGAGTTCCACGACTCGGGAGGCAAATATGTCCCAGCCACAGCAGACCTCGCTCAAGGAGCGTGTCGAACAGGTCATCAACGCGATTCGCCCAGCCCTTCAGGGCGATGGTGGCGACGTGGAATTGGTGGACGTAGCGGAAGACGGCGTAGTCAGTGTGCGGCTGCACGGGGCCTGTGTGGGCTGCCCTGCGGCCGGCATGACCCTCAAAATGGGTATCGAGCGGAACCTGCGCGAAAAGGTGCCCGAGGTATCAGCCGTCGTCTGCGTCTGACCGCACCTTGGCAGAAACGCGCCGATTGGCCGTTTCTCGCGCCGCCCCGGCGCGTTGCGCCTTCGCTCTGGGACGCTGCAAGCCCACAAACGGCTCGTCGAGAGCGCCAGCAAGCGCTGCGGCTTAGTGCCTCTCTCGTCTCAGCGGCTGTTCACCACCTTGACAGAAAACGGCCTGCCTGACGGTGGTGTCGTCTGGCCGTCGTGAAGCTGCGCCCATGATGGAAGCGGGACGGGCGTATCGCCACCACCCGTCGGCGGTGCACGATGCGGTGCTTGCGAACGTGGCGCACCTTGTGGCGTGCCTCGACAAACCGGCCTATGCGCCCGCTACGCTCACGGTAGTCGCAGTCGCCCCAGGTCCGCCCTCGGTGATGCGACAGATACCGTCCGTCTGTGCCGCGGTCATGGCGCGGGCGGTAGACGACCCGGTCGTAGCCGCCGCACCCGCCCGAGCGACCGTCGTTGGTGACGAACACAACGTTGACGTCAGCCCTGGCCGTCGCCGGAGCGAGCCCAAGGCTGGCTCCGCTGGCGCCAATCAATGCTAACATCATTGTTTTCAAGGACTTCACGACACTACCTCGCTTTGTCGGCCGTCATCCTGCCCGACGTCGGCGGCCCGCCGGCCGACGCTGCGGAACGCGCGTCTGAATTCTATCCCTACCAGACGCACAACAGAAGAAGAAATTTTAGTAAAGTGAATTATTTGCTGCCCGCGCCGGCCCTCGCGGTCCGGGCCTGGGCTGCCCGCTGCTCCAGCAGCCTGCGGATCAGCCTGAGAAGCCGCATGAACTCGCGGCGATCGCGATCTTTCAACTCGGCCAGCACTTCGACCGTGCCCGACAGGCGCGACTCGCGATAGTCGTGGTACATGTGGCGGCCCGCGTCGGTCAGGGTCACGTCGATGCGTCGGCGGTCCCGAGCGTTGATGGCGCAGTGGATCAGTGGCTCGTCGGTCTTCGATTCAAGCGACCGAACAACCCGCGACATCTGGGCGGGTAAGACCCCAATTGCCCGCTGAAGTTGCCCAACCGTCATCGGCTCTTGCTTAGCCAGCGTGTCGAGCGCCAGAAACTCCGACTCGGACAGATCCATCGCCCCGTGACTGCGCTTGGCCGCACGCGACCGCGAGCCGAGGTTGCTCAGTTCGAGAATCTCCTCCGCCAGTCGCTCAAGCTCCTGATGTTTGCCGTTGCTCGTCATCGCCGCGTCTCCACCCCCGTCGGGGCCCCAATCAATCGATATCCCAGAGCAAACATACGACTTAACACCGAATGCGTCAAGAAAATCATCGCGGCGAAAAAGCTTCGAGCCCGATACATTTTACCGGGGTGAGCCTATTGCCGGATACGTGGGCACGGGCGGACGAGGAGGCCTGGTCGAGTCGGCCGCCAGCAACGTGTTTGCGGCACCGCAGTGGCGAACACCGCCCACACGCCAGATGGCAGGCCGTCCGCACGTCGAGCGTGGTCTCAGTGCCGCCGCAACCCCAAACGAAAGCCCGCATATGGCCCGCGCGGCGACGGTCTGGCCTATGGAAAGACCTCAACATACCGCTCAAACCACGGCCGCCAGCGCCCATGGAAGCCCGACTCACTTACCGTTCGCTGGAGCATCTCATCCCATACATCCCAGCCCAGGCAGCCGGAGGATGTCGCCGGGACGGCCTACGATGTGAACAGCACCTGCACGAATCAATTCGCCCCGATCGCGAAATCCCCACGTCACGCCTACTGGTATCATGCCTGCACGCAGCGCAGTCTCCACGTCGACAGCCGAGTCACCTACAAGATACGTCTGCGGCGGCGAGACACCCATGCGCTTCGAGGTCGCCAACGCCAACGTCGGATCCGGCTTGGGGGACACGTTGTCCAGCGCGCCTTGAACGGCAACGAACATGGTTGCGCAGCCAAGCCGTTCGACTACGGCAACGGTCAGCGCATCCGGCTTATTGGACAGAACCGCCATACGCACCGCCCTTGCAGACAGCTGCTCAAGCGTCGGGCGGATGCCATCGTACAGGTGAGTGTAGTCTGTCAAATGCCGCTGGTAGTACTGAAATGCCCGGCGCGACACCTCCTCGATCCGGTCCACGCCGACCCCTCCGACCGATTCGCGCGCCAGATGGGCCCAACCATGGCCCACTCGCGACCGATAGGTTCCAACCGGATGAACGGGTAGATGACATGCCGTCAGGGCCGCATTCATGGCCTCGGCTATGTCCCGCAGCGTATCCGCCAAAGTGCCGTCCAGGTCGAATATGATCGCCCTCGGGTTCATTGGATCGCACCATTCTGCACAGGCTCATACATACCAACGCCGGCCTTATGTAGTAGTCTAACCGACTCGCGTCGGCCTGGGCATCGCTGATGCAGACACGTCCAAGACCGGCGTACGAAAGCACGAGCCACGCGCCCTGAGCACCGCGATTCCCCGGGCGCGCCCCGTTGCGGCGCGTACTTGCCGGCATTCGCCCTGACGAGGCTCGCACGACCCGGCCGGGACGCTGTAGACCTACGAGTTTACACCAACCGGCTCGACGGAACATTTCGTATGTCCCTTTTTAACATAGACTTACAGATCGCCCCTCACAACCGAGTTGCAGCGTTCTAGATCCGCAATCAACTGGTTCGGGGGCGGACAGAAAAGGTGTGACGTGTACGGTTCGGCACGCCAGACTTCAGGTCAAGCACAGATCGCCGCGTGGTCCGAGCGCGTACATCGTGTCGATGAACGTACGTGCGCTACATGACAGACGATCTTCTCCAACACGCGAAGGTCGGGCCTCACGCAGCGCCTACGCTGCTGCTGCATGCACGTCGGTGAGCAGCGCGCAACCTGTCCCAACGCATCGAACGCTGTAGGAAAACTGTCGTCTGGTCGATAAAGGTACAAAGCGCAAGGGTGCAGAAATTGCGCGTGAGCGCAAGAAAACTTGTTGACAAGGTTACACTGGGTAGTACTATCGCTCAACCAGAGAGGAGGTGACGCACATGGCTAAGAAACGCGCCACTAAAAAAGCAGCCGTAAAGAAGACCAGAAAGAAGGCCAAGAAGGCCAAGAAGGCCAAGAAGGCCAAGAAGACCAAGAAGGCCAAGAAGGTCAAGAGGGCCAAGAAGGCCAAGAAGGCCAAGAAGGCCAAGAAGACCAAGAAGGCCAGGAAGACCAGGAAGGTCAGGAAGACCAAGAAGCGTTAAGGCCTATTGTCGGGGGGCAGAACAAAGAACGAGCCATCAGCATCCAAGCCGCCAAGTGACCGACCGTGAGTCGGTCGGTGGACTCATGAAAGGCGGCTGGATGGATCTTCCAAGCGAAGATCACAGGCAACGAGAATGGAAGGTGTTGCTGCGACGGCGACACCTTCCATCTTTCTATGCGCTCGCCATCCGCGCTGACCCACACTGGTATGGCAGCTCGCCACTGGCAAGCCTGTGCCTGCCGCCTATAATGCCCTCAAGGCTGCATCGCGGAGGCGGGCGTGCGCAAGGTCGCGATCATCAACCAGAAGGGCGGCGTCGGCAAAACCACCACGGCGGTGAACCTGGGGGCGGCCCTGGCGCGGGCGGGGCAACGCGTGCTGCTGATCGACCTCGATCCCCAGGCCCATCTCACCATGCACACAGGCCTCGAACCCACCAGTCAGACGCCCGGCACCTACGACATGCTGGTCCAGTCGCTGCCCGTCGAACGGGCCAAGCACCCGGTCTCGGAGGGGCTGGAGGTCGTGCCCTCGCACATCGATCTGGCCGCGGCAGAGATCGAACTGGTAGGGGTCGTGGGGCGCGAGGTGATTCTTCGCGACATCCTGCGGTCGTCCGGGTCGGAATGGGACTTCGTCCTGATGGACTGCCCGCCCTCGCTGGGGGTCCTGACGCTGAACGGGCTGACGGCGGCTGATGAGGTCTTCATCCCTCTTCAGCCGCACTTCCTGGCTTTGCAGGGCATGGGCAAGTTGCTGGAGACGGTGCAGTTGGTACGGCAGCGCATCAGTCCGGACGTGCTGGTCAGCGGAATTGTCCTGTGCATGTTCGAGTCGGGTACGCGCCTTGCCGCCGAGGTTGTCGAAGAGGTCGAGTCGTTCGTTCGGGCGGCACGTCAGCAGCCGGTCCCGTGGCGCGATGCGCGGGTGTTCCACACTCGCATCCGCCGCAACATCAAGCTGGCGGAGTGTCCCAGCCACGGAAAATCAATCTTCAGCTACGACGCGGGCAGCAACGGCGCACGGGACTACGCAGCCCTTGCCCAGGAAGTGCTGGCCATGGTCGAGCCGAGCACGGAAGCCAGCTTGCCCGGTCCCGCCGACGAAAGCATTTCACCTGCGGCATGCACCGGTGCAGCGACCGATCCAGAGCCATGAAATGGGCGGCCGTCACACGGCGTGGCGTGCTGCGAATTGTCTTCGTGGCATACTGGATCACGTTGTTCGGCGTCACTCACATGCCCAAGCTTCCTGCCTACCCGGGTCCCCGTTACAAGGACAAGTTTGCACACGCAGCCGCGTATGCGCTGCTGGGGGGGCTGGCGGTGGCGGCATGGCGCGTCGGACGAGGGTCGGCGGCGCGATCGGCGGCCGTCTGGTTTGCCGCTCTGGCGAGCTATGCGGCCGTCGATGAGCTGCTCCAGCCACTGGTGGGACGAAGCTGCACACTGGGAGACTGGTTGGCGGACACGGTGGGCGTTGCACTTGCCATTGCGGTCTGGCTTATCAGGGCTAGTAAGCCACAGTCCGCAATCGACAAAGTCCAACCCTAGCACCCTCAGAATTGCCGGTGAGAGTCCAGCAGGATGCAGATCGGGCCGTCATTAACCGCATCGACCTCCATCTTGGCGCGGAACACCCCCTGGTGCACCGTCACGCCGGTTTCGCCGAGCAGATGGCAGAACTGCTCGAACAACCGGCGCGCCCGGTCAATCGGGGCCGCCGCATCGAACGACGGACGCCTGCCCTTTCGCGCATCGGCATGGACGGTGAAGGCACTGACCGCCAGCACCTGACCGCCTGCCTCGACGACGTCGAGGTTCATCTTACCCGCCTCGTCGGTGAAGATGCGAAGGTGTCGTACCTTGTCGACGCCGTACTTGAGATCGGAGACCTCGTCGTCCTGGCCGATGGCGACGTATACCAGCAGCCCCTGCTCGATGGCCGAGGCTGTCTGCCCGTCGACCCGGACACACGCACGGCTGACACGTTGGACCACAACCCTCATTCTCGCGGATCCTCGTACAAAGCAGTCGTCCGCCGGGTCACTTCCCGAATCCTGTTGCGCAGTTCCGGCGGCGCCTTGACCTCGACCTGATCGCCGTAGCCCAGGACCCACCACGATATTTCGCCCAGCCCGTCCACGTCGGCCTCGAACAGGAGCGACCCATCGGTAAGTCTTTGTGTCTTTTGTGTGCGGTGCCAGAGCACCTCCTCCACATTGCCAGCCACCATCGGAGCAAAGACAAGCTCGACGTGATAGCTCTTGCCCTCGCGAATGATCTGCCAGGCGTTACCGAGGTAAGCGTCCAGGTCGAACGGCTTGTCGAGCCGGTACTGCCCATCGCTCGGCTGGGCGAGAAGCACGCGGTCGAGCTTGAACGTTCGGACCGCCTTATGCAGTTCACTATAGCCCATCACGTACCAGGCGCGGCCCACAAACGCCAAGCGGTAGGGGTGCAGCATCGTCTCGATCTCCGCCTGCTCGAATGACGAATCGTATCGCAGCCGCACTTTGCGTTTCTCGACGATGGCCTCCTGTAGCGAGACGAACACCTTGTCCAGACTGCCTGCCTCGCTCAGGGCAGGCCAACGGATCTCGACGGCGTCCAACACCGAGCCGCAGTGCTCGACCATGGGGGAAGGCAGCGCAGCTTCGATCTTGGCGGCTGCGCGCGTGACGTCGCCCTCAATGGGCACCGTCTGGCGGGTGACGAACCTGCGCAGGACCAACAACAGCCCCAGGGCCTCGGGCAGTTCGAGGTTGAGCGGAGGCAGGAAGAACGCATCGCTGATCATGTAGGTGCCGCGACGCGAGTCGAAGCGATAGGGCACGCCGGCCTTGGCGAGCATGTCCAGATCGCGGAACACCGTCCGGCGTGACACGTTCAGTTGTCGGGCCAGCGCATCGGCGCCGAGCTTCCTGCCGGAGCGCATAAGCAGGATCAACTGAAGCAGCCTGTGTACCCGACTGGTCTTCATTACTCCCGACGGAGTGACCCACGCTCTTCTTGGCGTCGGTCACGCAGTTGGGGCGAGCTTGAGAAGGCCCAATGACATAGCAGCGTCGCGACCCACGCCGCCAAGACGATGGCCACCATCCAGGCCTCGGACGACAGGCCCACGACGCCCGCCAACCCGATCGCCGGTAGAGCGAGCGCGACGGCGACGAGGGGTCCGGCAAACACCGACCACGAGCCGCCGGCCAGCGAGCGCCCCAACAGCCACACCGGCACGCCGAGCAGTCCAGCCGCCAGAGGCCAATGGGTCAGGGCGATCTTTCCCGCCCCACCGTAGGGCAGTCGAGCGAAGACGAACGCGCCGCCGACCACGACCGCCAATAACGTCAGCCAGGCTACGGTGGTCTTGCCCGCCGACCGCGCCGACCAGGCCAGCACAAAGATCAACCCGGTATTGGTCAGCAGGCCGGCCACCCATCGACCCGGCGTATCGTCGCGCGTGAGGACATATAGCCCCAGGTGAGGCCAGACGCTCATCAACAGCGACAGCATGACCGCCAAGGCGCCGACGAAGTATCCTGCGCGAAGCGCCTCGGGCAGCAGGCGGCCCGTCGTCGTCCACGGGCGATTCTCGTCAAGCTGTTGGCGCCACACCGAAGGCAGCCAGTGCCACAGCCAGGCCATGAAGATGACGCCGATCAGCACGGTGTTCAGCAGGATCGGCGTCTGACCGGACAGCTCACGCGATGTATCGACGGGATAGACGATTAGGCCGAACGCCGCCCCCGCCAGCGTGGCCGTTGCCACTCCCACCAGTCCCAGGTTCACGCTCCACTCCACATGGGCAAGCTGGAAGGCCGAGCAGGAAACCGCAACGGCCGAGGCAAACGTGATGATGGCTGCCGTACGGAAGTGAACGGGCACGATGAGAATGTGAAACACGCCGAGCACCAGCACGGTCATGCTGGCGATGCCAATTGCCTGTCGCAGCCCGGGCCGACGAGGGCGCCGCTGGATCAGCGCCTCCAACCGATCGGGCCAGGCACATGCCCAGCGCCACCGATGCAGGATCTCGCCCGTCCACACGAACGCCGACACCGCCACAGCCAAGCCGAGTTGAATCCACAACGTCCACGGCAGCCACGCCGGCCAGGGCGTGACGACGATCTGGAGGTCCGGCGGAATCATCAGCCCGCTCCAGACGACAGCCATGACCACCACGCCAAAGAGGCTCAACGCCTGAAGGTCGCTCTTACCCCGCAATCGCCACAGACCGATGGTGGTTGCGATGAAGAAAAAATCGAGGAGCCCGCCGGCCGGCGCGGGGATGCGACTGTACCATTCGTACGGATGCAGAACCCTTGCCAGCAGCATCGACTCGGTTTCGAAGCATCGGATGATGGCGGCCACCATCGCGCCGACCAAGGCCATGAACTCAGCCGCGCGCACCCATCCGGACGTGGGCCCGGTGGCAAGCGAAAGGCCCAGCGCCGCCAGCACCCACGCCACGGCCATCGCGGCGCCGACGTGTGCGACCAACGGTTCGACCGCCATGCCCTCGCTGAACGACACGACGATCACCGCGACGGCGGAACTGAGGGCCAGCGCCGCCAGCAACCGGACGGCCGCTTCGCCACGCCCGGCCCGGGGGGCGACGATGCCCAGGACGACGGCCAGACCCACCAGCAGGGCACTCACCAGGAGCGGGGCCTCTCCCGGTCCCCACGGCAGCAAGCTGATGATCGGGATTCCTGACAACACGAAGCCGGCACCTTCCCGCACACCGACCGGGCCGCTTGGGTCAGGCCGGCCCGACACACCCACCCGGCGCCGGGCTGCAAGGCCTGCTCAGTCAGCCTCGGCCAGCACCACGTTGTTGTACTTCAGCAGGGTGCCTTTGGAGCGTTCCAGATTGACAATGGCGATGTTGTAACCCACCAAGGCTTGCAGCAGGCGGGCGCGAGCCGCCGCCAGCGATTCCTGCGAACCGAAAATAGTGTTCAGCGTGTTGGCGTCCATCGTCTCCTTGCGCAGCTCGAGCATGCGGATGAACTCGGCCGACGCCTGAGCCTGCTGGATGTTCGGCATGATCTCCTTGAAGCTGGTCTGGATATCTCGAACCGCCAGGTTGACGCTCAGGATGATCTCCTCGGTGACCCGCTTGAGGCCCACCAGCGCCTGTGACTGCTCGAGCCGCGCCCGCCGGACCGCTGCTCGTGGGCCTCGATTACCGATCGGCCACTCGAATTCGAGCATGACCATATACTCGATGAAGTCGGCGGCGTTGAGCTTGTCCCATGCGTCATCCGGATTCGAGCCGAGACTGTTGAAGGTCGTGCGGAAGGTCACGTCGAATCGAGGCAAGGCCTGATTCCTGGCCACGCCCAGCGCGATGTGGGCGTTCTTGATCTGGAGTTCGGCCTCTCGCAGTTCAGTGCGGTTCTCGAGAGCCGTCTGCAACTCGGCCAACGTATCCACCACCATCGGTTCAAGGACCGGATTGTCGGTGGGGACGATCTCGAGGTCCTCAGCCGCGTTGAGCTGCGGGTCGTTCAGCACGTTCTTGAGTCGATCTTCCGCGTCGCGGACGGCGGCCTTGGCCCGCACGTACTCGGCCTGGCGTTCCGCCACGCGGGCCTCGGTCTGAGGGATCTGCGCCGGAATTGAATCGAAGATCACTCGTTTCTTGACCGTATCCAGCAAGGCCTCGGCCTCGGCCAGCACCTCGGCCACGATGCTCACCTGGCGCCTCGCCTGCACGAGTTCCCAGTAGCGGCTCTCCACCTCCAGCAACGTATCCTGCGCCTGCCGCCGAAAGCGCTCAACGGAGATCTCATGGTTATTGCGGCCAATGCGGATCTGGGCGCGGTTGAAGTCGATACCGAAATTGCGAAGCAACGGCTGGCGTATCTCCAGCGCGTAGTTGGTCGTGTACGCCGGATCCAGGCTTCCCAATTGCCCAGTCAGATCCGTATCCGTATCGGTTCGCGAAAACGCATACGCCGCCTGAACGGTCGCACCCGTAGCCAGCAACTTGCCGACCCCGGCGTTGATTGAGCGTGTGTCGGTCGTCGTGCCGTCAATCTCCGGCACACCGGTGGGCGCGTTCTGCTTGTCTTCAGTGAAATTGAAGAAAACCTGGGGATCGAACTGAGCCTCCGCCTCGACGATCCTGGTGGTCTCGATGGCCGGGCTGTACCCTTCGAAGCGAACGGCCAGGTTGTTCGCCAGCGCCCGCCGCACGCACTCGCCCAGCGAGAGATAAACCGTGTTGGCTCTCTCGATCTCAACCAGATGCTGCTCGGTCAGTTTCTTCTTCGCGCGGAACGCACTTAGGCGCTCGGGGTCCCGGATTCGCTCCAATCGGTCCGTTAGCGTCCGCGACGCCGCCATCGGGTCGGGCAGCAACTCACGCATGTCCTTCATGGGAGGCGTTCGCGAGGTCGAAACCGGTCCGGTGAGTTGAGTCTGCGGCGGCTCAGCCGTGGTGGGAAGGTCGCGCACGGGGCCGACCTGTGTCTCGCCGACCTCGGCCGGCTGCTGGTTTGCACTCATCTCGACCTGGGCCAGCCGAACCGGCTCGGACTGCACCGATTGCTGCTGGCAGCCACATACCCACAGCGCGAAAACAAGACCGCCAAACGAACGCCAGGCCAATTTCCTGCTGATTCTATTCACCACCCACACAGAATCGATCCTCACGACTGACCGCGCACAACCTGCTTGGAGGGACGGCTGAGCTTCACGATGAAGCCCGCCGTCGGCCCGCTCCTGCACCCTGGGCCGACGCCAGCGGCCCCATTGTAGGCGACGCCCCAGACCTGTCAATTTGATCCCCCAGCGCCAGCCAGGCGAGGCGGACGCGTCGGCCCACCACGTTGCCCGCCCCGAATCGGCCTTGTAGAATACAGCAGTCTGGCAAGTTACCGGAATCGGTAGGAGCGATCGGTCCTTGTCGGCCCGACGGGCACCGTAACGGGAGCACTTTGGGCGAGTTGAAACGAGACGAACTTTCCGTCCGCCAGGAACGGGCCGTGCTGGTTGCGCTGCTGTTGCCTGGTGCGGAGCAGGAACATCCCCACCCCCTGGCCGAGCTTTCTGCACTGGCGACGACGGCCGGCGCGCGCGTGGTCGGCCATCTGATCCAGCGACGGGAGAGTATCGACGCAGCCTGCTATATCGGTCGCGGCAAGGCCGGGCAACTGGCCGAGCAGGTCCACGCCAACGAGGCCGACGTCATTATCTTCGACAACGACCTGTCGCCCGCTCAGATTCGGGAACTGGAACGTATTACCGACTGTAAGGTGGTCGATCGCAGCGAACTGATACTGGATATTTTCGCGACACGCGCCCGCACGCATCAGGCCCGACTCCAGGTCGAGCGAGCCCAGTTGGAGTACACCACCCCGAGGCTGCGCGGCATGTGGACCCATCTCGAGCGAATCGTCGGAGCAGGCGGGGGCACCCAGGCCGGCTCGGTCGGTGGGATCGGCACCCGCGGCCCGGGCGAGCGACAGATCGAGATCGATCGACGCCTTGTACAGAATCGGCTGACGGCACTGGGTCGCGAACTCGCCCGGATCGATCGTCGCAAACTGCGAGAGGTTCGCAACCGCCGCGAGTGCTTTACCGTATCGATCGTCGGATACACCAATAGCGGAAAAAGCACTCTGATGAACGCCCTCACCGGCGCGCGCGTCAAGGTGGAGGACAAGCTGTTCGCCACGTTGGACACGCGCACGCGCCAGTGGGCGCTGGGGCAGGGCGTGAGTTCGCTGTTGAGCGACACGGTGGGATTCGTGCGCGACCTTCCACACCATCTGGTGGCCTCTTTCCGGGCTACCCTCGAGGAAGCGATCAATGCCCACCTACTTCTGCACGTAGCCGACGTATCGAACCCCGCCGTTGAGCGGCAGATCACAGCCGTCGAAAAAGTGCTCGACGAACTGGGCTGCGCGGATAAGCCCACGGTGCTGCTGCTGAACAAGACCGACGCGCTGAGCGATCCGTCCATGCTCCAGGTCCTACGTGCCAGCCGCCCCGAGGCGATTCCCATTTCGGCGAGGACCGGCGAGGGTCTGCACCTGTTGATCGAGGACGTCCTCGGGCGCGTGCGCTCACAACGTGTTTCCGCCGAGGTGCTCATCGACTTCGACGACGGCGCTGCCCTGTCGGCTTTGCATCGCGATGCGGAGGTCATCGAACAGCAGGTGGCGGACTCTCGATTGCGAGTCAAAGTGGCCATTGCCCCGGCCAATCTCGATCGGCTGTCCGAGACCTACACCGGTATGCAGATCGTCCGCCGCGGCTGATACCGCCTTTCGTAGCAGAGTGACATTCGCTCTGTGGC
>CBFCZG010000016.1:0-26362 GCA_965602375.1 uncultured Phycisphaerae bacterium | reverse complement strand
CCAGGCCGGCGGCGCGCACGTGTTCTACTATTTGTGGAAGGCGACCGGGTGGGCGGAGTATCTCGACAAGGGCGCCCTGACGCTGGTCGACGGGTTACTCCGCCGCTTCGTGCGCGAGGACGGAGTGATTGTCACCGGGTCGGATGATGCTCACCACGGCACCAAGGCGGCGCGAGAGGCGGGCGTAGCGGTCAACGACGACGGGGCGGGCACCGCGATCCTGGTGGCCTACGCGGCGACGGGAGAGCAGCGGTATCTCGACGCGGCCGTTCGCTACGGCGAATACCTGGTCGAGCAGGAGGTGCCCGAGCTTTGGGCGGCTTTGGGCGGGCGAATGCTGTTCCTGTACGACCTGGCGAGGGCGGCGGGTGACAACCGATTCGCCAAGTGGGCGGACGGTCAGATCGAGAAGTTGCTCGAACGTCAACAGATGGATACGGACGATCCCTTGGCGCGCGGTGGATTCATCGGTGAGGACGAGCCGACCGACGGCTACTTCGGTGGCCAGGGCGCCGAGTATGTGGTCAACCGCGCGACGGCGTACAGTGCATTGGCGCTGATGCGGTACCTCGGCGAGATCACCGGCCCGTACTACGGGGCCGACCGCTGGGACGTGTCGGTCGAGACCCCGGCCGAGAGTCCGGCCGTGTGGGGCATGATCCCGGAGTAGTGGAGCCGGCCGCGAGGACTGCACGGTTGGCAGGAAAGCTCGCACGCAGCGAATCGACCGTGTCATCGGTTCCAGGCGCGTTGGCCAAGGTCAGTTCTGTCTGTAAGAACATCGCGTGGGACGGGGTGACCAAGGGACGATAGCGGGGCCGATTGCCCATGGGGTCAGATCAGGCAACAGGCTCGCACGCAGGCGTGCCGGATGACGCCCATGAAGTCGTCGCCAGATGGGTGAGCTTGGCGATGACCGAGGCGGGTGCGGACAGTGCCGGTGGAAAACGCAAACACGGGCGTCTGGTTTGGACAGCGCCGATCGAAGTCGTGATGCCCGACCGGTACGCGTGGAACGAGATTCGACCGGGTGTCGTCTACGCGGAAGAGCCCAGGCCGCGGCAGGTGTCGGCAACCAGCGTTGATATCAGCGAGACAGGGATGGGGCTTTTGGCTGAGCGTGTGATACCTGCTGGAAGCTCGATTATGTTGAAGTACGTCGGCCCCGAAGGCCCGTCGCCGGAGGTTCCGGCAAAGGTCAAACACTGTCTGATGGGCGTGGCCGGCTATCGTGTAGGCGTGCGTTTCGACCTGCGCGACGAGACATGGTCCTCCTGGCTTTCTGACGTCAAGGCCTACGCGTTCGCGGTGCTTCTACTGGTGGGTATTGTGCTTCTTGCTCTACTCATCCGATGGTATGAGCGGCTATGAAGGACAGCCCTGCCGCGCAGGCAAGGGGCACTTCCCAGGCAGTCCTGCCCGGGATTGGCGCCTCCGCCGCTAGCGAAGTTCGGCGTTGCCAAGTCGAGCAAGCTCGATTCGAATGAAGCTTCGCAGGTCCATTGCCAGGCGGCTGCTCAGGCGGCGCTCGTAGTCTTTCTCCGCATCGAGATTGAGGCTGAGGGGATCGTCGACGGACTTCTTCTCCAGGAAGATGTAGCGGCAGCCTTCCTGCCCGGCGATGACGTTGTGGGCGACACCGTTGGGGTAGATCAGCACGTCGCCGGGACCGATCTGGAGCGTTTCGATGTCGTCGACGTTTCGGCCGATGTCGACTCGCGCCGTTCCTTCCCACACGTAGTAGGCCTGCCAGGCGTGTCGGACGTCGGGCGGCAGCCCCAGAGTGTGATGGTTGTGGCAGGGCACGATGTGGTGAGGCGGAATTGTCAGCTCCTGGGCGAGCACGTCGCGGCTGCTGCCCCACAGCTTGTCGACGTACGTGATACCCTGCGGATTGAACTTCGAGAAGTCGGGTCCCCAGCCGTGGCTCGAGCCGCGGTACTGCGTGCGGACGTAGCCATTGGCCCGACCCTTGGGCACCAGGATCGGACCGATCGCAAGGTCGGACGCGTTGCACACAGGGGCATACTCGCACACCAGCAGCAGGCCGTCGGTCTTATAGGGCACCGACTCGGGCTCGCCGGGCGGCAGGTAGAGAAAATCCTCTTGATCGACCTCGACGCCGCCCACCTCGGCATGGCCGCGGACGCCGTTGATCGTCACCGACCGACCGCGAAGCTCGATCCGGCCCTCGCCCGCCAGGGCGACCAGTTCCATGGCCTCGGCTGTCCGTGGGTAGGAAAACACAGTGCCCGGCCCACGAAGTTTCGTAAGGAGTTCCCCGTAGCCCATTGAGTTTCTCCTTGGTTGGTGCTCCTCTGTCCGAGATCCATGTGTCGGGCGGCCGCTTACCGGCCCGTAGTGGACCGGCGGCATGCGGTCGGCGACTGGGGGGCTATCCTGCTGTCGCCACTGGCGGCGGTCAAGTTGCTCCGGGTGGGGGCGTGCCGGCCTGGCTGGGCGGGACGACTGTCGGCAGGTCGCCGCTACGTCCGGGGCCCTTGACTGGGCGGGCGGACAGGGGCAAAATTTTGTCTGGCAGGGGTGGACGTATTGTGCCGGTGCTGCTAGACTACGAGTGCTGGAACCCCGAGCGAAGCCGAACTTTTGCTCACATCGGCTTCTGAGTTACCGCCTTATTGGCCATGGCTTCACGGTTTCTCGGCGCTGAGCCAAGTGGCCACGTACTACATGTGAGCGTAGGGTGACCCAGTACCCGGCGGGGTGTGGCCTTTTGCCACGGCCGGGCGCACCGACAGACTCTGGGCAGGATTGTGTGATCGGGCGACAGGCTGGTTGCTGCGGCGGGCAGCGTCCGGCCGCGAGGACGGGAACAGCCAGGCTGTGCCAGTTGGCAGGTCGTCCGGTGATTTGAAGTGAGCGGATTCGGAATTCGGCGTATCGCAGCAGGGCGGGTAGTTGAACGGCGGCGCCGGCCGGCGGTTCTGGGTCGCGTCAGGCGAGGCGGGGTGTGATCGATCAGAAGCCCATCGTTGGTCTGGCAGGAGGCGTTGGCTCGGGCAAAAGCCGGGTAGCGGCCGAGATGGCCAGGCTTGGTGCGCTGGTGATCAACTCAGATCAGCTCTCACAGCAAGAGCTTGATGCGCAAGAGGTTAAGGAAGTGCTTGGGGAGTGGTTCGGATCGTCAGTGCTTGCCTCGGATGGGTCGGTGGATCGCCAAAAGCTGGCGGCGGTGATCTTCGGCGATTCCGCTCAGCGTTTGCGGGTGGAGCGGCTTCTGCATCCGCGTGTGGCCCGGCGGAGAGCCGAACTGATCGAGCAGGCACGAGCGGACGACTCGGTAGCGGCGATCGTGCTGGACAGCCCGTTGCTGTTCGAGGTGGACCTGGACCTGCAATGTGACGCGGTGGTTTTTGTGGACGCGGCAGAGTCGACGCGTCTGGCAAGGCTGGCGCGCTCGCGGGGGTGGGACGTTGAGGAGCTAAAGCGGCGCGAAAAATGGCACAAAACGCTGGACTTCAAGAGGGCTCAGTCCGACTATATAATAGATAACGATTCGAGCATCGACGCGCTCTGCCGCCAGGTGGAGAAAACCTTTTCCAAGATAATCTCCTCGGTACAAGCCGCCAAGACGCCCAGGGGAACGTGCGGGGCTGACCTGGGAGCAACCGATACGTAACACCGGCGGGGCCATCGGTGTGAAGTGCCTCGACCCCGTGGAACAACTGATCGACCTTCCCCGTCGGAGGGTCTTTACTAGGAGGATGGTTTGATGGCCAAGGCTAGCAGCGGTCGTTCCAAGACGACCAGGAGAAAGACGACTACCAAGTCGGCTGCGAACAAGCCTGCCAAGTCGAGAACGAAGACCGACGAGAGCAGCACCCCCCCGTCCAAGAACGAGGAAAAAGCGCCGGAGGAGACGGCTGTCGCTGTCGAGAACGGCGAAACTTCCACGGCAACCGCGACGCAGGAGGATGTGCAGGCCCGAGTCGACCGTGAGACCCACGAGAAGTACGAGAAGGTCAAGCGGGGCGAGTTGCAGTTGACTGCCTTGCAGCGGATGACGGTTCCAGAGCTGCACGACCTGGCGAAGGACGAAGGCCTCAGCGACTACACGTCGCTGAAGAAGCAGGATTTGATTTTCAAGATCCTCAAGGAACGTATCCAGCGAAACGGGCTGATGTACGGGGAAGGGGTCCTGGAAATTCTTCCCGACGGGTTCGGGTTCCTGCGATCGCCTGAGTACAACTACCTGGCCGGCCCGGATGACATCTACGTCAGTCCGTCGCAGATTCGTCGATTCGGTTTGCGGACCGGACATGTCGTGGCCGGGCAGATACGTCCGCCCAAAGAGTCGGAGCGTTACTTCGCACTGCTGCGCGTCGAGGCGATTAACTACGAAGAGCCGAACAAGGTCGTCGACAGGACCAACTTCGAGGATCTCACCCCCCTGCACCCGGACGGGCGTTTGCTGCTGGAGACCGCGCCCGATGAGACCAACATGCGGATCGTCGATCTGGTCACGCCGATCGGCAAGGGGCAGCGCATGTTGATCGTGGCACCGCCGCGTACGGGTAAGACCGTGTTGCTGAAGAAGATGGCCAACGCGATTTCGGCGAACCATTCCGAGGCGTTCGTGATCATCCTCTTGATCAACGAGCGTCCTGAGGAGGTGACCGAGCTGGAGCGCGAGACGTCGGCGGAAGTCATCAGCGCCACGTTCGATGAGCCCGCCAGTCGGCACGTGCAGGTGGCCGAGATGGTGATCGAGAAGGCCCGGCGCATGGTGGAGTACGGGCGCGATGTGGTGATTCTGCTGGACTCGATCACGCGTCTGGCGCGGGCCTACAACACCGAGGTGCCGCACTCGGGTAAGATTCTGACCGGCGGCGTCGACTCCAACGCTCTGGAGAAGCCCAAGAAGTTCTTCGGGTCGGCTCGCAACATCGAAGAGGGCGGCTCGCTCACAATCATCGGGACGGCTCTGGTCGACACGGGCAGCAAGATGGACGAGGTGATCTTCGAGGAGTTCAAGGGCACGGGCAACAGCGAGCTGCACCTCGACCGCCGACTGGTGGACAAGCGGGTCTGGCCGGCCATCGACATCGCCGCCTCGGGCACGCGAAAGGAAGAGCTGCTGCTGCACCCGGATGAGCTGGAGAAGGTGTACATGCTGCGCCGCGTCCTGAGCGACATGAACCCGGTCGAGTCGGTCGAGTTGCTGCGCAACCGCCTGGCCAAGGTCAAGACCAACGCCGAGTTCCTGATGACGCTCAACCTGGCGTGAGCCGGGCGCGAAGGTAGGCGTTTCCTTGTGATAAGCGATTGCGCGGGCGTACTTTGTGTCGGCCCGCTTTTTGCTGTGCGTGCTTGCTGTGCATCTTTTTGGGGCCGGCTGCTTGCTCGGCCGACTATCTCGGTAAACAATACATGGTGGATGGGGACGCGGGTTTCGGTGTGGACCGTGCAACGGGGGCTATCGTATCCCGTATAAAGGGGCAGCGGAGGCAGAACCATGGCCGTGGCGATGACCATTGCCGGTTCCGACCCTTCGGGTGGGGCGGGCATCCAGGCCGATCTGAAGACCTTCCACCAGCACGGCGTGTACGGCATGAGTGTGTTGACCCTTCTGACGGTGCAGAACACGCGAGGCGTGTCGGCCGTCGAGGTGCTCGAACCGGACTTCGTGGCTGCCCAGCTTGAGGGCGTGCTTGCGGACATCCCTCCTGCGGCAGCCAAGACCGGCGCTTTGGGCAACGCGGCGGTGATTGAACGCCTAACCGAGTATGCGGCGCGTTTCTCGTTTCCGCTGGTTGTCGACCCGGTGATGATCAGCAAGCACGGCGCCAGGCTGCTGACGGCTGATGCATGCGAAGTGTTGCGGCGCAAGCTGCTGCGGCATGCCTTTTTGGTCACGCCGAATCTGGACGAGGCGGCGAGTCTGGCGGCGATGGAGGTGGTAGACGTGGATTCGATGGCCGAGGCGGCGGCAGCTATCGCCCGCATGGGTCCTCGCAACGTGCTGGTGAAGGGCGGGCACCTGCACGAGGAAGCCATGGATGTGCTTTGGTCCGGCGGTCGCGTCGAGCAGCTGCCCGGAGAGCGGATTGACAGCAAGAACACGCACGGCACGGGCTGTGCGTACTCGGCCGCGATCACCGCAAGACTGGCCCTCGGTCAGGACATTCGACAGGCCGTCCGCGGGGCAAAGCAGTTCATCACCCGCGCCATCCGCACCAGTCCGGGTCTGGGCAGCGGGTTCGGGCCGACCAACCTGCACGCCGACGTATGACGGGGCGGACGGCGTCCCGCTCCGGTACACCGAGACGCGATGCGGTCGACTACGGTCGTGCCAATCCGGGCAACCGCAGCACGGCGGTGACGGGGAAGTGGTCGGAGGGGTATTGTCCGTTGCGGTCATCGTGAAGGATGTCGGCGTCCGGTATCGTCACGTCGGGTGTGACGAAGATGTAGTCCACCTTCGGTCCGTTTCGGCGCCCGGAAAAGTCGTGGTACGTGCCGACTCGATCCGCCTCGGGGTGGACGACGCGGAAGGCGTCGGTCAGGCGAAGCGAAGGTGCGGTCGCAGGGGTTGCCTGCGCCCATTGCGGCAGCGTACGTCCGGTTAGCCACAAAACGACGGGGTTGTCTTCGACGGCATTGAAATCGCCCGTCAGAATCACCGGTTCGGGGTGTGATCGGCCGGCGATGCGCTCGGCCAAGAGCCGGACGCTTCGCTCTCTGGCCCCTTGGTGTTCCGAGGAGAAATGCACGTTGAACAGGTAGAACGTCTGCTCGCTTCCGCGTTCGTGCAGGCGTGCCCAGGTGCAGATTCGCGGCACCTTCTGTCCCCGGTACATCGAGCCGGGCACCTCGGGCGTTTCGGAGAACCAGAACGTTCCTTGCTCGTCCACGCTGAAGCGATCCAGCCGATATAGAATGGCGCAGTATTCGCCCAGCTCGTCGCCAAACCGACCCACGCCGACCTCGCCGTAGTGCCGCAGCGCGGCGTGGATATCGTCCAACTGGGCGCGATTGGCCTCCTGCAAGCCGATCAGGTCGAGTTGATGTCGTCTGATGACGTCGAAGACGATATCGCGACGATTGCGCCAGTAGTTGCGGGTGTCCTTCAGTGAGCGCATCCGCGGCTTGAACCATCGGCCGTAGACGTGCGTAAGAAGCTCATCGACCCCGTCGCCCCCGAGTCGGATATTGAAGGACATGACACGGATGTCGGCGTCGCGGCGCGCCGGTCGGGAGGGGAGTTGGGCGCGACCCACGGCCGCGCCGGCCGCCAGCGCGATGCACAGCAGGGCGGCGACGGGTCGACTCGGGCACATCTTGCTGCTCCCTAGGCCGACTTCAGAACCCGGGCAGAAACTCGCGCTCGGCTTCGAACAATTCGTCGAACATCTGCTTGATCTCGGCGGGGCAGCACACCGCAGCCGTCAGCGGATCGAGCATCAGCGCGTGGACAGCCGCCTCGCGCGACTTCTCGATGCAGGCCGTCGCCGCCAGGTCGTACATTCGCATGTTCCAGTCGCAGACAGCTGCACACTGGCCAGGTAGAGGTCCGAAGTGTGTCGGATGCACCCCGTTGCGATCGATCATGCACGCCACCTCGACCACGCCGTCCTGCGGCAGATTCTCGATCAGGCCGGTGTTGTGCACGGTGCCGTAGATGGTGATCGGCTCGTGCGTCTCCATTGCCTGGATGATGTAGCTGGCGTATTCCCAGGTGCGGTCCAGCGAGATGTCCTCCTCGCCGGCGAGGATTTTGCGGTGCATGGCGTCGCGGTCGGCCCGCCACTTCGGCCAGCCGTCGGCGTAGAAGCTGCTGCCGCCACGGTAGCCCTCACGGCAGTACTTCTTCATAAGCTCCGGCCGCTTGCGGTAGTAGGGCAGGTACTCGCTGAGATGTCCGCTAGACTCGGTGATGAAGTATCCAAAGTGCTGCATCATGTCGAAGCGAACAACGTCCTGCTCGTATAATTCCGAATCGTTTTGGACCTTCTGGCGCAATGCGGGGTAGAGATCTTCTCCGTTGTGCCTCAGCTCGGTGAACCAGGCCAGGTGATTGATACCGCCGCAACTCCACCGCATTTCGGCGTATGGCACGTCGGCGTAGCGGGCGAGCGCGTGACTGGTGCCCTGCACGCTGTGGCAGAGCCCGACGAGGTTGGCGCGGCTGGTGCGTGCCGAGGCCAGGCACATGATGCTCATCGGGTTGGTGTAGTTGAGAATCCAGGCGTTGGGACAGAGTTCTTCGATGTCCTTGAGCACCTCGAGGAACACCGGCACCGTTCGCAGGGCCTTGAACAAGCCGCCTGGCCCGATCGTGTCGCCTATGCACTGCTCGACGCCGTACTTGGTGGGAATGTCGTTGTCGTGCCGGACGCACTGCAGGCCGCTCACCTCGATGCAGTTGATGACATAGTCGGCATCCGCCAGCACCTTACGTCGATCGGCCGACGCGCTGACCGTCCAGCGCTTGCCCATCTTCCCGACGATCATCTCGGCGATCCGGTGCTGCAACTCCAGACGTTCCTCGTCGATGTCCACCAACGCCATCTCGCCCGTGTCGGCGCCGGGGATGCTCATCACGTCGACGAAGAGCTTGCGGAAGAAGGCGCTACCCGCGCCCAAAAAGACGATCTTGATGGGCCGGCGCACCGCCGGCAGGATGCCCAGGTTCTCGGCCTTCTGCATGTGGGCCTCATGCCCTTCCACTTTTTCCGACATTACAAACACCTTTCCTTTGTTCTACACCGGCCGGTCGCGCCGACCGTGGCCGGGCATCTTACTGTCGCCGACGGCCGAGTGCAAAAAAGGGATGTCTTCGGTCAGGCCACGTCGGGCGCGGCAGCGGACCTCGCCGAGTTTCGCAGATGAGTTCCGGGTCCGGGGGACCCTCGACTTGGCTGTGCGTACGTATGAATATGTGGCCGCTGCAATCCCAAGTGATGTGCTTAACGGGTGACCACAGGATCAAGAGTTGCCGATGCATATTGCCCGTGGTCTTCGGCTGGAGTTCTGCAAGGTATGCTCACAGGTTGGCGAACGCCCGTCGGGTGCGGGCAACAGCTTGTAGCCGGTCCAGTCTGGAATTGGCCGGCTGGTTGCTGTCTGGGTCCTGCACCCGTTTGGCTTTGGATCTTCCGGGCAGATCAGGATTTTGCGTCGCAAAGGGCCGTCGGCGCGCACTATAGGGTGAGGATTCGAATCGCTCATCGTTGGAGACAGGTCCATGTGCCGAACTGATCGAGAATACGTCGAATGCTGCCTGGACGGGCACCCGGACGTGTTTCGCCAGTTGGTCGTGCGGTATCAGGGCGTGTTGCTGTCGTACCTGACCGGGCGGCTGGGCGACCGGGACCGAGCCGAGGAAGCGGCCCAGGAGACGCTCGTGCGTGCCTATTTCGGCCTGTCGAAGCTGAAGCAGGCCGAAACGTTCTGCTCGTGGCTGCTGGGAATTGCCACCCGGGTGGCCAGCCAGCAGCAGCGGATAGACCATCGACGGCGAGAGGTCGCCCGGGCCTGGGCCGAACGCGGGCCGGACCCGGAACTGTCGCACGACTACGGCCTGGAACGGGCGGTGGCGGGCCTGCCCGAGCCGTACCGGCAGGTGACGCTGCTGCGATATTACGGCGGCCTTTCGTGTGCCCAGGTGGCAGAGGAGTTGGAGATGCCCCTGGGTACGGTGACCAAGCAACTCTCGCGGGCCTATGGCCTGCTGCGAGAGACGTTGCGTCAGGGCCAGAACGCCGACGAAGATCGTGAGGTGCTTCAATGAACTGCGCCGAATGCCGAGACGAACTGGTTGCCTACGTCGAAGAGCTGTCGAGCCCCGAGAGTCGGCAGAATGTCGCGCGGCATCTCGAGGAGTGTGCGGCTTGCCGCGACGCGTTGACCGAGCTGGCCGAGCTGCGCGACCGTCTGGTCGAGGATGGACAGGCCGTGGGGCATCGGTCTCTCGAAACCTCGGTGATGGACAGGATCGTTCGGGAAGGAACCTTTAAGTTAAGGACCTTTCAGATGAGAAAAAGATATGGAAGAGCAGGCGTTGGTCTCGTCGCTGCGGTGGCGGCTGTGACGGCGCTGGTGGTCGTGTGGCCGGGTACCGGCAACGGTGTGGCGACGGCGGCCGAGGTGCTGGCCCGAGGCATCGACGCTGTTGCCCATCTACAGTCGGTCTACATCCAGGCGCGGATGCGGACCATCGCCCACGACAACTTCGAGTTGATCGGGCTGGACTACGATTTCGTGGACCACCAGATCTGGAAGCAGTTCGGCGACTTGCCCCGCTGGCGGATCGAGAAGCCGGGACGTGTGGTGGTCATGGACGGCGAATCGGCTCTGCTGTGGATCAAGTCGTCCAACAAGGCCTTGCGGGCTGGCCCGAACTCGGGGGTGGTTGAGTGGTTGCGGCCACTGCTCGATCCGCACAAGGTGCTCGAGAGCGAGCAGCGCCTGGCCCAGGAGCGGGGATCGGAGTTGAGCCTTTCCCGCAAGAAGGGCGCGGACGGAGGCGACGAATTGGTGCTGACCGTCGAAGCTAAAGCCCGGGGCGACTTCACCAATGACTGGCTGAAAAACAAGTCGATCTCGGCCTCGGACAACCGCCGGGTCTATCGGTTCGATGCCGACACGCATCTTCTGGAGGCGATGCAGGTGTACGTGCACGCCGAGGCGGGAGACGTGCTGGTGTTCGAGATCACGCAGATCGACTACGATGCCGGCATCGATCCGTCGCTGTTCTCGCTGACGCTCCCGAAGGACGTGGTGTGGTTCCAAAAGCCCGATGTACTGCCGGACAACGAGAAGTACACCGACATGGAGCCCGACGAAGCGGCCCGCGCCTTCTTCCAGGCCTGCGCCGATGAAGACTGGGACGAGGTACTGAAGTACTGGCCGATGACCGCGCTCAGTCAGAAATTCAAGGACGGCCTTGGCGGGCTGGAGATCATCAGCCTCGGCGAGCCGTTCCAGTCGGGCCGGTACCCAGGCTGGTTCGTCCCGTACGAGATCAAGCTGAAATCCGGCAACGTCAAGAAGTGGAACCTGGCGATCCGCAACGACAACCCAGCCAAGCGCTGGCAGGCGGATGGGGGCCTCTAGGGCAGCCGGCAGTTTTCGTGCAGCGGGCGCGGCGAGACTTCGTCGCGTCCGCTTTCATTGCGCTCGATCGTACTGAAACGCCGGGGCGGATCGAAGGCATGCCTTCTGCAATCGCTCGTCGACCAGATCGCGGTAGGCCCCCGGGCGGCGGGCACGCAGAGTTGGCTCATCGCCCAAGAAGCACTCTCGCTGTAGCGCCGGCTCGAGCGAGACCGTCAGATGCTGTGGCCGACCCACGCGCCCGCGCGACTCGCCGATCAGTCGGCCAAGCGGGTCGATCGCGCAGCAGATGCCGCTGTAGCCCCACTCGGGCAGACGGCCGGGCACGTGCGGCTGGGCATGGCTGACCGACAGCACGAACAATCGGTTGTCTTGCGCTCGAGCTCGAAGAGCGACCAATCGCTCCAGCCGCCAGGCCGCTCGACTCAGCGGCAGCGAGGTAAACGGCGCCAAGAGCAGCTCAGCCCCTCGCAGGGCCAGGACGCGGGCGCACTCCGGCAGCATGTTGTCGCGGCAGATGGAAATACCCACGCGGGCAAATCCCAGATCGAACACGGGAAAGAGCTGCCGATCGCGACTGGATTGGCGACCTTCGTGAACCTTGCGGTACGCGCCCAGCATGCCTTTCGGCCCGATAAGAGCCTGGGTTACGTATGTGCCGACGCCCTTGCGCTCGTAGAGACCAACGGCCAGAACCAGCTTCGTCCGCCGTGCGATGCGCCCGAGTTCGCGTATGGGCGGGCTGCCCAGTTCGAGCGCTACGTTTTCTACGCGGGGTGTTTTGGGCGATGTAGGCCAGTCGGCCCCGGTCAGGCAACACTCGGGCAGCAGCAACAGGCGGGCCTGCTCGGCGGCGGCGCGTTCGGCGGCGTGGCAAATCTTCGCCAGGTTTGCATCGATCTGACCCCACCGGGCCGACGTCGACGCGGCTGAGACCTTGATGGCTTTCATATCAGGCACCTTTGCCGAATCAGGGATTCGGCGTCTCTCTCGGCGCGGAATGGCTTGTGTCGCGGGCGTCGCGCATCAATAGCGGCCATAGGTTCGTGCCACCTCGATCATGGCGTGGATGTTCTCGTCGGGCGTGTCGCGACCGCACTGATCGCCGGTCGAGAGGATAAAGCCGCCACCCTCGCCCGCGTCGTCGATGGCCTGCCGGCTGGCACGAGCCACGTCGTCGGGCGTGCCCCGAAGCATCACGTCGGTGGTGTGCAGGTTGCCCATGAGGCTGAGCTTGTGGCCGAACTGCTTCTTGATTTTGGCCAGGTTGCAGTCGCCCATGGGCGGCGGCTCGAGCGGGTTGATGCTGTCCAGATCGGTTTCCTCAGCTGCGATGCGAACCAGGTTCCGCTCGGGCCCGCAGCAGTGAATCTGGCTGATCACACCGGCCCGCTTGCAGATCGCGGTGATGTCCTTCAGCGCCGGCAGCGCCAGCTCACGGAAGATGGGCTCGGGGTTGGTCAGCATGAATCCAGACACCCCGATCAGCACGAAGTCGGGCTCGAGCTTGACGAGTTCCTCCGTGCGGCGGACCAGGCGGCGGTGCTCGGCTTGGCACCACGCCAGCACGCGCGCGCGATCATCGAAGTACTCGTAGATCATGTCCGAGCCCAGCCGCAGCCCGGGCAGACCCACGTGCACCCCGACCACGCCGTCGTCGCGCATCATGTCGCGGGCGGCGCGGTAAGCCTCCAGGCCGGGCAGTCGGCTGTCGCGGGGCACGTCTTGCCACTCGTAAGGCGGATCGCTCGGCAGGGCCACCTTGCTCAGCGGCACGTCGTGTGTCGGCGGGTTGTCGATGTAGTAGACCGTGCAATGGTCCGACCATTTGCGATGCCCGTCGACGACCGCGTGCTGACGCGTGTAGATGCGCTCGGGCGTGCGGGCGACGATGGCTTCCTGCCAAGTGGGTTGTTGGGCGGCCTGGTCTCGTTCGAAGTCGAACCGGATCGGCACCCCGTCGAGCCAACCGTCGAATCCGAAATGTCGAACGGCCTGGATGTAGGCCTGCCATCGCGGCGGGTCGTCGTACAGGTAGATGTCCCAGAACGGCTTGCCGGTCAGGCGGCAGGGGATCATGTTCGAGATATCCGGCGCCACTGGTACGCAGTCGGGCCGGCCCCCGCGCATGGCCGTCAACATCCGCTCTTTAGACGTCATAGCTGCTGCTATCCGCGTCCGGTGTTTCTTGCGCCGAAGCATTCGACGCCCGGTCGCTGCTGAGTCAAATGTCGTAAGATGCGATGTCTGTCAAGTCGCCGGGTGGCACCTTCAAGCGAAGCGGGACAGCGTCCCGCGTAGCTTGTGGGTGGGTGAAGGCGAGGAATTGCGCGCAATCCCGGCAGGCGCCCGAGCATTGACGCCGAGCATATCTGATATTATTAATATCTCCAGATCGAAGGGGCATGTTCTCCAGTCGTCGTTGCAGTGCGGATGATCTCGGCCCTCGAAGCGGACCGGATCAGGGGACTACCGTGGCTCGCACGCAGGGACAACGCAAGTCGGCAGCGGACGATCCGATCCGAATCCTGCATCTTTCGGACTTCCATTTCAGCGCCAAACGTCGCTGGGCCTCGGACCCCGTGCTCGCCAGCCTGGCGGAGACAGTCGGCCAGATGGTCGGTGGCGGTCTCGCCCCCGACGTCGTCGCGATCACCGGCGACATCGCCTACAGGGGGTGCGCCGAAGACTACGAGCAGGCCCGCCTCTGGATCGACCAGAAGCTGCGCCCGGCGCTGCCGAGGCGGTTTCCGGCCGGCAGGATCCTCATCGTACCCGGCAATCACGACGTTGACCGCGCGGTCGTCAATCGAACCGCTCGCGCACTCCAATCCGACCTGATCGTTGGTCTCGACCAGGATGCCATCGCAGAGGTGTTGCAGGACCCGGAGCAGCGACGTGTCCTGCTCAAGCGTCACGACGCCTATGTGGATTTCGCCAACGGGCTGCGAAAGCCAGCCGACGCACTGGATGTCCCGTGGTGGTCGACCACGCTGAGGCTGCGCGGGCAGCGCGTGCACGTGGCCGGGCTGTGTTCCTCGTGGACGTCGTGGTGCGACGAGGACTACGGCAAGCTTTTGGCCGGGCGGTGGCAGGTCAACGAACTGCTCACAGAATCCGGCAGCGTCGACTGGTCGGTCGCCCTGCTGCACCATCCCTGGGCCTTCCTCGCCCCCTCTGACGCCGGAAAAGTCGAGGCCGAGATACAACACCGCTGCGATGTCGTCCTGCGCGGGCATCTTCACGAGCAGAAGTCCCGCGCGATCCACTACCCCGGCGACGTGTGCCTCGAACTGGCCGCGGGCTCGGCCTACGACGGTAGTGACTACCCCAACGCATTCCAGCTCGTGGCCCTTCATCCGAAGTCCCGAAGAGTGGACGTACATTTCTGGCTGTGGCGGGACGGACGATGGATTCCCGATCGCAACGCGTACCCCGATTTGCGCGACAACGTGGCGACCTTCCTGCTGGACGTCCCGCCTGCCGCGGCGGCGCTTGCCGAGCAGACAAGGCTGGTCGAAATAGTCAAGTACCTGTGCTCGCTGCGAGAGCGGACGGCCTATATCGACATCCGAGGCCTCCAGGTCGGCAGCGGCAGGGCGCATCGCTTCCCCATTGACGAGCTATACATCCCGCTGACAACATCCGTTGGTGCAGGAGGCAAGCAGACCGAGCGGGACACCGTACGCGACCTCCCGGTCAAGTTGGACCAAGCCCTTCGTGATCGCCACCTCGTCATCGTCGGCGATCCGGGCGCCGGCAAAACCACCTTCCTCCGCCGTATCGCCAACCTGCTCTGCCAGGCCCATCTGGCCGACGACCCGGGTGGCGCCCTCCGGCGATTGAGCCTTGACGGCAAACCGTTTCCCATCCTGATTCGGCTTGCCGACCTGGCCCAGCACATCGACGCCTCTCAGGCCGCACTTACCGGCCCGACAAGCGCCGAGTCGCCCGCCTGGCTGCCACACTTTCTTGCCGCTGGCAGCAAGGACTGCGGGGCGGATCTGGACGAGTCGTTCTTCCACGAGCAACTTGAGGGCGGCTCGGCTATGGTCCTGCTCGACGGGCTGGACGAAGCCGCGTCTGAGTCGCAGCGCAAGTCGTTGGCGAGCCTCGTGCACAAGGCCAGCCGCGACGCGTATGGCCAATGCCGGTTCGTGCTCACCAGCCGGCCAGCCGCCTACCAGGGCGAGGCGATCCTGCCCGACTTTGCCCATGCTCGGATCGACGCGCTGGAGGAAGAGGCCATCGAGACGTTCCTGACGCGCTGGTGCGAAGCCCTGTTTCGCGAGAGCCCCGCCCAGCTACGAGAGCATCTGCGGGAGTTGCTGGTGGCGCTTCGCGCCCGGCCCGAGATCCGGCAGATGGCCCGCAACCCGGTGATGCTGACCGCCCTGGCGGTCGTTCACTGGAACGAGAAGCGCCTGCCTGAGCAGCGGGCCGACCTCTATGAGTCGATCATCCTCTGGCTGGCTCGTTCACGTGAAGACAGGCCAGGGCGTCCTCCGCCGGAGCGATGCGTCGCCCTGCACCGGGAATTGGCGCTGGCCATGCAGGACCATCCCGACGGGCGGCAGATGCAGGTGCCCAGGTACTGGGCCGCCATGGGGATTGCCCAGGAATCGCGCGATGAGCCGGAGCATGCGCGAGTCCGGCTGGCCGAGGCCTTTCTGCTTCAGGATGAGTTGGACAGCGGCATCGTCGTCGGTCGCGGGGACCACGTGCGATTCTGGCACCTGACCTTTCAGGAGTACCTCGCCGCCAGGGCCCTCGGCTCGCGGAGCGAAGACGACCAGTGCCGGCTGCTGTTCGCTCAACCGCAGAAGTTGTATCGCCCGGAGTGGAGAGAGACTGTGCTGTTGCTGGCCGGGGTCCTGCATCACCAGGGGGTCCGCCGGGTGGACGCCATGTTCTCGGCCATCCTCGACGGTCTCGACCAGGATGCGTCGCTGGCCGGTCAGGCTAGGTGCTTAGGCCTTCTCGGTGCGGCCGTGCGCGACCTGACTCCGGTCAGCTACAAGCCCGCCGATAGGCGGTATCAGCGCCTTGCCGACGAGGTGATGGGCATCTTCGATGCAGAGCGATCACGATCGGTTGACGTCAGGGTGGCCATCGCCGCTGCCGAGGCACTGGGCCAGGCGGGCGACCCGCGGTTAGCGGACCGCGCCCTCGACACAAACTGGGTCGACATTCTCGCAGACGACTTCTTTATGGGAGCCCAGGACAAGGACCCTGCGAGACCCAACTACGACCCGAAGGCATACCCCGACGAGTCGCCGGTCCACAAGGTACGTCTGGCGGCGTACCGCATCGGGCGATATCCCGTGACCGTTGCCGAGTACGCCCGTTTCGTCGACAACGGCGGCTATGCCGACGAGCAGCACTGGCAGGCCGGCGGGTTCGATAGGTGGCAGGAGCCGGCTGGGTGGGCCGAGCAACTGGCCCATCCCAACCGCCCGGTCACCGATGTGAGTTGGTTCGAGGCGGCCGCCTACGCCGCCTGGGCCCACTGTCGGTTGCCCAGCGAGGCCGAGTGGGAGCGGGCGGCCCGCGGAACCGACGGCCGTCGATACCCCTGGGGCAACGACGAGCCGACTCCGGACCGCGCGAACTACTGTGATTCACACATTAGCTGCCCGACCCCGGTGGGCGTCTATCCTCGCGGTGGGACTCGTGAGGAAATCCTGGACCTGGCGGGTAATGTCTGGGAATGGTGCCAGGATCTATGGCACAAGGATTACGATGGGGCTCCGACAGATGGCAGCGCGTGGACGGCGGTCGACGCCGAATCTAACCGTGTTCTGCGTGGCGGCTCGTATGGCGACAAGGTCCGGCTTCTCCGCTGTTCGAACCGCCTTGGGGACTTGCCTCACACCCGCGGCGTCAGCAGCGGGATTCGGGTTGCGGCGGATACTTAGGCCGTTGCTCTTTTATTCCTTTAGTCTTTATCTCCAGGGGCGGGTGCCACCTTCAAGCGAAGCGGGACAGCGTCCCGCGTAGCTTGTGGGTGGGCGGAGGCGAGGAATCGCGCACAATCCCGGCGCGCCGGGACGCGCCCTGCGTTAGTCTACTCGTGGCGCAGCGCGACGATCGGGTCGAGGGTGGCGGCGCGGACGGCCGGGTACAGGCCGAAGACGATGCCCACCGACATGCTGATCCCCACCGAGAGCACGAGGCTATACAACGTGACAACTGTAGGCATGCCGGCCAGGTAGGTTACCAGCCACGGGATCAGCAGGCCGATGCCTATGCCGATCAGCCCGCCGAGGCTGGAGAGCACGACCGTTTCGATGAGGAACTGCCCGACGATCTGCCTGCGCTTGGCGCCGATGGCGCGGCGAATGCCGATCTCGCGGGTGCGCTCGGTGACCGAGGCCAGCATGATGTTCATGATGCCGATACCGCCCACCAGCAGGCTGATGCCCGCAATCGAGCCGAGAACGATGTTGAACGTTCGCTTGGTGGCCTCGGCCTGGCGGAGCAAGGCGAGCGGCACGCTCAAGCGGTAGTCGGTCTTCTTGTGGAATCGTTTGAGCATAGCCTCGATGCCGGCGGCGACGGGCTCGACGTCGGTGAGGGTTCGCACCTGGACGATCATCTGATGCAGCTCGACCAGCTCGCGCTCGCGCGACCCGGCGCTTCGCCGGACGGTCATGTCGCCGAACCGCTCGCGGGCGACGTTGAGGGCGATGTAGGCGTCGACTTCCTGGTCGGGCGTCTGAATGCCGCCGGCCTGGATGTCCTCGCTTTTGACGATGCCGACCACCTCGAAGTAATCGCTGCCGATCCGCAGTGACTGCCCGAGGGTGGCTCGGGTCGCCAGCAGCCGCCGCGCGCCGTACTCGGTAAGCACGACCGCGTTGGCGTGTTCGGCTACGTCGCGGCGCAACAGCACGCGTCCGGCGATGAGGGGCCTCTGCACCAGCTCAAACCACTCCGGCATCGTGCCGACGATGCGCAGCTCGAGCACCCGCTCGCCGAGCCGGCCGTCGCGGCGTACGAGCTTGACCGGCACGGTGTGCTCCACCACGTCGAAGCTCTCCTGCACCCGCAGTTCGTCGTCGTACAACAGTCCGTAAACGCTCATCCGCGTCCGGACCGTGCCGCTGGCTTCGTCCTCGGCGGCCTTGATCGACGTGACGATGATGTTGTGGCTGCCGAGCTTTCGAATCTGTGCCAGAGCTTCCTTGCTGGCGCCCTCGCCGACGGCGAGCATCGCCACCACGCTGCCCACGCCGAACACCACGCCCAGCATCGTCAGGAACGAGCGCAGCTTGTGGAGCATCAGGTTCTTGATGCCCAGGCGAATGTTGCGCACGAGCCGGAGTTGGCGCATCAGCTCTGCCCTTCGATGTGTTCGATCAGACCGTCGCGCAGGTGCAGGCGATGCGAAGCATGCTCGGCCACCGTAGACTCGTGCGTGACGGTGATGACGGTCTTGCCCTGTGCGTTGAGTTCACACAGCAACTCCATGATCTGCTCGCCCGTGGCCGTGTCGAGGTTTCCCGTCGGTTCGTCGGCAAGCAGGATCGGTGAATCGTTGGCCAGGGCTCGGGCAATGGCGACGCGCTGCTGCTGCCCGCCCGAAAGCTCGGTGGGCCTATGGTCCAAACGGTCGCCCAGACCCACCCGCTGGGCCAGTTCGGCCGCCCGATCGACACTGTCGGTGGCATCCCAGCCGAGGTAATAGAGAGGCATCTCGATGTTCTCGCATACTGTCAGCTGGGGAATCAGATTGAAGCTCTGAAAGATGAACCCCAGATGTCGCAGCCGGAACTCGCTAAGGGCGTTGTCGTCCAGGACAGCTACGTCCTGCCCTTCCAGCACATAACGGCCGCCGGTGGGCCGGTCGAGACAGCCCAGCAGGTTGAGCATGGTGCTCTTTCCCGAGCCGCTGGGGCCCATGATGGCCCAGAAGCTGCCCCGGGAAAACGACACCGTCACACCGGCCAGCGCGTGTACCTGGTAGGTGCCCATCTGGTAGTCCTTGTGCACGTCGTGCAGTTGGACAATACCGTCGGTAGCGGCCGTTTGTTGCATCAGGCTGGTCGGGGCGGTCGTCATTGGCCCTGGTCGGCGGCGGGTTGCCTAGGCTCCTGCCGCTGGCGCGAGCGTCTCTGCCTGAGTTGTTCGCGCTGCTCCGGGGAGAGGTTCTCCAAGCGCTTGCGCCACTGCTCTCGCTGCTCGGGCGTCATCTCGCGCGGCGGACGGCGACGGCGGGACCGCTCGGCGTCACCCTGCTCGCCGCCTTCGCCCCGGCTTCGTGGCTGTGCGTCGGCGCGATCGGCCCGTCGCGGTAAGGTGCGGGTTGCGTCGGGTCCCGAGCGGGCGTCGGATGATGGGCCAGCCATCTCGGAGCTTTCGGTCGCTTCTGCCACCACCGTTTCCTGGACGGCCGCTACCGCCAGCGGCGGTGTGAGCGAGACGGTCTGGCCGGGCTTGAGTCCGCTGACGATCCGCACCATGCGGTTGTTGTCCAGACCCAGTTCCACGGCCTGTGGTTTCATCTGGCCATCTTCCACAACGAAGACGGTTGGCTCGCGCCCGACGCGGACGACCGCCTGCACGGGCACCGAGATCGCGTCTTCGTAGCGGTCTACAAGAATCTCCGCCTGACAGCTCATCCCCGTGCGGAGTCCCAATTCAGTGCCTTGAAGGTCGATCTCAGCGCTGTAGACCTTCAGATCGGGGTTCAGCCACATGCTCTGGGCGTCAGGGAGCGGCGCGATCTTGGAAACCCGGCCGTTGAACGTTTCACCCGGCAGCGCATCGACCGTCACCCGCACGGGAAGCCCGAGGCTGACCTTGTCCAGGCTGGCCTCGTGAACCTTGATTTCGGCCATCATGGCGTCGGCGGTGGGCAGGTAGATCAACTCCTGACGTTCGCGCACGCTTTGGCCTTCATCCAACGGCTCGGCATTGCCGCGCCAACTGCCTCGGGCAGATGTAGCGTAGACCACCATGCCGTCGATCGGCGCGTAGATCTTGGCTTTGGCGATCTGCTGTCCGATCTTGCTGAGCTTGTCCTGTTGCTGGCCGAACTCGGCCTCTTTGGCCTTCAGGTCGGCCTCGGCCTGCACAATGTCGGCCCTGGCCTTGCGCTCGACGCGCTCCAGAGCCATATGGGCCTGATCGATGTCGCTCTGCAACTGGGCAAGCTTGCGCTTGTACGTGAAGTCTTTCAGCAGATCGCGCGTGGCGACAGCCAACTCGTAATCCAGTTGCGCGCGATGCGCCGCGAGCTTGTCGGCCTCCAACTCGGTTCTGGAAACATACTGCTTTTCCGAAAGGGCCTTCGACGACTCGAGCTTATCCTCGGCCCGTTCCTTTTCCTCCTCGCCCAACGTGATGCGTGACTCGGCCTCCTTCAGCTCCTTCGGGAATTCGCCTTTTAGGTACTGGGTGAGGTCTTCCTGGGCAAACTGATCGGCGAGTTTGGCCGCAGCGATGTCGCTGGCGGTTTGACTCTTGACCACCGCCAGGTTCTCGCGTGCGCGGATGAAGGAGGCCTCGGCGTTCTGGACCCGGATTTGCTGATCTACTTTTTCATCCTCGAGTCGACTGGCATCCAACTCGACCAGCAGCTCGCCCTGCGTTACGAGCGTCCCCTCAGGAATCAGATAGATGATCGTGGTCTGCCCCTCGACCTCGCTTTTGAGGATCTTTTGCTCGCGCGGCTTGATCGTGCCGCTCTCGGTGACGCTGATGGTCAGCGGTCCGCGCCGAACGACAAACTGCGGAGTGTTATCGCCCGAGTCGCCCTCGCGAGCCGCCCGGCCCGACACCAACGCCCCCAAAGCCGCCGCCGCCACGATCAGAACGGCCAGCGAGACCGCCCACCTTCGCATCGCCGCACGCATGATTCTGTTAGCCTTCATTTCTTACCATCTCCGGCGGGGCACCGTGCCATATGTCCTGTCGCCATGCCCATTCAGGCTCCCGACACCAATCATATGGCCGAGTAGCGGCAACTGCTGTGGGCCTCCACATAGTATTATCCCCCGGTTGCAGACACGCTGCAATGGCCGTTTGCCCCGTCCGGTCACTGTTAAGACGTCCTGACCGGCTCAGGCTTACTGAGCGGCCCCCGTGCCATCTGCCGCTTTTGGCCGCACGGCTGCGACCGGTACAATGCCGCCGGCGTCACGCTGACGTCGTGGAGGCCTGTCATGTCGAACGAATATGGGCCGCATGCGGCTGCACAGATTCGCATTGATGCGGGCGACGCGCAGGGCGCGTTGGAACTGTGGCGGCACAGTCTCGGCCATGGAGGGATCAACTCGCTGCCCCTGCCCGACCGTGTGGTCGATGGCGTTCGGAGTCTCGGCCCTCGCCTCGTCCGCATCTTCATCCAGGAATTCTTCAACATCTATCCCGAGCGAGGGCGCTTTGACTTCTCGCGTCTCGATCCGTACATGCGGGCGCTGGCCCGTACCGGTGCGAAGGTGATGGCTGCCATCACCATTAAGCCGAAACCTCTCTACCCAACCGTCGATCAACGCGTGTGGCGGCCGAACGACGTTGGCCAGTGGCAGCAGGTGATCGCCGAACTGGCTCGCCGCTACAGCGTCGAGCAGCGGATCGTCACTCATTGGGAGATCGCCAACGAGCCCGACATCGGCGAGGACGGAGGCTGTCCCTATCTGATCCGCGACGGCGAGGAGTATGGCCAATACTACTCGATGACGATCGATCCCATCCTGCGTGCCTTTCCGCAGGCGAAGGTAGGCGGTCCGGCCATGGCCGTCATGCACGACGAGCCCCTGCTGGGCTTCCTGAAGTATTGCCGACGCACGGGTGTCCGGCTCGACTTTGTTACGTGGCATCTGTACCACTCCGACCCCGGGCGCCACGCCTTCCTGGTCGAGGTGGCCGACATCCTCTGCCGCGAACTGCTCGGGCGCCGTCCCGAATTCTTCGTCACCGAATGGAACCGCCGTCTGGGTGGCTCGACCGAGGACGCCGCCTTCGACTCACGCCGCGCCGCGGCGGTGGCGGCCGCCATACTCGACATGCGCCGCACCAGGCTCGACGGATCGTTCTACTACCACATCTGGGATCAGACGTGCTTCCCGGCCGACTTTGAGCCATTCTTCTCGCCGCGAGGTGTGGCCAACATGGTCCGCCACTGGAACGAAACGCCGCATCGCCTGGGCCTGTTCGGCGTGAATGGCGAGGTCCGCCCGCAGTACTTCGTCTATTGGATGCTCGCCCAAGTCGGCGACGAGCACCTGGCCGCGTCGTGTGACGATCGCGACGTCCGTGTACTCGCCGGCCGGAGCGGATCGAACGTCTGCGCGCTGGTCGTCAACTACAGCCTCGACGAACGCGCCGATCGAACCGCTGCGGTGCATTTCTCGAAGCTGGTAGCCGGACCGAAACGTGTTACCGTCTACCGCATAGACTCGCAGCGCCGCTGGAGTGATGACTCGCTCGCACTGCATCCCGTCGAGCGGCGCGACACCTGCGCCCGCGACGAGCTGCTTTGCGAGGTGTTGCTGCCGGCCGACAGTGTGGCATTGGTCCGGCTGTCCGATACCGATGCGGGAAAGTGAGGTGGGTCAATGATCCACCCTACGAGTCTACGCCAGATCCGGGCAACGCCGTAAGCCAATCTCGTATATCGATAACATCATGCCCACGCAATCCCGACGTACGTCGGGACGTGGGCATGCCACCCGCCGCCCCGCTAGGTGCGACGCATCGCGGGCAGGTGCATGTACGTGGCTGCACGCCATAGCCACTCGACCGGGCCGAAGCGAAAGAATCCCAGCCAGATCGGTGAGAGCACCAGTTGCAAGGCCAGGACGGCCAGCACGATAGCGATCTGACCGGGGCGTTCCACGCTGCCGAACAGCCCGAGCCCGTGCCCGTAGAAGATCGTCGTGCAAATCACCGTCTGAAGCAGGTAATTGCTCAGGGCCATCCTACCGACGGCCGCCAGGCGCCGCGTGAGCCAGGCGAGCAGGTTGTGCCGGCAGACCAACATGACCGCGCTGACCCATCCGAGGCTGACAAGGATGCTTGCCCAGCAGTTGTATTGTCTGCCCAGAAAGAAGCCGTGCCCTGCCTCCCAGCCAGCCGCGAAGTTCTGGTGCACCCCATACAACACCATCGGCAGGCCGACACCCACAGCCAGAACGATCAGCGTCACATAGAACCTGTCCGATCGCGCGGCGCTGAGCACACCCAGCTTGAACAGCGCCATGCCCAAGAGCATCATTCCGCTCGCCCACCAGAACACATCGGTGATGAAGACAAGTGTCTGGAAGAAGAACGTAATCGGTGCGCGGTAGCTCATCTGTTCGAACCATCCGCCGCGGTAAGCGGCCACCTCCTGTTGGATCATCTCCTGCGTGGGCGCCCACTCGTGCTGGAGTGCCGTTATGCTCTCAGCCGGCCAGAACGCCATCGACCAGCCAAAGAACAATGAGATCGCCGAGGCCACCGCGACACCGGCCAGGCCCAGAGCGATCAGGACGCCTGGACGCCGCCTGCGAAAGAGGTAGACCACTAATCCGCATATCGCGTACGCGCACAGGATGTCGCCTTCCCACAGCAGGTACCCGTGCGCCAGCCCGATGACAAGCAGCACAGCCATCCTTCGGTAGTGGGCGGCGGCCGGCGACCTGCCGGCGGCTTCGCGCCGATCGGCCATCAGGACGATGCCCGCGCCGAACAGCATGCTGAAAATGGCGATGAACTTCTGCTCGACCAGCACGTGCGAGACAAGCCACACCCAGTAGTTCGTGCCGTTCAAATCGCCCGTGGCAGTGGGGTTCATGTAGGCCGCCGAGATCATCGAGAACGACTGGATGTTGACTACCAGGATGCCGAGTACCGCGAACCCGCGAAGCACGTCCAGAGACGCGATACGCTGCGATTCGCCAACGGGCCCCGCATCGATTCTGCGGGCCACTGGGATGGGCCGCACTTTTGCGTCATCGGTGCGGGCGTTCTCGACTTGTGCTTCGCTCACCTGTAGGCGCCCCTCAATGCAAACGGGAGTCGGTTGACCGCGAATTGTCGTCTGTCCCGATCGCGCATGCAACAGGCGACTCGTGGGTTACGACCCACCTTACGGCTTGCGTATGTCACGGCATGGCTCGCCATGTTGTCGGTGGTGGCGTAGACTTCACTGCGACGAACGCGAAGGAGGTGTCGAGTGGCTGAGAATTCACCGCGGCTGGTGGGCAAACGTATCGCGCTGCTGGCCGTCGACGGTGCCCACGAGCACGAGTTCTGGGTGCCGTACTATCGCTTCAAAGAGGAGGGTGCCGCGCTGGTCGTCGCCGGCCCCGAGGCCGATTGCATCTACCACGGCGAGGGGCGACGTGGCAAGGACGGATTGGCCCTGGCGAGAACCGACACCGCCATCGCCGATCTGCGGGTCGACCAACTCGATGCGCTGGTCATTCCCGGCGGCATCTTCGGCCCGCTCTATCTGCGAAACGATTCAGCCACGCTCGAACTGGTGCGACAAATGGACGCCCGCGAGAGAATCATCGGTGCTATCTGCCACGCCCAGTGGGTGCTGGTCAGTGCCGACGTCCTGCGCGGGCGCCGGGCCACCAGTCCCGACGACATGGCCGTCGATATGAAGAACGCCGGGGCCGACTGGGTCAAACAGGAGGCCGTCCGTGATGGACACCTGATTACGGCCATTTACTTCGGCTACTTACCGGCGTTTATGCGGCTGTTGATCGAGGCGATCGAGCAGGGGTAGGCTGTGTGCGGGCTATGATCGACGCACGATTCGTCTTGCTGAGAACTTAATCATGAGGTTTCCGTGACCGGACGAGAGCGAATCCAAGCAGCGTTTGTGTTTCAGCCGACCGATCGCGTGCCGATCTTCGAGCAGACGGTCGCCAGCAAGGTGGCGTCCGAGGCGTTCGGTCGCCCGCTGGACATCGGCGGGGGCGATCTGCGCTACAAAGAGGCGGTCGCTTCACTTACGGGCGAGCAGGCTCACCGCGAATTCGTCGCCAAAATGCTCGGCGACATTGCGTGGCTCTACCGGCAGATGGGTTTCGACATGATCCGCATGCCCTGGCGTGAAAAACGCACACCTGCCCGAAAGATCGACGAGTCGACGTACTTCTTCGGCAGCGAGGACGGGGCCTGGTCGCTCGTGCGCTACAGTCCAGAAGCAGCGAGTTGGCATGAGGTGGACAATCATCTCAGGCGCGGCGGGGTCGACGTGCTGGTGCCGGAGATCCGTTCGGCCGTCGAGTCGTTCGACGGACCCAAGCCGCCGTCGGACGACGAACTGGCCGACTGGGACGAGCTGTGCCGACTGGCCGGGCCGGACCTTGCCAGGGCCTGCGGGTGCGGTGGGGTCGGCGTGCTGATGTACGAGCCGGCGTGGCTGGAGGCGATGATGCTCTATCCCGACCTTGTCGGTGAGTATTTGTCGCACCGCTGCGAGGAGCAGCTTGTGGCCATCGAGGTGTATCACCGGCACGGGGCCGAGGTTTGCCTGGCCGGCGGCGACCTGGCCATGAACACCGGCCCGGCCTACTCGCCCGCGATGTTTCGGCGCCTGGTGCTGCCACATCTGAAGCGCATCACCGACAGGTGTCACGAGCTGGAGATGCGTTACATCTTTCGCACCGACGGCTGGACCTGGCCTATTGCCGACATGCTCTTTGAGGAATCAGGCGTGGACGGCTACGGCGAGATCGATCGCCAGGCGGGCATGAAGCTGGACGAGCTGCGCGCGCGGTTCGCGCGCCTGTGCCTGTTCGGCAACGTGGACTGTGCCGACGCTCTAACCCGAGGTACGCCCGACGACGTCCGCCGCGCGACCGAGCAGAACCTCACCGAGACCGGCGGACTCGGTCACGTGCTTGGCAGCAGCAACAGCATCGTTTTCGAGACGCCCCCGGCGAACCTGCTGGCCATGTTCGAAACCGCCAGGAACTGGTGCCGTTGACTCGGGCAGGCAGCCGCATAGGGCGGACTCGAGATCGAAGGGAGCTCGACCATGATTCGTGTCGCTATCATCGGATCGCGTGGCCACATCAATGAGGTCTTCGACGGCTGGCAGGCTGCCGGCGAGTGCGAATTGGTGGGCATGGCAGGGGCCGATCGCTTCGACGACGTGAACCGATTCAGCGACCAGCCGGCATGGGGCCCTACGACCCGCGCGTATGACGATTACCGTCAGATGCTCGACGAAACCAAACCCGACGTGGCGTGTGTGGCCATGCAGTACTACCAGAACGCCGAAGCCGTCGTCGAGGTCGCCAGCCGAGGCATCCATGTCGTCGCCGAGAAGCCG
>CBFCZG010000015.1:0-26456 GCA_965602375.1 uncultured Phycisphaerae bacterium | reverse complement strand
GCGAGCGAGATCACCATGGGCGGCCGCACGTCCATCTGCTCGAACGCTTCGAGGGCGGCGTGCAATTGTCCGAGTCCGCCGTCGATGAGGATCACGTCGGGGTAAAGCTCCTCGCCGTCGGCCGCGTGGCGATAGCGGCGCGAGACGACCTCGGCGATCATGGCGTAGTCGTCCACGCCCTCGACGGTCTTGATCTTGTAGCGACGATACCCCTTCTTGAACGGCAGGCCGTCGATGAAGCACACCAGCGAGCCACACGACTCGCCGCCCTGTAGGTTCGCGATGTCGATGCCCTCGATGATCCGCGGCGGCGAATCGGCACCCAGCAACTGCCCCAGCTTGTCCAACCCGAGCCTGGGGTCGACGTGAAAGACTTCCGGCTGTACGTCCTCGCCCACGTCGCCCGAGAGCGAGAGACTCTCGATCGCCTTGACGCGATCCCGCAAAGCGGACGCGTCCTCGAACCGCAGTTCCGCCGACGCCTGAGCCATTTCCCTTTTCATCTGCCGCAGCACCACGCTTCGCTTGGAGGCCAGGAACTTCTTGAAGCGGTCGATATCCTTCAGGTAGTTTTCCCGACTGATGAGGTCGGCACACGGTGCGCTGCACTGCCCGATCGAATGGAGCAGGCAAGGGCGATAGAACCGCCGCTGCTCGTCCTCGGCCTGAATATCCAGCTTGCATGTTCGAAACCGAAAGACGCGCTGAAGGGCGATGACGGCGTCGCGCAGGCTCGCCGGCGAGATGAACGGCCCGTATAGCTTACTGCCCTTCGGCTGCGGCTCGCGCGTCACCCGGACCCGCGGGAAATCCTCGCGTGTGATCTCCAGGTAGGGGAACGTCTTGTCGTCGCGCAGACGTTCGTTATAAGGAGGCTGGATATCCTTGATAAGCCGGTTTTCCTGGAGAAGGGCATCGACCTCGGTATCGCAATCGAGGAAGTCGATGTCCGCCACCTTTGCCACCATCCGGGCGATTTCCGGTCCGCGGCTTCGGGCCAGATCGGCCGACTCCTGGAAGTAGCTCATCACCCGCGACCGCAAATCCTTGGCTTTACCTACGTAGAGCACGCGCCCACGGACGTCCTTCATCAGATAGACGCCCGGCGTCTTGGGGAAATGGCGGATTTTCTCCCGCAGAAGCTCAACAGGATCTTTCGAGGGCGACTCACGTTCGTCCATGGCCCCTTATTATACCCGCCTGGCGCGCGTCTCGGCACATCCGCGGCGCCATGGTTGTTGCACACCCGGCTGCGTCAAGGCCCGTCCGTCGCCCCGGGGGCAGCAGCGAGCTGCGCCAGATGAGTTTGCTGGATTGCCTGATGGTCTTTAGAATGCGGCCATGTCTGATTGCGCACCGGCTTCGGTCGACCGTGCCACGGGGTTTTTGGCCGCCCTTGCACTTATGGTCCAGGCTTTGCTGGCCGGGTGCGTCGCGAGTACTTCCACGCCCGAGCTCTCTTGGCGGTATGACCGCGCGGCCGACGAGTGGACGATCGGCTCGCAGGCCCCTCAGGTTCGCGTGGCCTCCCAGGCGAACGGACTGGTCGCCGGGCGGCTGCGGCTGACGCACGGCGATCGGCAACTGGTGGTCAATGGCCTGGAGATGCGAACGCTGGGCGACGAGAAAACCGAGCCCACAAGCGTCCGCTATGAAGGTCGGGGCGACATTCTGCGCGTTCATCACGACTTCGGCGACGGACTGGTGGTCACGGCCGAGCTCACGCTGACCGGCGAGGATCGAATACTCGAGTGTCGCCTCGCACCGACGGACCGGATCGAAATGATCCGAAATGGCCCGCTGGGTGAGGCGATCGAGGCTTTGGCCGTCGACTACGGGTGGCTGATGGTTCGGCCGGGCAAGTTCAATCGCCCCCGCTTGATGACCGACTTCTTCCTGGGCCGAACGTCTGACGGCACGGCTGTACTGATCGGCTGCGACCAGACTGCGCGGCTGGCCGTCGACCCGCAAGAGAGGCTCTACTCGCTCCACGCGATGTACCGCACGACCTCGGTCACCTACCGCTTCGGCCTGGCCGAAGGCTGGCGCGAGCTGATTGACGCGTACCGGCAGGTTACACGTCCTTCGCGGTCGCTGCGGACCGATCAGCTCGTCGGACGCCTGCTGCTCGACGATTGGTCGGGCACGCCATACGACTACCTCACGCCGGCCATCGCGTCTCTACGGTTCGCCGGGGTCGAGCAGATTGCCGTCATCCGACACAATTGGCAGCATCACGGTTATGACGTCAAGTTGCCCGACGTATTCCCGCCCAACGCGCGCTTCGGAACGCTGAGTCAGTTGGACAGCTTCGCACGACTCTGTGAGTCGTACGGGATTCCGTTCGGGCTGCACGACAACTTTTTCGATCTGTACGAAGACGCGCCCAGCTTCGGCGACTGCGAACAGGCCTTTCAGCCCAGCGAGTGGCATAGGGGGCGGCAGCGCCCTTGGCTGGGCTGGTTCAATCGGCGGACGCAGCAGCGCGCGGTACGACACACACCGGCATCGGCTAACGGGATGATGCGGCGCAATCTCACGCAGGTATGTAACGACCTGCCCGTCTCGGCCAGCTTTCTCGACGTGAACAGCTACAGCACCCCACCACCGATCGAGACGCCCGACGGGCAGTTCATCGGCCCGGATGAGGCCCTGCAAACCGAGCGCGACATGTACCGCCGGGCCGCTGACATCGTCGGTGGGCCGGTGCTCGGCGAGGGCTGCACCGAGAAATTCCTCGGCGTGGTCGACGGGGCCAACTGCGACTTGTGGGACGTCAAACGCTGGGAGAACGACCCGGGATGCCAGGAGTGGGAGTTTTTCCCACTGCTGGACTGGCTGGCCCACGATTGCGTGGTCTTACAGGGCGCCGGCTACCCGGGACGCTTCGGGCAGGTCACAGCCCAGGGCGCCAAGGCAGACTGCTATCAACCTCCCTTCACCGACGACTATCGATCGGCGAGCCTGCTGTTCGGCCATGCCCCACTCTATTGGCTGACCAGCCGACCGGTCTCGCACTCCTTGTCGCAGATCGCCCGGGAGTACTACCTGGGCGTGCCGTTTCACGAACACGTCGGTCGGCAGCCGATGATCGACGTCCGCCACGAGGCGGATAACATCCACCGCCTGACGGTCGAGTACGCCGACGGCACGACCGTTCACGTCAATCGCGGCGATCGAGCGTGGGATGTGGCGGGCTGGACGCTGCCGCGGTTCGGCGTGGTGATCCGGGGGCAGGACTTTCTGCAGGGCACCGTCCTGTGGCAGGGGCAAAAAGCCGATATTATGCGCCGCAATAAGCTGGTCTTTCTGGATATGCGCGGCGTGCGGCGAACCTGGCAGGGCATCACCACTGCCGGCATGCTTGCCGCGCGCCGCCAGACGAACGGACTCGAAATCATCCCCCTGGCGGGGATCGACTCGATCCATCTCGATCTGGCCCGCCTGCTCTACGATCCGAGTCAGGTGGCGGCCGTCGTGCTGATCGATCCCGACGGGCGCCGAACGCCCGTCGGAGGTCCGACCGACGGCTCGCTTGCCCTCGATGCGTCGCTGCTGGCTCTGCCCGAAACCACCACCCCGTTTGCGCCGGCCTACCGCAAGGTATGGCTACAGTTCACCCACGGGCCGGACAAGTAGAGCGATGCCCGCCCCGGCCGCCCTGAGTAGGGCAGGCCAAGCACTTCCCCCCGCCACGGCCCGGAGCGGCCCTGCCGGCACACGATACCCAACGCCTCGCCCCGACAGGGGTGCGTGGGGCAGCGAACCTGCGTTGCCTTCGGCCGCCCTTGTGGTAACATAGTTATTTTGTGCATGGGGCCAGAATCCGCTCCGGCTGAGCGGAGTCAGGGTGTGGAGTCGCACAGTGGCTTCAAGCGGGTCGGCCAAATCCATCGTCATCCAGGGCGCCAACGAGCACAATCTTCAGCATCTCGATCTGACCATCCCCCGAGATCAGCTGGTGGTCATCACCGGGTTGAGCGGTTCGGGTAAGAGCTCGCTGGCGTTCGACACGATCTATGCAGAGGGGCAGCGGAAGTACGTCGAGTCGCTCTCGGCCTATGCCCGGCAGTTCCTCGAGCAGATGCAGAAGCCGGAACTGGACCACATCGAGGGTCTGCCCCCTACCATCGCCATTGAGCAGCGATCCGGCGGGGCCAACCCACGATCGACGGTTGCTACCACCACCGAGATCTACGACTACCTCCGGCTGCTCTTCGCCCGTGTGGGCCAACCTCACTGCTGGGTGAAGACGTCCAGGAATCGCACGTGCGGCCGGCCCATCAAGAGCCAGACCGTCACACAGATCACCGACACGGTGCTGCGACTGCCCGAGCAGACGCGTCTGATGGTCCTGGCACCGCTGGTGCGCGGGCAGAAGGGCGAGCACCGCGACATCTTCCGCCAGATCCAGCGGGAGGGCTTCGTTCGCGTCCGGGCCGACGGCCGCATCTACGAGGTCAAGTCGCCGCCGACTCTGCACAAACATCGCAAGCACACCGTCGAGGCCGTGGTGGACCGGTTGGTCGTCAAGCCCGACGTTCGCGCACGGCTGACGGATTCGATCGAACTGTCGCTGCGCCTGGCCGACGGCCTGGTTACCATTGCCCATGAGAATAACAAGAAGGGATCGGGCGACGGCGAATGGTCGGACGTGGTCTTCAGCGAGCACTATGCGTGTCCGGTTCATCCCCAGGCCAATCTCGAAGAGCTCAGCCCTCGTCTATTCAGCTTCAACAGCCCGTACGGTGCGTGCGGTGAGTGCGACGGCCTGGGCACGATCCTCGAATTCGATCCCGATCTGATCGTGTCCGACGCGGACAAGTCGCTGGCCCAGGGCGCGGTCGACGCCTGGCGGCACGGCGGCAAACGTATGAACATCTTCTACAACCGGCTGCTCCAGGACTTTTGTGACGGCTTCGACGTGCTGCCCGATACGCCCTATCGCAGCCTGCCGAAGGGAATCCGTCAGATTCTGCTTTGCGGCACCACACCCGACGATGAGAAACGTTACAGCATGCACTTCGAGGGTGTGATCCCCAATCTCCAACGCCGATGGGAAAACACCGACAGCGAATACGTCAAGGCCCGCCTGCACGGGTACCTGTCCGAGCAGCCCTGTAAGAAGTGCGACGGCGCAAGGTTGAGGCCCGAATCGTTAGGTGTGCTGGTGGGTGGGCGCAACATCCGCGACATCAGCACGATGAGCATTGCCGCCGCCCGCGCATTCTTCGACCAGCTCAAGCTGTCCGGCGAGAAGGCCATCATCGCCCAGCAGATTCTCAAGGAGATTCGGCAGCGCCTCCGCTTCATGGACGACGTGGGCGTGGGCTATCTGACGTTGGACCGAACCAGCGCGACCCTCTCTGGCGGTGAAGCGCAGCGAATTCGCCTGGCCACACAGGTGGGCAGCGGCCTGGTAGGGGTCTGCTACGTGCTGGACGAGCCGACGATCGGCCTGCACCAACGAGATAACAGCAAGCTGATCGCCACGCTGCGGCGCCTGACTGAGATGGGCAATACGGTGCTGGTTGTCGAACACGACGAAGAAACCATCCGTGCCGCCGACCACATTATCGATATGGGACCCGGCGCGGGCGCGCACGGCGGCCGCATCGTCGCGCAGGGCACGGTCGACCAGATCATCGCCGCCTCTGAAAGCATCACGGGCCGGTATCTCAGCGGCCGAAGTCGCATCGACCTGCCGCGGCGTCGCAGACGTGTGAAGAAGCGGAGCTTCATCGAGGTGCGGGGGGCCGCCGAGAACAACCTCAAGAAGATCGACGTTCGCTTTCCCTTGGGCGTTTTCTGCAGCGTGACGGGCGTTTCCGGCTCAGGCAAGAGCACCCTGGTCAGCCAGATCCTCCTGCGGGCGCTGCGGCGCCGCCTCTATAACTCCCACGACAAGCCGGGCCGACACGATCGGCTGATCGGCGCCTCGCCCATCGACAAGGTGATCGAAATCGACCAGTCGCCCATCGGTCGCACCCCGCGCAGCAACCCCGCCACGTACACCGGCCTGTTCGATTTGATCCGGCAGTTGTTTGCCCGCACGCGAGAGGCCAAGATCCGTGGCTACAAACCCGGACGTTTCAGCTTCAACGTCAAAGGCGGGCGATGCGAGGCCTGCCAGGGCCAGGGCACCAAGAAAATCGAGATGCACTTCCTTCCAGACGTTTTCGTTACCTGCCAGGAGTGCAAGGGAAAGCGATACAACCGCGAAACGCTCGAGATTCGTTACCGGGGCAAGAACATCGCCGACGTGCTCGACATGCGCATCGAGGAGGCGTTGCAGTTCTTCGAGAACTTCCCGCACATCAAGCAACTGCTGGCCGCCCTGAAGGACGTCGGCTTGGGATACATGAAGCTCGGTCAGTCGTCGACCACCCTGTCGGGGGGCGAGGCCCAGCGCGTCAAGCTCGCCACCGAACTCGGCAAGACCGCAACCGGACAGACCCTCTACATCCTCGACGAACCGACCACGGGTCTTCATTTCGCCGATATCAAAAATCTTCTTAATGTGCTCAACCGACTGGCCGACCTGGGCAACACCATTCTGGTCATCGAGCACAACCTGGACGTGATCAAGATGAGCGACTGGATCATCGACCTCGGCCCCGAGGGCGGCGACGCGGGCGGCTACATCGTCGCCGAGGGCACCCCCGACCAGCTCGCTCGCAGCAAGGACAGCTACACCGGTCAGTTCCTGCGGTCCAAGCTGCGCCCGCCTGCGGCCTGATTCACCGCGCCACGCACGAAGTCCAGGAACTGCCCAGCCGACATCGTCCCTGCCCGCCTGGCGACTTCCTGCCCTTTCGTGCCGACGACTATGAAAGTTGGAAGGGCCTCAACCCCGTACCGCCGGACCACTTCCGCCACCGACGGCGACGGCGGGCGATCGCCGAGATCGACCCGCAGCGGCACCACCCACTTCTCCAGCTCGGCGGCGAACTCGGGGTCGGAAAACACGTTCTGATTCATCTTCTGGCAGGGAGGGCACCAGTCCGCGCCGAAGTCCAGCAGAACGAGCCGGCCGCTCGCCTCGGCCTGCCGCAGCGCATCCTGGTGATCGTCCACCCACGCTACGGCCGACGGCGCTGTCCGCGAACCGAAATACCATATTCCCGCTACCACCGCGCAGACCAGCAGGATCAGCATCCGGTAACCGGTGCTGGCCCTGAGGCCGGCTGAATGCGGGTTCGCAGTTCCCATGGCCATTCTCCGATCGTGCCACCCGACCTCCCCATGGTAGACGCAGCGACCGCTGGGTCCAAGCACCTTCCGCCGGACCCGTCCGCTGGCGGCCCTGAGGACGGCTTGCGACACGGTTGAGACGGATGCGGTTCGCCGATAAAATCAGTCGCACGAAAGTTCCCATGTAAATGAGCTTCCAGGCGGAGGTCGAGACGATGTGTGGTGCATGGAGGGTTCTCGGTTTTGCGTCGGCCCTGTTGCTGTCGGGTAGTGCACGGCTTGCCGGTCAGACGACGGCCCCGGCGGATTCGACCGCAGACCAGGCCCAGCAGCCGCGAACGGTCGAACTGGATTTCCGCTACGCCCTCCAGAGCCCCGTCCTGCTCTACGAGTTCCAGGACGAGGGCGTCACGATCGAGCCGCGCAGGAATTACGCGTTTCTGCTGGCGCCCTTCCACTATGAGGTGACGGCGCGACGGTACACCATTTCCGCCGGGGTCCGCGTGGAGACCGAGGCGGGTAAACGGTGCCGTACACTCGGGATCTCCGTATCCAATGCCGGCCGCACAAGGGGGCGCTTCGACAGAGGTCCAGGGCCTATGGGCCAGCGTCCTGGGATGCGTTCGCCCTCGCTCGACGAAACGTTCCAACTCTCCTCGCAGAACCAGCCGCTGTACGAGCGCATCCAGATCGAGTCACGCAAGGGCGAGCACATCCTGCTGTGGTACAACATCAGGTCGCCGACGCCGGCGTCTGGGACCGATGGCACCCGCGGCCGACAACAACGACGAGCAGCTGCCCCCCGCAGACTTGGCCAGCAGTCGGAGCGCCGCGGCGAGATGCCCGCCAGCGGTTTCGCCGCGTTGCTGATCGAGTATCCGCAGGAGGCGAGCACGTTGACGGTGCAGTTCCGTGGCGATCCGCTGCAGACCATCGACTTGGCGCTGATCTTGCTTGTGCAAGCTTCGGAGGACCGCAGCGCCCAGACGTGGGAAGACGCCAACGAGCTTGCTGCCATTGCCCAGCAGGTGGGGCGCCATGCGGCCAGCGGCGACGCGGCCATGGCTCGGCTGGCGGTGGCGTGGCTGGCCCGGGTGCTCAACGACTATCGGCCAACTCCAGACCCGCAGCAGCCCGACGTGGCCATCCCCATGATCGAGGCTGGACTGCTGGCGGGTGTGGCCAACCCGGACCAGATGGCCGCCCAGTGGGCCTGGTCGGCCCTGTCGGCGCGCGAAGCGCTGTCCTCTGTCGCCATACAGTTCATCGCCCAGCGGGCCGACCAAGCCGTTCTCAAGCGACTTGTCTCGCTGATCGGGCAGGAACTGGCCAGCACCGGCCAGCAAGCCGACCAGGACGCCGTTGGCGGTGGCCGTAGGATGGACCGCCGGCCGATGCGATCAGGCGACCAGGATGTCTCGCTCACCGTGCCATCTTCGCTGCCCGACTCTCAGGCCAGTCCGGCCTGTTTCGCCGCACTTCAGGCTATTTTGCAGAGCCGGCATGCGGACGTGGTGGCCGAGGCCGTCCGACTCATCCTGACCGATGCCACAAAACAGTCGATCGCCTGTCTGGCCCTGCTGCCCCCCGGCGCGGCCGAGATCGCCCTTCGCGAACTGGAGGCCGTCACATCCCAAGAGGTCAAAACCACCGCCGTCAAGACGATGATGCTGACGCCCTCGGCGGCGCTGCTGACGCAGATCGCCGAAACGGGCAGCGGCTGGGCGCTGACGATATCCGACCCAGAAGACCCCCTTCTTGCTCAGCCGATCCAGACGTCCGACCGGCAGAAGCGAATTACCCTCCTGCGGGTGTTGCAGAATGCCGACATGCAGGGCGTGCTCGACAGTCCGCAGTTTCGCGACTTGATCGAAGGGCTCACCGGGGCGCTGGCCACCGAGGACGTGCGGCGGGAAGCGTACCTGCTGCTGGCTAGACAATGGCTCAAGGCCGGTGGCGCATCGGCGCCTGCCCAATCGTTCGATCGCGCCGATCGGCTCGGACGGGGCGGGCGCAGCAGCGTCGGCGGAGGATCGCTGGAGCAACTGCTTCTCGAGGCCCTGGCCCAGGCGGACAAAGACGTTCAGAAGGAAGCCGTGGCCGCGTTGTTGAAGACCGGACGCGTCGTGCCGCTCATAGATCAACTCAGCACCCGAGTGCCGGCGACTCAGGTAGCCTCGCTTCTGAGCGCACTGGGGGCAGACCCCGAGCTTCGCCTCCATGCGGATACGCTTACGCTGTTGGGGGCAATGCTCGGCCACAGTGATCCCAACATCGGGCGAGAAGCGATGTCGGTCATCCACAAAGCCTTTAACGACAGCAGCTACCCCGAGAAGGAGAGATGGCGGATGCGACTGGCCGTCAAACGCCGCCTCTCGATGGACGGACTCACCCAGCGCCTCGGCGACTCCAATCCGGAGATAGCCAAGATAGCTGCGGCTGTCGCCAGCCGCCTAAGCAGTATCGAGGTCGCTCCCGGCGACGCCAAGAAAGCGGGCGAGCAACTTCGTCAGGCCGACACCGCCCGGGCGGCCGACCCGAGTGGCACGTACCATCTTCTGGTCACCGCCACGGTCAACAAACCCGATTTCGAGTGGGCAGATGTGCCAGGGCGAAGCGGCGTCAAAGAGTTGACCCAACTCCGCTGGCGCCAGATTCCAGCCATCGCAAGCGGTATGGTGACCATCTCGAAGAAGGCGGATGCCACCTATGCTGTAACGTGGAACGAGAAGGTGATCGGCAGTATGGGCGGCGCCTCGTCCGAATCCGATGAGCAGGGCGGCGCCAGAGGCCGATCGGGCAGGGGTCGCGGACGCCCCGAGCAGCAGGCACAGGAAGGGCCCATGCGTATCGACACGGCCGAACTGGTCAAGCAGGCCTTGAATGAGGTTTCGGCCGCCGCCGGTACGACACGCGTGCCCTCGCCGCTAGCCGTGGGATTGCGCCACGTCATCCTGGGCATGTGGGAGGGGTCCTGGCAGAGCCCTCAGGACCAGCGAGTCACCATCGACTACGAGCGGCAGCAGTACCGTGTCGACGCCCAGGGCCGTGTCATCCTCGGCCAAGTGCCTGAGCCTCAGATTCAGGAAGTCTCTGCCTGGCTGGAGCCTCAGTCGAACTAAGCGCCAAATGCTTCGACGTGCTGTTCGGTTGAACTCGTCGTCCAATGCGCGGGCGCCGGTCGGGCCCACTCGACCGCCAGCATCACGCCAAGCACCAACACGGACCACAGATTGACCCCCAGCGCTCGCGCTGCATGGTGGAACAACGTCTGGTCGAGCCCCCATGCGAACATCGCCACCAGCCAGACGACCAAAGCGGTCCAGGCCGGCCACCCGCTGCGATTCACCTGACGATGCAGATCGGCCCGCGCCAGCAGCACCGCCAAGGCCGGATAGGCCCAGATGAGGTAGTACTGCCGCATCAAAGGTGAGAACCACAACATCGCCAGCAGCCACAGGGCCCATTCGCATGCGCGCTGGTCCGGCCGCAATTTCGGCCACGGCCTGCGTGATAGCCACAGCAGCAGACCCGCCACTACCGCATTGATCGCAACGTACGCCGCGACCGCTGCCGACGGGTCGGCCGCCGTCTGCGAATTGTTTTGCCGAACATCACCGACGACTCCACTCACGCGGCCGATCACCATCGCCAGGCTTTGGTTGCGGTAATCGATAAACGTCCGATGCCGTCGGACGTACATCGCGTCGTCGGGGTGCGTCAGCATATGGACGGCGCTGCCGTACACCAGGGCGTTGCGCGCCCAGCGCTGGTGATACTCGACTGTCTTGGCCGGTCCGAAGAGTATCAGAGAGGGAACCAACTCCAGCGTCGCCGCTGCCACCACCGCCACAGTCACGGCGCGCCACCTTCGCTTCAGTATCAACCAGAAGACGAACAACGCCGGCAGCAGCTTGATCAGACATGCCGCCGCCAGCGCCAGTCCGGCCCATCCGTCGTGCTGTCCCTCCAGCAGCACGTACGCCACGACGATCAGCAGCAGCACCAGAACAGCCGTCTGATTGAATCGCGCGTGCTCGTAGATTGCAGCACCGCACAGCCAGACCGGCACTGCCTGCGTGAGAATCCAATCGCGCGGCGGCAGCCCGCTGATCCGCCTGCCCACCAGCCAGATGACCGCCAACAGTGCTGCCGTGTTCAGCGTAGCCCAGAGCACACCCCCGACCCACGGCCCGGCGGCGGCAAACGGTGTGAATGCGATGATGGCGAACGGCAGGTACCACGGCAATCGCGAACGATCCTGGTCGCCGGCGCTTAGATCGTCGCGGGTGTTCAGTTCGCCGTGCTCAATCAGATAACGGGCGTCAAGGTAAAAGTGATGGAAGTCATACCCATGCCGCAGGTTGCCCGCCCGGATGATGGACAGTCCCATCAGAAAAGCCGCCGATACCAGCGCCAACGTCACGACGATGCGAATCGCCATCGCCCTGGGGATGGGTGATCGCGGCTGGTCAGACATGGTTGGCACCCGAGTTCGGCGGACCCTCGGCCGGCGCAGGGTCTGCTGGGCGGCGTTGGCTTGCCACCAGGGCCGCTCCGACGAGCAGTCCCATCAGCAGCATCATCCACATGACAGGCCCAAGGCAGCGCAAGTCGCGCGAGACCAGCATCGGCATGGGCAGAATCCACAAGATCACAATCGTCCAGGCAAGCCGCACGCTGACGCCCGCCTCCCGACAAAGTCGGGCGTTGCACAGCATCGCCAGCAGTGGATAGACCCAGGCGTAGTGGTAGAGTCGCAGTACCGGCATGAACCATACCATAGCCAGCATGACCAGGGCCCATTCCAGCCGAAGCTGGGAGCGATTGAGGGCAACGGCCGGTCGGCGCAGCCCGTATAGCAGCAACAACCCCACCCCTGCCAGCAGCAGCGTGTGCAGCCCTGCGACAGTCGATAGCGGCACATTCGCGACGTTGACGAAGATCGACGGTCCCCAGTGCTTTGAGCGTGGGTCGTTCCACAAGTGCCGGCGAGCATCGACCGGGTGCAGCAGACGCGCCAACGTCACGCCACTGGCCTGGTTGCGGTGATCCACCTCGACCTGATTGAGCATGAAGTATCGATGGGAGCCGTTTACCACCGCGGAATGATACCAATCGTTGTAGTAGCCTGCCGCTTTGCTCGGCCCGAAGATCAACACATCCGACACCGGACCCAACACCAGAATCGTCGCTACGCACGCGGCCGAGGTGCGCCACTGGCGTTTTAACAGAAACCATCCCAACAGCACGACGGGCGTGGTCTTGACCAGTATGGCCAACCCCAGGGCACATCCCGACAGGGCCCGACGATTCGACTCCCAAAGCAGCAGCGACCCGGCGCAGAGAAACAGCACGAAAACAGTCAGCTGGCTGAGCTGGAACTGGTAGATCCAGTACGGAAACGTCAGCATGAACGGGGCAAATTGGCTGGCCAGCCAATGCTCGCGCGGGGCATCGCTTATGTACCAACCAAACCAACGAAGAGTAACCAGCAACATCCCGGCGTTGAGCAGCGCCCACACCACGCCCGCCACGCCGGCCGGCATGAGCGCAAACACGGCGAAGAATCTCGGCAGGGCGGGCAGATACCAGGGCAGGTACCCTACGTGTCCCTCGCCGGCCAGGGCGCGGTGCTGCAATATGTAGCGCCCGGCTGCATAGAAGAACTCAAAATCCGGCAGCCCCCGCAGAGTGCGTCGGATCGCCAGGAACGTCAGCAGGCCGATCAATACGAGTACCAGCACGGCGATCAGATCGGGCAGGCTCAACCTGTAGCGACGCATCAGCAGCGGATTCTACGTGTAGCGCCAACCGCCCGCAATCCATCCTCGCAGACGGGGACTTCCATCGACCGCACGCGACCTCCTATAATGCTGTTGAGGGCCTCAACAGGTTCTATGGCGACCAAGCGACTGCAAGAACTGCGAAGACGCATCGGCGTCGGTCAGCCCGAAGCGAAGGCACTGATCGAGTTCTGTCGTGACGCGGGCGACGACATCGATCGCGCAGCCGTTGCGTTGGCCGATCGTCATCCGCTGCCGGCCAGCTTTGTCGTGGCCGACGCAACCGCCCGGCAGATCTGGCGAGAATGGCTCGCCGAGGCGCTGAGCGGAAGCTGGGACGCCAGGTACCTGCGCCGCCGCCGCACCATCGCACGAAGACACGCCCAGCTCGGCCTCGGACAGGAGCTGATGTGCGCCGTTGTGGCCTCGGCGGAAGACGAGCTGATCGCTCTGGCCGAGCGAGTCCATGCCCGTTCCGCCGGCAAGCGGCGGGCCGCCCACACGGCCATTCGCGCGGCCTGCCGCCTCGATCGAACCATCCTGCTGGACAGGTACTACCGATACCGCTTTGCCCGGACGCGGACCATGCAGAGCCAGGCCCGTCGCCGGCTCGAGGCCGAGGTGGCTGCCCATCAGAGCTTCGCCAACACCCTGCTGGACAACGCCGCGGTCGGCGTGATGGCCGTCGACCGGCACGGCAAACTCACCCACACCAACCGCAAGATGCAGCAGCTGTTGGGCTACTCGACCGAGGAGTTGGCCGATCGACGGCGCTGGCTGCTGGCCGCCTTTCCCGATCCACAGGATCACCAGGAAGCCGAACTCTACTTCGGGGCCGTGGCGACTGACAGTCCGCCCGAGGGCAGGACGCTGCTTACCGTTCGATGCAAGGACGGCTCGCAGCGAGTCCTCGAATTCTGGAGCACGCCCCTTCTCGTCGAGGCGCAACACCACGGAGCCGTCACCATTGCGTTCGACGTCACCGACCGTCAACGCCTGGAGCAACAGCTCATCCGAGCCGAACGGCTTGCCGCCATCGGCGAACTGGCCGCGTCGCTCGCCCACGAGGTGCGCAACCCTCTGGCGGGCATCATGGGGGCTATCCAGGTCATGCGGAGCCAGATGCCCACCGAGGATTCGCGGCGCGACGTACTGGAGGAGGTGCTCCATCAGATGGGGCGCCTCGACTCCACCATGCGCGACCTTCTGATCTATTCGCGTCCCAAGCCTCTCGAGCCTCGCCGATGCCGCATCGAACAGGTCGTCGACCGCGTGCTGACGGTGGTGGCGGCCGAGCCCGGCTTCCGCCGCATGCAGATCATCAAGAACTACAACACCGAGATGCCTGAGATTGAGCTCGACCCGGACCAGATGGAACAGGTCTGCATGAACATCGTGCTGAATGGCGCCCAAGCGATGGAATCGGGCGGGCGTATTACCATCGCCTCGCACGCGGACAACAGCCAGGTAGTGCTCAGCTTTACCGATGATGGAACCGGCATGAGCCCCTTCCAGGTCAGAAGGGCCTTCGAGCCTTTCTTTACCACCAAGAGTCGTGGCACGGGGTTGGGGCTGTGCATCTGCAAGCGGATCGTCGAGGCACACGGCGGATCGATACGGCTCGACAGCCGGCCGGGCGAGGGCACGTGCGTAACGATCAGCCTGCCGACGCAGTTTGTCGGCGTGGGTCGCAGCCAACGTCGAACGGAAAGCAGCGCCGATCCTGACGCACCGTAGCGCGCTGCACGCGCGACGTGGCCGTACCGCTCCTCAGTTGGCACAACCGGACCTGAGTTGCTATCATGTCCCGAGACATTCCGCACGTGGAAAATATGCCCGCCGCAGATCGCCGAAAAGCTGATCGTCGCCATTCGCCTGCCACCCGTGGGCGACCGCGCCGCCATGCCGTGCAGGTGGCGGCGGCGATGTCGGTGTTGCTGCTGGTTGGTGGCTGCGGTGGGTCGTGGCAATCCAAACGCGGGTACGGTCGTATCGTTGTGGGTCGCACCTCGGCCGAGGAGGCGGCGCAGCGGATGCCCAAGCCGGTGCAGGCCAGCCCGGCGGGATTGGTGTTTCACCGAAGCGATCGATACGGCACCGTGGATGAGCAACAGGCGCTGGTTCTACTGCTGGCAGGCACCGAACGCGTGCAGGCCAAGCTGCGGGTGGCCGCGCGATCCGAGAAGTGGATGGGCCTGACGAAGCGGCGAGTTGAGTTGCAGATGGAGTTGCCCGGGTGCTTGGGGTCAGCGCCGGGGGCCGGTCCGGTCGCGGTGATGCAGGAAGCGCTCCAGCAATTGGGCAAACGTCCCTACGAGCGATCGGCGATTGACGGCCAGGCCTTGGCTGCCGCAGGTGTGATTCGCACCCTCCAGGCCATGCCCCAGGTGTACGTGGCCCCGAGTCAGTTGAGTCGGTACGCCGAGCCCCTGGCACTGATTCCGCCGGGCGGTGAGTACCAGATTACCGATGCGTCGGCCGACACCTTCCACGTAGTGTACCGTGCTGCCGCTACCGAGCGCTAAGGCGAGTTCGCCTGCGGCCGCCCGAAATCGCCGGGCCGGACATTGGCGAGCGAGGGTCCCGCGCTTACAATAGAGGTGAGCAGTCATCGAAGCCGGTTAGATGGAAAGGACATCATGCCATGGCAGACAAGCGACAATCCAAACCGACATCCAAAATGCAGGTGGTCGAACCGATCGGCGCACGCGTTCTGATACGCAAGGATGAAGACAAGAAACAGACCAAGGGCGGGATTCAGCTTCCCGATAACATCGAGATCCCCACCATCACGGGCCGTGTCGTAGCCGTCTCCGCCGAGGTGGAGAACGATGAGGACCTCCCGCTGAAGCAATACGATCGCGTGCTGTTCAACCCCAAGCATGCCATACCGGTCGATTTCGAAGGTGATAATCGCCTCTTCGTCGTCCCTGTCGAGGATGTGGTAGCCGTATTCCGCTAGGCCTGAGATCCGGAATCTGGACCATGAATCGGCCCGGGCCGAGCCCATGCGACGCCGCAGCCACCGAGATGCGGCGGTTGCGGCGAAAGCTGACCAGGTTGCCCTGGGCCTGCGGTGCCCGATTCGGCTGGGATCTGACTCTGACGGCTTTGGCCTATCAGGCCCAGTATCAACGCGATCCCGCCCTGTCCTTGAACGACTTCGCCACCCGCCACGGGGCCGATAGCAGCGCCCTCTATCAGAACACGCGCGGGCACAACCTCGTATTCTGGCACGGCACCAGCCTGGAACGCGCCGAGAAAATCCGTCAGCATGGCTTTGCCCACTTCAAAGGCGTCTGGATGGACCAATCCACCCGGGTGCCGTTGAAGTTCGCGCAATCCCGCGCCGCGCGGCATGAGGCCCGCCCTGCCATCCTGGTCAGCGTCGTCGACACCAACCGTTTCACAGAAGGGGCCGATTACCGCTGGGAGCCGAATCGACACATCGTCGTCTTCCAGCACGACGTGCCCCCCGACGTGGTGCAGTATCTGGTGACGGACGAGACGTTCTGCTTCGTCGGCAGCGAGTCGTGCCGCGGGTTCCGCCCCACGCGACGCGCCCGCTTTACCCGCCGGGGCGGACAGTGGGTTACACCCGGCACGAACCCCGCCTACTTCGACCGGCATCGCCGATACCGGTCGCTGGCCGAATGGCTCGACCTCTTGGTGGCCGATCTGCTGCGCCGCCACGGGCCCCTGCACGCCATCGAGATCTTCTCGGCTGTATATGCCAACGTGATCCCTACCGATGCGGTCTCCCGCGATGACGTCATCGAAGCCATCGTCCGCCGACGCCCGAGCGCCAAGCTGCGGGGCAACGACCTGCTGCTGAGCGCGAACGCCGACTGAGCGCCACCCTGGCCTATTGACTGTCTACCGTATGGAGTCATCAGGTTAACGTCAGCGACTCACCGGGCTGAAGCACCGTCACCGGGCAGGGCGCCTGCCGGGCAAAGCTGTAGGCATCGCCCGACGAGCCGACGATATCCCCCCAATGGTAAGGAACCGCCTGGGACGGCTTGATGGTCCGGCATACGCCAGCCGCCTCGGTTGCGTCCATCGTGTACGTGCCCCCCACGGGCAACAGGGCCACGTCGATCCCGCTTATCTGTGACATCTCAGGAATGACGTCGGTGTCGCCGGCGTAATAGATCCGCTTGCCCCCCACCTCAACCACCACCCCGACCCAGTTGTTCTGTTTTGGGTGGAACTTCTTATTGGGGTTGTACGCCGGCACCGTCTCGACGACCGCGTGGCCGACCTCATGCCGCTGGCCCGGGGCGAGCGAGGTTACATCGCCCGCCAGTTGACTGGCCGCGTCGGGCGGGGCCAGAACGGCCGTGCCGGACGTGCATACAGCCGCCACGTCCGGCGGGCTGCAATGGTCGTAATGGCCGTGGCTGACGATGATCAAGTCGGCCTTGGGGCTGCCCGAAGGCAGCTTCCATGGATCAATGTACAGGACCATGTCTGACTCAACGCGAAAGGTTGCGTGGCCCAGCCAGCATAGTGTCATGCCCATCGTCGGCCCTCCACCTTGTGTGAGGAAGACGCCGGGATCGACCCAGGTCGATCTCCAGAACCAGGCTAGTCATCGGGCACGACCGGGCCCGGCGGCTCGCCGCGGTCCTCTCGCTCGATATCACCGGGAAGTTGCTCGTCGGGAACGTCGGCCCTCGGCAGGTTCAGATTGTCCCGCGCCATCTTGCCGAGGGGCTGGTCGCAGTTGGGGCAGTACCCCTTGTTCTCCACCCAGGCCGCCCGGCCAAAGGCGTAACCGCACTCGCCGCACGTGATTTCATGTGCCCCAGACATGGCTCTTGCCACACTCTAGCCCCATAACGCGCCGCTGGCAATGCGAAACACGCAGAAACTCGGATCCTCTGTGCTGTAGCCCGTTGCTTGGCTAGACTATCACCCGACACCTGTAGATGCCAAGAGCAGTGCAAGCTATGGATGTTGCGGCGTTTCTGAACCAGATCAGGCAGCGGCCCGACTATCGCGGCCAGATCGCGCACGTCGAGACGGTTGAGGCCCGCGCGCCGGCCTACGCCGAGCCAGGCGAACCATTGCCCGATGAGATCCGGGCGGCTCTGCGCCAGGCAGGCATCCAGCGACTGTGGTCGCACCAGGCCCGGGCCGTCGACGCGGTCGCGGACGGGCAAGATGTCGTTGTGGTCACCGGCACGGCCTCGGGCAAGACGATGTGCTACAACCTGCCAGTCACCCGGGCCCTGCTGGCAGCGCCTCACACGCGCGCCCTGTACGTCTATCCCACCAAGGCCCTTACCCAGGACCAACTTGCAGCCCTGAACGGCCTTGGCGCGGCTTCACCCGCGCTTGGCGAGGTGCTTAGGCCTGCCGTCTACGACGGCGACACCCCCACCCAGCAGCGATCCAGAATACGCCGATCGGCGTCGGTCATCCTCACCAATCCCGATATGCTGCACCAGGGCATCCTGCCCTACCATGGCCGATGGGCACCCTTTTTCGCTCAGTTGCAGTTCGTCATCCTGGATGAGATCCACACCTACCGCGGCGTCTTCGGCTCCCATGTGGCCGGCGTGCTAAGACGGCTTGGAAGGGTCTGCGAACATTACGGCTCGAACCCGCAGTTCATCATGTGCTCAGCCACCATCGCTAACCCTGTGGCCCTGGCGACGTCACTGATCGGTCGGCCGGTCGAGCTGGTCGACAACGACGGCTCACCGCGAGGCCGAAAGCTTTTCGTTCTGTGGAACCCGCCGCCTCTCGATGAGGCCAAAATCCAGCGCCGTAGCGCGAACATCGAAGCCCAACACCTGATGTGCCAACTCGTCCAGCAGCGTGCCCAGACCATCGCCTTTGCCAAGGCACGTGTCGTCGCCGAGCTGCTCTACCGATACCTGCGCGAAGACCTTCAGCAACAGGCGCCGCAGCTTGCCGACCGCGTTCGCCCCTATCGCGGCGGCTATCTGCCCCAGCAGCGCCGCCAGATCGAGCAGCAGCTCTTCTCGGGCGAATTGCTGGGTGTGTGCAGCACCAACGCCCTCGAACTCGGTATCGACGTCGGCTCGCTCGACGCCGCCATCATCGTCGGTTTTCCGGGTACCATTTGCAGCACGTGGCAGCAGGCTGGCCGCGCCGGCAGACAAAGCGAGCAATCCTTGGCTGTGCTGATGGCCTACGACGACCCGATCGATCAGTACCTCATGAGGCATCCGGAGTATTTCTTTGGCCAGAGCCCCGAAAACGCCGTCATCGATCCGGAGAACCCCTACATCCTTTCGGCCCAACTGGCCTGTGCCGCGGCCGAGCTTCCCATAGGTCCGCATGACGCCGAGCGGTTCGGTCCGACCACCGACCCCATCTGCCAGGCCCTGGCCGATACCCGCCAGGAGACCGGCTGGTGGCGCGACCAGCGCACCGGCCAGTATCACTACCACGAGCGCGACGGAGCCACCGCCTCCAGCCGGGTCAGCCTGAGGAACATCAGCCCCGATACCTATTCGATCGTTGAGACCACAGGCGGCAAGAAGAACGTCATCGGTCAGGTCGATTCAATCTCCGGCCCCGAACTGGTCTACCCCCACGCCATCTACCTGCACGAGGGCGACAGCTTCATCGTTCGCGAACTGGACATAGACGCCAAGATCGCCCACGTCGAACGGGCCGAGGTCGACTACTACACCCAGCCGGTGCTGGCCAGCTCCTGTCGCGTCCGCGCGACTCGGCAGCAGGAGCCCTTCCGCGATGGGCAGAAGTTTTTCGGCGACGTCGACGTCACCTGGCAGACCAGCGCCTTCAAGAAGATCAAGTATTACACCATGGAGCTGATCGGCCAGGCAGCCCTTGAATTGCCCAGCCAGACCATCGCCACCACCGCACTGTGGCTGTTGCCCCCCGATAGGTTGCTGTCCGGCATTCGGTCGGAAGGCTTCCGCCCTGCGGACGCACTGGCGGGCCTGCGCAACCTGATGATGGCCACGTTGCCGGTGCTGGCCATGTCCGACCGCCGCGATATCAGCGGCCTGCTCGATTCATCGAACCTCGGGAAGACCGCCGTGTTTGTCTACGACCGCTACCCGGGCGGCTTGGGCTTTGCCCAGAAGGGCTACGAACTGCTGGACGAGTTGCTGGCTATATGCCGCCGGATCGTCACCGAGTGCCCCTGTACCGAGGGCTGCCCGTCCTGCGTGGGCCTGGCCAATCTGCGCCCCCCCATCCACGCCGACCCCGACCTCGGACACGGCTATCCGATCCCGAACAAGGCAGCCACCAAGCTGCTGCTGGCAAGCTGGCAGTAGCGCGCTTGCAGCGTCTTCTATACGTATTGCCCCTTAGCGCCGTACGGGCATTTGCCCATTCGCACAAAGGTTTGACGCAGGTCTACATATCCCGTTATCGGGCAAGCGTCGTTCTGTTGCGACAGATGGGCCGACGGCGTTGCCGTCACGCGACTGCATTTAACTTTATTATTTTTAATAGCATGCGCGCAAGCCGCAGTGCCGGGCCCAAGAATCGTTGGCTTCAGGCAACGATCGTGGATACGCGGGGTGAGTACCTATCTGACCCAGGCAAACCCAATGTAAGTCGTAAGCCATTTTGCCACAACCCGTTATAAAAGTATCGCTTACATCTGCTGCCCGCCTGGGCCTGAGAGGCACGTTGTTTGCTAGTTCCCATAGTCGGGAGTGGGCAGCGGAGAGAGAGCAGGGCCGGTGTGTCGGCGCGGAGCTCTCTCGTTTTGTTTTCGCTCACTGCCATGCGGGCCGGAGAAGCGGCGTCAGCAGGAAGGAAAGGAAGTTACAGATGTCACGATCAGTTCTAGTGGCTGGGGTAGCGTTGGTAGTATCGTGTGCGTCGGCGCAGGCCGGGTTCGTGGACGGCACCTTCTGGTGTGAGTTCCCGGATGATCCGAACCAAGTGCACCATGATTGGGCTTTCGATTACGGTCTGGAAGAGTTGACGCTGGCCGAGGCTATCCCCGCGGTGGGGCCCGATTCGGTCACCATGTCGGGTGAGACGAACATGGATCCCACGTTCCACGTCCTAAAAGATGTGCAGAACCTCAGTGGCGTCGAGTGGACGGGATATATCCTGACGCTGTCCGGGACAGATGTATCTTTCCAGGGGCCTGCCGGGAGCACGCGTTTCAACACTGTGAACGTCTCACCGAATATGATCGAGTTCTATGCCCCTAATCCCGTCCCGCACGGCGACTCGGTAGTGCTTGATTTCTACATCAACGTGGCTAGTACGGGACTCTTCGAGTTCACGGTGACGCAGAACCCGATTCCTGAGCCTGCCAGCCTTGCGCTGCTGGCCTTCGGTGGGCTGGCCGTGCTGCGGCGCCGCCGTTAGTCCGACGAAATGACTGATATGAAACCGGCTGCCTAAGGCGGGGACAGCCGGTTTTTCATGCGCTTTGTGAGTTGCTGCGTTCTCACCACTTACCTTCGCCAGGGCCGCATGGTAGAAGGTGGGGTGTCATGGCCGAGCCGGATGACCTCCGAAGTCGTCTCGAGGCCCTGAATCGGGCCCGCCTGGAGGGCAAGCTCGTCCCGGCAACCTCCGTGCCGGCAGCCCAGCCCGATCGCAAGGCCCTCAGGCAGCTCGAAAAGGTGGCCCCGGGCCGATCCATCGATGGTCCGGCCGGTACCTGTTACCAGGTTAGCGCCCGCGTATCGCTACTGGGACCGAACGGCCAAAGCCTCGTTGAGCAGTACCCGGCTGCACTGGCCTCAGCCCGAGCGACGCCTGTGCTCGGCGAAGACCTGCCCCGCCTGGCAAGCAGCCCACTCGGCAGCGCCCTCTTCATCGATCTGGAGACGTGCGGTTTTGCGGGCAATCCGTTGTTCCTGATCGGTGCCATGTGGTGGGATCGCGACGATTTCCAAATCGCCCAGTTACTCGCTCGCGACTACTCCGAAGAGAAGGGCGTCACCCACGCCGCCGCCCGGCTTGTGGCTGCGAGGCCTGTCCTGGTCAGCTTCAACGGCAAGAGCTTCGATTGGCCCATGCTTCGCGAGCGGGCAGCCGTCAACCGCGTCTCCATGCCGGAACCGCAGACGCACTGCGATCTGCTGCATCTTTCGCGCCGCGTGTGGCCGTCGCTGCCGAACCATCGCCTCACCACCCTTGAGACGAGCCTGTGCCGACGACGGCGGACCGGCGACATCGACGGAGCAGCCATCCCCGAGGCCTACCACGGCTTCGTCCGCACCGGCGATGCCCGGATTATCGGCGACATCCTTCGACACAACCTATGGGACCTGATGACGCTTGCCGAGCTGGTCGCGCTCATGTTGACCGACCCTTCGGGTCGGTAAGGCCCTGCGGTACTCCAGCTACAGCCTGCGCAGCGCATATAGAGGTGAGCAGTTGCAGATGCGAAACGAAACTCACAACTTCCTTTCCGGGCGCAGCTTACGCGCCGCGAGGCGCTTTTCAGCACCCCGGCCGGCGTGTCTCGGATCATCGTGCGGCACAACCGCTACAACAGTCTCGGTCCGGAAGGTCGACCGGGTAACGGTCACAATTGCCTGCAAATGAGAGATTTATGCGCACATAGGCCGGCACGTCGGGCGCGTAAACGGCTGGCATAACCTTTGCGAGAACAGTTTGCTGCCTGCTATGCGCGAGTCGGGCGCGGAGCCCGATTCGGCCTGCGGGTCAGAGCTGCCGACCCACAGCTTCAGTAATTCTCGCCCGGCACGCGGCGCCCCGTGGCGCCTGCGGCGGGGGAAAGATGATGGACGAAGCAACATTCCAGCGAAAATTGGCCGAACTGGTTGCCACGATCGGCACGCTGCCGCCATCGCACCGAGCCAAATTGCAGGTGCTGGCTGCCCAGGCTAAGGAACAGCACGCTCGGCTACAGCAGACCGTCAGCAGTCTACAGGAGAGCCTGGATTTTCTACGGCTGTCGATCAAGTATTTGATCTTCGATCTGGAGGCGACCCGGCGCGAAAACGCGTATCTGCGCAAGATGCTGGAGGAACAGTCGTCGGAGGAATAATCGGTGCCGCTCGACGTCTGGCCCGGTTGCGCACCGAGCGGCAGCGACCTGTCGTAAGCGAGAGCGAAGTAGCTCGTCAGTTTCACGTCACCTCTCAGCGACGAGCGTGCCGAGACGTCGCCCGGACGCCTCGGTGAACGGGGGAAAGACAACTGGCGTACCACCGCAGCAACGCAGCCGTGCCTATGCAGGGCTGCGTTCGGTTTATGGGTGAACGGGATCGGACACGCGCGGTTGCGGCCCGGAGGAATCCCGCTCGACGGGGCGGTACAGGCTGTCTCGCTCCTTGGGCTCGAAGCCGGCGTCGGCAATGAGGCGGCGAAGCTGGTCGACCGTCAGCACCGCATCGCCGGCGCGATCCGTCGCCTGGACAATCTCGTAATGCTGTACCGTTCCGTCCATGTCGTCGGCGCCCCAGCTTAGGGCGATCTGAGCAAGCTTCGGCGACAGCATGACCCAGAAGGCCTTGACGTGGTCGAAATTGTCCAGCATCAGGCGGCAGAGCGCGATCGTCCTGAGTGAATCGAGGCCGGTCGGTCCCGGCAGGTGGGATAGCTCGCTGCCATCGGGCACGAACGGCAGGGGCACGATGCAGTTAAACCGTCCGGCGCCGCGTGCCAGGGACTCGTCCTGCTGCCGGCGCAAGGCCAGCAAATGCCGCACGCGCTGCTCGGGTCCTTCGATATGCCCGAACAACATGGTCGCGTTGCTGCAAATCCCCATCTCGTGGGCGGTGCGGTGCACGTCGAACCATCCCTGGGGGCCGACCTTGTTTCGGTAGGCCTCGTCGTGTACCCGCTGATCGAAGATTTCCGCGCCACCGCCCGGCAGACTGTCGAGGCCGGCGTCGTGCAACCGCGTCAGAACATCTCGCACGCTCAAACGCGGGCGCGCGATGCGTGAGAAATGGATGATCTCGATAGCGGTAAACGCCTTGATGTGGATCTGTGGACAGGCGCGGCGGACGGCGCGGCACATCTCGATGTAGTAGTCGAACGGCAGCTTCGGGTGCAGTCCGCCGACGATATGCACCTCGGTCGCGCCGGCCTGGTGGGCCTGACGGGCCTGTTCTACGATCTGTTCCACCGTCAGTTCGTAGCCGCCCGACGCCCCATCTCCGTAGCGCCGCCAGAACGGGCAGAACTTGCAGCGCAGGATACAGTAATTCGTATAGTTGATGTGTCGGTTGAGGTTGTAGTACGCCTCGACGCCATGGCGGGCGCGGCGGATGCTGTCGGCGAGTCGGCCGATGCCGTGAATGTCCTGCGAGCGCGCCAGCAGCAGCCCGTCGGAAAGATCGAGACGCTCGCCACGTGCGACCTTCCCGGCTACGGGCTTGAGGTTTTCGTCGGCAACTACCTCCACTACACACACCTTCTTTCCGGGTGCGTTCGACCGCTCCGTTCCGTAAGCAACCTGCCCCCATTTGCCGCACGGCTGCGCCGGAAGATGAACACGGGTTTGTTTGCCCAACTGATGGGCGTCGGGCGCTTGATCAGATCGAACGACTCATCGGGGAACACTGCGGCAATATCGTATTCCCGCAACCACCAGCTTCCATACAGCGATTCGCGCCCATCGGCCGACACCACGAGCCAGTCGGGAAGGGCCACGTCGACGCCCGGCGGCTCGTCAGGCAGCAGCACCACTCGCCGACCGGCGAAATCCATTGGCCCCATCGCGTAGGGGGCGGGCTCCTGCACCACTCCGATCGATGCGTCCGGATCACCGACCAGCCGATTGGCCAGCCAGTGAGCGGCTGTGATTCGCGTCGACCGCCCATAGGCGTCTGCGGCAAACGCCATCATATAGCGCGTGCCCGACCAGCCCGTAGCCGCCAGAAGCACGAAGATCAGCGCAAGCCCGGCCCGCCCGCGGGCCTCGATCAGCCTGGCCGAGACACATCCAGCCAGCACCGCCAGAGCGGCGTAGGCAAACATCCCAAACCGGGCGAACTCGGCGGGCTTGCCCGCGCCGACGGCTACCATGACCGCCAGCACCGCAGCGGCCGGCGCCAGCATGACAGCCGCTCGCGCCCGCTGCCGCCGACACAGCCAGACCGCACCGGCCACGCCGGTCAGGAGGATGGCTGTCCCAGCGGCCTCCGAACTCAGCCAAACGACGTTTGCCAGGCCGGCCCCGATGCTTCCGATCTGATACATGGCCGCTGAGTTCTCGAAATTGCTGCGCAGCACCGCAGGGTTGGCGAACACGTTGATGACCACAAAGGGGTTGAAGAGCAGATAGACACCGCCCGACATCGCGACCGCGGCCGCCAGCTTGCCCACCCGACTCGCCCAGCGGTCGTGCCTCGCCAGCAACATGGCCGGCAGCACCAGCCACACCGGCCAGGCGCTCAGCACGTTGGCCATTGCCAATCCGCAGAGGGCGCCGACCAGCAGGCACAGCCGCCATCCGCCTTGCCGCACAAAGGCGTCGGCCACCAGCACCGCTGCCAGCATCCACACGGCCGCGGGCAGGTGCGGCTTGGCCTCGTGTACCATGTTGACCGTGATCGGCATCAAGATATAGAGGATCGCCGCAATCACCCCGGCCAACTCGCCCGCGAAGCGCCGCCCAAGGACGTAACACAGCGCCACGCCAACCAGTCCGTAACACAGCACGACCAGACGCGCCACAACGTAGAAGCGCCCGAACGCCCACGGATGGTCCAGATAGAAGGCCAGATCGTCCGTCAAGATCACCAGGCCCAGCGCGCCGGCTACTCGCAGGGCCGCCCCCACCGGATAGATAAACAGGCCACCATACTGGTAGAGTTTTGGATCGCCGTCGTGCCTTGCGCTATATAGGGCACGGAAGGTAATCATCTCGTCCGGCTGGCGGCTGTAGAGGCGATAGCGAACGATCAACTCCGCCTGGGCGGAAGGCGTTTCGGTCAACGCCACCGGCTGACGCTCGGCAGTGATCGGATTGACGTCGACATCGGCGGCCACCTGCGGCGCCGACAGCACATCGCTACCGACCAGCGCCGTCAGGCGGGCGCCCGACCAAGCCTGGCGACCGCCAAACAGCAGGTCGTCGTCATATTCGTCGGGTAGTCCCCAGTCGATCCCCGCCAGGAACACGACCGTGGCGGCAACCAGGACTGCAAGTAGTCGATAGGCCTCCACTTGGTCACGCTAGCCCATCACCTGAAGGCACACGTCCCCCACAGCCACCAGCCCCAGCAGCACCGAGACCAAGCCATTTACCGTGAAGAACGCGACGTTGACACGCGACAGGTCGTTCGGGCCGACCAACAGATTCTCGACCAGCAGAAGAGCCGCCACAACGACCACGCCACCGACGTACAACCAGCCCAAGCCCGCGACCGGCGCCAGCACCAGCAGCAAAACCACCGTCAGCGCGTGCGCGCCGCGCGTCACCCAGAGCGCCGGGCCGACACCCCACGCAGCGGGCAGCGAGAGCAGACCGACACGCCGATCGAACGCCACGTCCTGACAGGCGTAGAT
>CBFCZG010000014.1:0-26752 GCA_965602375.1 uncultured Phycisphaerae bacterium | reverse complement strand
CAGCTAACAGAAAACCGTCAGGCTACGAGATCAATCGGGAAGATTTTATCGGACGCAGTCGATCCGAGGCCAACCCGATCGTCGTCGAGACCGCCCAAAACCAGCGTCGGAAACAGCCCGTCGGCAACCCGCTGGGCAGCTTCACGCACCGCTTCACGTTGCGGGCTAACCAGACGGTCGACTTGGTCCACATATTGGGTATCTGCGACAAGAGAACCCAACATGTTGCGCCCGCGCGACGCTATCGTGACCTCGGGAACGTCTCCAAGGCCTTCGGCACGGTCAAGAGCCGCTGGGAAAAGCAGTTAGCTTGCTGCCAGGCGAGAACACCCGACGCCCTCTTCGATGCGCTGTTCAACACCTTCAACCCCTACCAGGCGACGATGAACTTCCACCTGTCCCGCTCTCTGGGACCGCGCTATACGGGCCTGGGCAGGGGCGTGGGCTATCGGGACACCAGCCAGGATTGCCTGGCGCTGATCAACTCCTTGAGCGACCAGGTCAAGCAGAAGCTGGTGCTGCTCATGCAGAACCAGTTGCCTGACGGTACGGCTCAGCACAATTTCTTCCCTCTGACCGGCGAGGGCAGCGGCGCCGGGGCGTTTTTTGACGATCACCTCTGGTTCATCCTGACGCTCAACCAACTGATCAAGGAAACCGGCGACGAGAAATTTCTGTGCGAGAATGTCACCTTTGATGGCGGTGGGTCCGGCAGCGTCTTCGAGCACATCGGCCGTGCGCTGGACGCCGCGTGGCGCTTACGAGGGCAGCATGGCCTGTGCCTAAGCGGTAAGGCCGACTGGAACGACAGTCTCAATCCGTTGCCCGGCTCGGAAAGCCCATTCACCTCCATGCTGTTCTGTCGGGCCTTGACGGATGCCGCCGAGCTGGCCGAGCTTATCGGACAGGCCCGACTGGCGCGGACCTGGCGCCGTCGCTACGACGATATGCGCAAGCGTATCAACCGCGTGGCCTGGGACGGGAAGTGGTACCGGCGGCACCTGCTGCCCAACGGACAACTCGTGGGCAGCCGTCGCTGTCGCGAGGGCAAGATCTTCCTCGAGCCGCAGGTCTGGTCGGTGCTTTCGGGCGCCGCTACGAGTAAGCGGGCGCTGGCGGCCATGGACTCGGTCAACAGGCACCTGGCCAGGCCGTACGGCATCAAGCTTCAGCACCCCCCGTTCAGTCACTACGATCCCGATGTCGGCTCGGCGGGTATTTTCCGGCCTGGGCTCAAGGAAAACGGAGCGGTGTTCAACCACACCAATCCCTGGGCCGTCATCGCCGAATGCATGCTCGGCCGGGGCAACCGGGCGTATGATTACCTTTGCCGCATCAACCCGTGTTACAAGAACCTCGACGCCGACACGTACGTCAGCGAACCGTACGTGTATTGCCAACAAGTCGCGGCAGAACCCCAACCCTATCAAGGACTCGGGCGAAACAGTTGGCTGACCGGCACGGCGAGTTGGAGCTACGTCGCCTTGTCGCAGTACGTACTGGGCGTGCGGCCCGACTTCGACGGACTGATCATCGATCCGTGCATTCCCAGCAAATGGCGCAAGTTCGAACTCACCCGGCGGTTCCGCGGGGCGACCTATGTCATCCACGTGACGAACCCCCGCCGTCTGTGCCGCGGGGTAAAAGCGCTTACGGTGGACGGCAAGCGCATCCGAGGGTGCAAAGCGCCCGCCTTCGCCGATGGCAGAAAACACAGAGTTGAAGCCACGCTCACCGACGCGTGATATCGGACGGTACGGATTGTGCAGCGTCGCTAGGCGGTGTCAGCGAACGTACCCCAACGACCGCAGATCGCGCAGCATCTCCCGGGACATTTCTGGAGCGGTGTTTCCGGTACCGGCAAGCTCGTAGTGCTCGCGGAGAGATTGAGCCGAATCGTTCACCTGCTTGGCCAAGACGCGCATCCGCCCAAGCCGATCGGGCGCGGTGGTAGCGATGGACGTCCGCTCCGTCGGATCGCGTTGCAGGTCGAAAAGCTGCTCGTCACCCGTAATGTTGGACCGGATGTACTTCATACCGTCGAAGACGGCGGCCTGCTGGTCATCGAAAAAGAGATTGCCTCCCGAAACGATCGGCCCGGGCTGGTAGCGCTCGGGATGTCCCTCCAGCAACGGCTGCAAAGAGCAGTAGGAGAGATACTTGGATTCATAGTCGATGCTGCACAGATCCAGCAACGTGGGCATGATGCTGCCGGTGGAGACCGGTTCATCTATGCGCTGTGGCCTCGCGTGGCCGTCAGGAAACTTAATCATGAGCGGAACGTGAATCAGCTCTTCGTACAGCGATTGCCCATGGCCCACACCGCCGTGCTCCCAGAACTCCTCTCCATGGTCGGACAGAAACACAATCAGTGTGTCCTGGTACAAACCGAGTTCGTCAAGCGTTGCAAGGAACCGCCCGACGCAGCCATCGACGTGACGTACCTCGGCTTCGTACAGCTGCCGTATCCACTTGCGCTCCCGCCCCGAAGGAATGAAGTATCCACCGCGGACGTCATTGGCGGCGGTGAAGGCGTTTCCGATTCTGGGAGGGGCTTGTCCGTCGGGCAGTCGCTCCGTCGGAGGCGTATAGGGCTCGTGGGGATCCAAGAGGTGGAACCAAAAGAAGAAGTCCTGATGCGCATGCCGGGTTACCCACTCGCAGGCGAGGCGTGTCAGGTCGGGCGACGAAGGGATTCGCTGATAGGCGTCCGGTGCGAGTCGAGTGAGGATCTTACCAGCCACGGTTGAGCCCAGGGAGGGGACCGGGTAGAAACGGTACTCGTCAAAACCCTTGGAGAGGTTGGACTTCGGTAACAGGAAATGGTTCAGGCCGACGGCACCCGTGGTATAGCCGGCGCCACGCAGGTGCTCAGCCAGCGTGGCCAGAATGGCCGGCATCTCGGGCGATTGCTCGCTTGCCCGGTGGACCGGCGTTGCGACGCCGGTCATGATCGACACAAATGAGGGCAAGGTCCACGACGCGGGTGCAATCGCGCGGTCAAATACCACCCCGTCGCGGGCGATACGGTCCAGGTTGGGCGTCGGCGCGCCGTCGGGACTGTACGAGGACAGCATATCTGCACGAAGCGTATCGATGCTAAGCAGAATTACACGCCGGATGTCGCGTGGTGCGCGGGAGGTGTCAGAAGTTATCGCCCTCGCGCGGTTCGGGGGAGCCCATATCACAAGCGGAGCAAGCACGAGGGGGACGGCGGCCGCGGCCAGGAAGCTCGCGGGCCTTACCTTGTCACCGAACCTCATCGCCAGCCAGACGCACGCCACTACCGAGACCCCGAATCCGAGGAAAGCCATGTTGCCGCCTATGGCCGTCTGCGTTCGGTAGAACTTCAACCACACATAAGCGGTCAGCAGGAGCAATAGCAGCACCAACAGGAGCCCGGCAGCCTTCGTTGCTCGCAGAAGTTGCGACGTGTCAGCCGTGGCGGGGACGAGACGATAGAAGGCTACCGCCGCAAGCACGCCTGTGGCGAGCGACATGGCGAGTTTGGTGCTCACCCACGATGCGATGACCTCTTCAGGGAGATTCGTCAGATCGCTGACGGCTGCGATGGTGAGAGTGAAGACCCAGAATACAGCCACAGCCAGCGTCAGATGAATGGGCCGCCATCCACAACGACGCCCGATCGCCGCCACGGGCAGCCACGCGAGAATGTAGAGCCCCAGACAGACCGCAGTCGTTACCGCGATTGGCGGCAGCAGGGCGGAGAACCGGTCAAACGCTTCAGGCCGAGAACTCAAGATGGCGAACACGACGTCACACAAGCCCATGGTCAGTGCAAAGGCACTGCCAACGCTCAGCACCGTCAGTATGAATGGCGGCGTCCCCCTGTCCCGGTCCTGCTGGATGGTCTGCGGTGTGGTCATGAGCTGTTCTCCTTGTCGCTGCCAAGTGCCAACGCAACGGCATTGGGGCCGTGCCCGGTTCCGATAACCTCGCGCGCTATGCGAGATGGTGGAACGGTGCACGTCGAAAGGGCTCATCGGTCATGACCGACGCCGGCTTGATGAGACGTCTGCCTCTCGGCGCCCCGCGTTAGACGCACGCTGCAGCGACCACAGTCGTGCTGAGGGTGCGAGGGCCGCGCGCTGCCGTGTCATACCGCGGCTCTGAAGCCGAAGCTCTCCACCCAAAGGCCGGACAGCCCGGCTGATTTCGGAGCCTTACAGAGCACCGCCCTGTATGTACCAAGTGCTTCCGGGTGCCAAAGCCAGTGCGCATGGCCTCACCTAAAGCAACGTCGCGCGCGGGACGATGCTTTTTTCAGAATGTCTTGGACTCGATGGCTTCTGGACCGCTTGATCACACGCGGCAACGCGGATGGAAGCTGGAGTTATCGGCCCGGCCTGCCAGGCTGCGCAGAGCCGACGGCCCTGGCATGCCTGTCCCTTGCCGCCCACGGTATCGCCACGGACAGGTTGTCGGCCGGCTTGGACTGGCTGTGCAAGGTGCAGCGCCCTGACGGCAGCGTGCCGTTTTTCGACGACCATCAACACGCCGGGCTGGGCAACAGGTCTGGCCGTTTTGGCTTGGCTGGCGACCCGCGACAAGCACGTGGGTGTGCCACACCAGTGCGTAGCGAAAGCGGTAGACTGGCTCCTCGCTATGCGTGGGATCAAGCTCCGCGAGACCGATCTACTCGGTCACGACACCCAACTTCAAGGCTGGCCGTGGGTAAGCAACACCCATTCATGGGTGGAACCCACGTCGCACGCGCTACTCGCCCTGCGAGCGGCCGGCAATGTGCATCATGCGCGCTTCCACGAGGGAGTCAGCCTGCTTCTGGATCGCGTGCTGCCTGAGGGCGGATGGAACTACGGCAATACAAAGGTTCTGGGGCAAACGCTGCGGCCCTTCCCAGCCACTACCGGAGTGGCTCTCGCAGTCCTGGCCGGGCAGCCAGTAGCCCGCGCCATCGAGAAGTCTCTTGCCTACCTGACCGAGGCACTGGCGACAGTTCGGTCTCCGCTGTCCACCGCCTGGGGCGTGATCGGGCTGAAAGCATGGAAGCGGCAATCCGGCGAAGCGGACAGCTGGCTGAACCGCGCGGCTGAGTGGGCTTCGGATGATGAGCCGAACGGGCTGCACGACGCGCTGCTGCTCTTGGCGGCGGCTGACGTGTGTCCTCTCACAACGCAGGGGGCGAAAGACCATGCATGACGCGACCGACGAGGCCGGTCGCCGGGCGAGAAGCTGGCTGCCCACACGGCGCGAAGTCCTTGGAATCGGGGGACTCCTCCTTGCAGGTGGGGGTGCGCTCTCGTACCACCACTGGCGCAAAGGGCATGAGAACGGTCTTCGCGCCGATGTATGCATAGCGCGTGCTGCGAACTACGACGCCGAACTTGCGCACGTTGTTGCAGACGGACTTCGAGAATTGGGCATCGGTCGCGAGGCGGTACGTGGCAAACAGATTGTGCTCAAACCAAATCTCGTCGAGACCGCGGCAGGCCAGCCCCATATCAATACAAGCCCTCAAGTGGTGCAGGCCGTTATTGAGGCGTTCCGACGGCTTGATGCCCGCCAGGTGCTCGTAGCCGAAGGTCAAGGCCATCGCCGCGACAGTGGGCTGGTGCTGGACGAGTCGGGCATGCGGGACGTTCTGAAAGAGACAGCCACTCCCTTCGTCGATCTGAACCACGACGAACCGGTAGCCGTCCGGAACGCGGGCGCCTGGACGTCCCTCAAGTCGCTATACCTGCCAAAGACCGTTCTTGCGGCGGACTGGCTGGTCTCATTGCCGAAACTGAAGACCCACCATTGGGCCGGCGTAACCTGCGCAATGAAGAATCTCTTCGGCCTGATGCCGGGGCTTGTCTACGGCTGGCCGAAGAACGTGCTTCACCACAATGGAATCAGCAACTCGATCCTGGATATCAACACCACCGTACGCAGTGCCCTCGCGATCGTCGACGGCATTGTGGGCATGGAGGGCGACGGGCCCATCATGGGTTCACCGAAGCAGGTGGGGTGTCTGATCATGGGCAGGAACCTGCCCGCTGTCGACGCAACGGCAGTTCGCGTGATGGGACTGAACCCTTACGGAGTAGACTATCTGAGTGGTGCTTCGGGCAGGCTGGGGCCGATCCGTCATGAGAACATCACCCAGCTCGGAGAGGCCATTGAAGCGGTTCGCACGCGGTTCAGCGTGCTCGATGTCCCCCACCTTCGTAACATTCTGTCAGCGTGACCAAGCGCGAGCCGAGTGACGGCCAGGGTTCGCCCGGCCCGGTAGACATCATCGTCAGGCCGGCAGATCGCGGACCGGCGCAAACCATGCGGCTGCCATGGACGTGTCGAACCGCACGGCTACTTCGCAACACGAGCCGTCGACTGGTGTGCATCGAACGACCTTGCCGCGGATCACCTCCAGCCGGCCGTCAGGACCGATAAGGACATGCACCTCGACGCGGCAACCCACTTGCAGAACACGAGGGCAGACAAACATCACACCGCCAGCGGAGAGATTTCGCCCGAACACGTCGAGCCGCCCGTCGGAATCGTCCGGTAATATGACGGCCATGGGACGCGAGTTCAGTTCGCTTCGTGCGAAGGCTCGGCGCTCGCCCGTATGCGTGCTGGCCGTACTGCTCGTGGCGTCCGTTCGATCACTCATCACGATCGGTAGCATCGACGTATCTTCGTCTCAGCTTCAGCTTGTTCCTGCCACGTCGTTTCTGGATTGGACCTCGTGCGGCACCAGGCCGCCTTGCGAGGGGATACTCACCGGGCGTCGTCGCCCAGTGAGCGAATCCGCCGCATGATCAGTGCGGCCACTTCCTGGCGGGTCTGGCCATGGGTCTGAGCCACATACTCGGACGGATGAATGGGCCGGCCGAACCGCACCCTTGCTCTGCACCGGCGGAAGAACGGCCAGACCACGCTTTGGCTGTGGCGCGTGCCGCTTATGTGGACCGGCACGACGACGGCGCCGGTGCGGATCGCCAGCAGGGCCGCCCCGCCGCGCGGGTCGCGAACCTCGTCGGGCTGAGGGATGCCCCCTTCGGGGAAAATCCCCAGCACCTTGCCGGCCTGCAACTGCCGCAGCGCCCGCCGGGTCGCCACGGTATCAACACCGCTGCGGGTGACCGGCACGCACTCGATCATCCTCAGGAGTCGACCGAACGCCGGCAGATCGTAGTACTCCTTGCCGACCATGAAACCCATGTGCCGATGAGGACTGGCAGCCAGCAGCAGCAGCGGATCGATGCTGCTGGTGTGGTTGGCGGCCACGATGACCGGACCCGTGTGTGGGATCGTGCAAATCCCTTCACGCTTCGATCGGAAGTACCACTTACAGTAGAACTCGTTAAGCCGCCGCCAGAAGCACTTGACCACTCCCAGACGCGAGCGTTGCACCGAACCGATCATGCTCGCCGCACCGGCCAAGCCCAGCCCACTCGAAACGATCAGCAGGATGTACAGCACGCTCCGATCGATCTGCTTCAGCGGAGCAAAGCCCAACAAGCCGGTCGCCGCCAACAAACCTGCCATGGACACCAGATCACTGATGCCGAACACGCGGCCGCGGGAATAGTCGGGAACCAACCGTTGCAGCAGCGTGGTCACCACGATCAGCAACGCGACACCAAAGAGACCCGCGCCGATCGTGAACAGGGCGCCCCACAACGGGCTGGCTGCCAGGCCGAAGCCGATCAGACATCCACTGGCACCGAACAATGACCACGTGATCACCGTATCCGCCCGGAGCGCTTCAGCCAGGTAACTGAGCAGGACCGCCCCCAAAACCATGCCCACCCCCATGGCGCCGCGAAACAGCCCAAGCTGCTCGATGCCCATCTGGTACCGGTGCGACACAATCGGCGGGATCGTGCATTCGAAGGTGGCCGCCGCCGTCCAAAAGAGCACCGTCACAAGAATGAGTTGCCGGACGCGCCCGTGGTCGCGAACGTATCGGATGGCCTCGGCCAACGAGGTCAGCCATCCCTCGCGATGGGGCTCGCCCGGACCCCAGCGAGGAACACGAATCCACCAAAGCAGCAGCGCGCTGCACACGAACGTCATGGCGTCGATGCGGAAGCTCCAGTGCACGCTCCACGCCGCCAGATACCCACCCACGGCATAGCTGCTCATCGAGGCGATAATGCCCAGACCGTTGCAGAGACTGTTAGCTCGAGTGAGTTGCTCGTCGGCTACCAGCTTCGGCAGCAGCGCGATCCGAGCCGGACTGAAAAACGCCGCAAAAACTCCTACCAGCAGCGGGGCTACCAGCGCCGCCTGCACCGGCGTCAGCCCGAGTGCCCCCTGTGTGGCGAACGTAAACCACCAGACAATGGCGACAACGATGCCCGCGCGGATCAGATCCGCCGTGATCATGATCCATTTGCGGCTTGCCCGATCCGCCAACACACCTGCCAGCAAGCCGAAGACCAGAAACGGCAGAAAGAACGCAAATCGTATGGCCGCCTGGAGTTGGACCTGGCGGTCGCTGTTCGGCGCGTCCATCAACTGCCATAGACCCAGCTCGTTGAGATGGTCTCCAAACGCGCTGATGGCGTAGGCGGCAAGAAGGCAAACGAACCCGCGATTCGCCCAGAGCGGCCCGTTGCCACCGAAAGCATGTACCGACCGGTGGCCGGTGGATGGCTCTGCGTTCATCCGCCCCCTGCCGTCGCAACCGGCTGGGTTGCCGCCTGAGCCGGTCGCCTCGATGAATGGGCCGCCAGCAGCGTCGCGCACACACGCAACAGGCGCACATAGCCGGACATTCGCTTCGAGCCGGCTTCAGCGGCGTCCAGCATCTGACGAGCTTCGTCCAAGCGGCCATCGCCCGCGGCAATCAAACCGCGGATGAGCATGGCAAATGCCTGACCGTGCGGCGGCCATATCTTCTCGTAGCGCTCGCACGCCTCGTGCAGACGCTCCCGCAACTCGTCCGCCTTGTCGTTCTGACCAAGCGCCCGACGGGCCCACATGGCATGCACCACGGCAACCGCTCTGCCGGGCGACCAGGGCCCCACCCGGTGACCCAGGTACCCGCCCTCCGCCGCTCGGCGCCATGCGTTGGCCGCTTGTTCCGGCCGGCCGAGATCCTTGAGCACTCGACCACGCCAGTAGTGGATCGCACCAGCGCCTCGCTCTCGCGTCGGGCGCCCGATGTTGAGGTTGTCGGGGTACTCCAGGGCGGCATCCAGATCGGCCAAGGCGGGCTGGCGGCGTCCCGCCTGGTAGTGAACCATCGCCCGGCCCAGCAATGCCGCGGCATAGTGATCGTGCAACTCGTAGCGACCCTCGGCAATGTGGAAACGCCGCGACAGGTACGTCTCGACGGCATCGCCATAGCGGCCGGCATCAAAATAGGCTTCACCCAGGCGGTGCGCCAGGGTGTCCCGCTTCGGCAGCATCCGCACCCCCTGCTCCAGGGCCTCTATCCGACTCGGCAGATTTCCCAACTCCTGACAGATTTCGTCCAGGTCAACATAGAACTCCACGACGCGCCCATCGCGATCCACGGCCTGGCGGAAGTACGAGGCTGCCTCCTGCGGCTGCTCGCCGGCAACGGCCGCCCCAAGACAGCGATAGACCATAGCGTCCTCGTGACCCAGTTCGATCGCGCGGCGCCAATGGTCCATCGCCTCGCTTTGGCGGTCCTTACTATAGAGGACCAGACCGGCCAAGTAGCGTGCATTCGTATCGTCCGGATTCGCACGAAGGGCGGCCTCGAAAGCAGCAAGCTCCTCCAGTCGGCTTGGCATGTCGCCACGGACCGGTGCTCGCGCTGCCTGCCGGCGGAGGCGGGAGGCCTCGGTCGGGTCGCCGGCAAGCTCCGCCACAGACGCGCGCAGATACGAAGCCGTCGCCGAGCCCGCCGAGTCGGCGTCGGGCCGCAACAGCCGCTCTGCCATGTCGTACAGACCCAGTTCCATATAGGCCGTGGCCGCCTCGATCCGCCGCTGCTCGTCCCGCACGGCCGGAAGTCCGCCCAGCCCCTGCTCGTGAAGGACGGCAAGCTCCACTTGCGCGACAAGAGCCAGAGAATCACGCTCCATAGCCCGCAGGATGTGCCGGCGGGCCTGGTCGGTCTGCCCAAGTTTGCGCAGTGCGATCGCCGTATACACCTCAGCCGACGTGTGGGGCTCGGGTCGGGCAGTTAGCGGACCGAGTCGGGCGATGGCCTGCCGCCATCGGGCTGACGTCAGCAGCAGCTTGGCGCCCTCGATAACGGCCGCATCGCGCAAGTCACGATCCTGCCGGACGGCATCGAACTGCGACATTGCCGCATCGAACTCGCCGCACCGCGCCAGCGCCACACCGAGGTAGTAGCGGACCACGTCGGCGGCGGCCTCATCGCTCGGCGAAGACGGCATTTCCGCGAGTAACTGCCTGGCTTCGGCGAAAAGCCCTTGTTTGATCCGCGCGATCCCCAAGGCCAACCTGATGCCCACATCGTGGGGAAGACGCTCGGAGCCCTTCGTCAACCTGTCGATCGAGGCAGGCAGAACGCCCCGCAACTCATCCCGCTGTGCGAGTTGCACCACCTCATCGGCATCTTTCGCCTCGGGCACCTCCCATCGCCCGCGCCAGGGCTCTGACTCCAACAACGGCTTGTCACCCCGCTCGTAGTGCCCAAACCGATGGGCAATGACCTCGCGCCCGCTTGCGTCGAACACGCGCAGCCACACATCGTCGGGGTCGGCGCCGTCCAGAGAGCACGTATCTGTGAACACCTCGGCCGGTGAGATCGTTCTTTGCCAGCGCTTGATCAGTGCTTCCGCCGCCGACAACTCAATCCGCGCCGGATCGATCCGCCCGGTCGGCAACACCCCTACCGTCGCCACTCCACCCTCGATCGTCAGACGCACCACCGCGTCAGGGTTGATCCGAGCCGGCGGGCCAATCCGTGTGACCGGCATCCAATACTCCAGGTACTGCTTCTCCTCATGCGGCCGGATGTAGAACCAGTTGCCTTGCGTCAGCGGCTCACCGCTCTGCACCTCCACGTAAGGCCGGTTGTCGTCGCTGAGAATTTTGGCCCAGCGCATCCCCGCATCGCTGACGCCCCACGACCAGAATTTCCGACCCGGCATCACCGTTCGATCTGCGTACTGGGCTAGGCCCACGTCTCGCCCGTGGTCGTACGCAGCCATGAAGTTTTCCTGGCCGGCCGCACGAAAGATGCTGGTCGCCCCCTCATGTGCCTTGTACCAACTGACGTCGCGGCCATTGCGGATCGGCCAGTCCGCCAGCGAGTGTCCACCGTGACCGGTCGTTTTCCACACGGGGAAGATCAACTGCGTCTGCTCGGTCGCAGGAAAACCCGCGTTGGACCACCAGCTGGCGCGGTGGCGCACCGGCGTTCGGTTGCGGCAGATGATCCGCGTTTCGACGAACGAACGCCCGGGTCGCAGACGCAGCTCAACCGTCCACGACATGCGGAAGACCCGCTCGGCATCACCCACGACGATCGACGCGCTGCCGTCCTCGTGACGCACGAGTTGACAGCTCACCTGGTCGTGCGTCGTCACGATATGCCCGTCGGGGAAATTCCATTCGATGCCGCCGCAGATCCAGGCCCCACGCATCCCAATTCGTGCCGGTTTGATCGACACCTGCCGGTACAGGATGTCCTGGCCGGTGACCCGGTCGTACAGAGCGAACAGGCGTCCGCCGATCGCCGGCAGAACCTCGATACGAACGTACTCGTTCTCCAGCTTGTAGGCCTTGTACCCCTGATCGCGCGAGTCGAAGCTTAGGTCCTGCTGCTCGGTGTAGGGGTATATCTCTCGCGCACCGGTCCGTACGAATTCCGGCACGTCGCTGGCCGGGCCGACGGGATAGGTGGGTATCACGACCGTCTCGGTCCATCCGCGAACCGCCGGTTCGGCCAGCCGATTCGTCGGCGCACACCCGACCAGAACCATCGTCAGAAAAATGAACAGCCCCAAACCACTACGAACTGCCATACTCATTACACACCTCGGCATCACCAGGGCGAACTAAGCCGTGAATCCTAGTCCCAGGCGCCCTGCTCGGCAAGCAACCAGGTCAACGCACGACCAGCAACGGCGGGGCAGCGGACACACCGCACCCGGATGGCCCGACAGCGCAGGCCGTCCGCAGGCGACCGCGTCCGTCGTCGGCACCAAACCGTGATTGACGAACGCGGGCAGACCCCTTCTAATAGCGGTCAGGTCGCGCGGACCGGCGCAGGGGCTCACCGGACGCGCATTCGATTAGTGGGCCGCTTTTCTCGAGGGTGTAACTATGCCGGAAGGTGCCAGCATCCTGCTTGTGGAGGACGACCCCGATCAGGTTCAAGCGCTCACGGTCATTCTCGAATCGGAGGGCCATACGGTCATCGTGGCCACTACCGGTCAGGAAGGCCTGGAGAAGGCGGCAAAGGAACGCCCCGACCTGATCGTTCTGGACATCATGATGACCGACGAAACCGAGGGCATCCGCGTAGCGCACAAGCTTCGCAGCCCGACAGCCGACGCCGACCTCGCCCCGCTCAAGGAAGTGCCCATCATCGCCCTGTCGGCGATCCATCAGGAGACACGACTGCGGTTCGACACCGTGGCGGGAACCGACATGCTGCCCGTCGACGAGTGGATGGACAAACCTGTCGATCCCCAGCAACTACTGGACAAGATCAAACAGCTTCTGGCCCGCAGGCAATGATCGTAGCGGGCCCATGCCGCGCAGCGCGGAGATGTTTCAATGTCTGTATCCAATACCAGCAGTTCGTCCCAGCCGCAGCCCCTCAAAATCACACGGTCGCAGTGGAGTCAGATGCTCGATGCGCTCGTCGCCCAGCACCACGTAATCGGGCCGAAGACGGAGGGATCGCACTACACCTTCGACCGCGTCACCGAACGGCAGCAAATCGCCCTGGTCCATGACCGGACCCAGTGTCCCATTCGCACCATCTTCATGCCCGGCGAACTGATCGGCCCGGAACAGGCCCGGAAGATCCCCGCCGAAAAGCAGCTAATCCTCCTGGGTTTGCACCCGTGCGACGTACGGGCGCTGGCTGCGATGGATCGATATCTGATTGACGAAGCCCAATGCCGACCCTACGCCGAGCTGCGTAAGCGCACTCTCGTAATCGGATACAACTGTCTGCCGGACGAGCAATGCCACTGTCGCGGGCCGTGGAACCAGTTTGCCGCGCCCGACTTCGATCTGACGTTTACCGACATCGGCTTTGAGTGCGTCGTGCGCGTCGGCTCCGAGGCAGGTGGCAAGCTCCTCGAGCAGTTCGGCTTCGCCCAGCCGCTAACGGACAGCAGCAGCGAAGTACTCTGGGCCATGAACTTCCAGTGCATGGACAAGATGATGTACCACCTCCGAGAGAGCCGAACCGAGAAGGCTCTCCAGCAACACGAACCCGCCGAGCTGATTCGAGAGCTGGTCCCCGCTTGCGCCGACATCCCTGACACATTCGACGTCTGTCCGACGAACTTCCCGCCGGCCGCCGGCGAGTCGCCCGAGCAACTCGTCCAATCCAACCTTCAGCCGCTCAGCTGTCGTATCGCAGACGACCTGCTCGGGGAGGTCCGCCGGTGCTACGGGGAGGTTCTGCGGCGCTATAAGGTCGCCGCGTGCGTCGGCTGCGGGCGATGTCTGGCTGCCTGTCCCGATAGCATCGCCGTGCCCTTCGTCTTTCTGCTCAAACGCGTTGCCGAACAGGCCGCTCAAGCCGCCAAGGCAACCTGACCTCGTTCCCGTGTCATGGAGCAGCTGATGTCGCCGGCACGCATAGGACTGATCGGCGCGGGCACGTGGGGAACCACACACCTGATCGCCTACAGCCAACTCGCCCGCCAGGGGGTCTGCGAGCTGGTGGCGCTGGCCGACCCAAAGCCCGACGTACGAAAGCGGCAGGCCGAGGCCTTCGGCGTCCGAACCTACAGCGACGGTGACCGGATGCTGCGCGATGAGGAACTCGACGCCGTAGCCGTCGCCACGCCGGACGCGCTGCACCTCGAGCCGGCCTTGGCGGTACTCGAGGCCCGCAAACATCTGCTGCTGGAGAAGCCGATGGCCATCACGTTGGACGGCTGCGACCGCATTCTTGCCGCAGCCGAACGGGCGGGGGTCCTGCTGGCTGTCGATTTTCATAAACGGTGCGATCCCGACCTGATCTTCGCCCGTCAGCAGGTCCACACGGGACGGGTCGGCCGCGTGCTCTACGGTCACTGCTACATCGAAAACACAACGAACATCGCCGTTCGATCGCCGCGCGGGCCGCAGTACACCCTGGCGTGGGCCGCTGAGTCGAGCCCGGCGTGGTTTATCGGCGTCCACAAATATGATGCTGTACGATGGGTGCTGGGACAGCGGTTCGTGCGTGTGTACGCCCATGCAGCCAAACACAAACTCACGGCCATGGGGGTCGACACGTTCGATCATATACAAGCGATGGTCGAGTTCTCCGACGGGGCGACGGTTTGCTTCGATGCGGGCTGGACGCTGCCGCCGTCTCATCCCAGCGGCGTCGAGCAGGGACTGCGCCTGGTAGGCACGGAAGGCCTGGTCGAGCTCGACGGCCAGTACCGCGGAGTCACTATGGTCGCGTCGCAGCAAATCGTCGTGCCGAACACTCACGGGCGCTGCGTCGTGACTGATCATCTGGGGCGAGCCGCCGAGCAGGGCTTCACCATCGAGAGCATTCAGCGTTTCGTCCACGGGGTGGCCCACTTGAAGGGCGGCGGAGCTCAAGACGATCTGGTCGGCAGCTTTGCCTCGGGCCGCGACGGACGCGCCGCCACTGCCCTGGTGGTGGCCATGCTCGAAAGCCTGCGCACCGGCCAACCCGTCGACGTGGACGACCCGGGCTGATCCCCGCGCTGATCGGCAGTTCAGCCGGCGACCCCGGCTCGAAGCCGATGCCAGCCGGGCGGCATGTACCCGCCTGCCCTCGCCGGCCTCAAACGGTAGCTACCAGCCGCCAAGCCGATGGGCCCATAACTCTCTTTTTTGCGGCAACTTACGAAGAGCATGCCCGGTATTCTCCCCTGTGGAATTGACCTTGACCCATATTCGGTCCGCTATACACTTACGGCGCGCCCAGCATGTATGGGTGACGGATGGCTCAGGTGAGTTCTCTCTCACCTACGTGAGGAGTTCGGCCCATGCCCAATGAGCAATTCGGCGAACGCGAACTGCTTTCCGAATCCCACTTCCACCAGTTCGTACCCGTCGTCTTTGCCGATAGTGCCGCGGAGGCAGAGCGTTACAGGTCGCTTCTGGAAAACCGTGACATTCCGGTGGTCCTTCAGGAGACCCTACCAACATCCGAGCAGTCCGGCCCGAGGATATGGGACGTTCCCGTGTTGGTACCCGATGAACTGCTCAACGACGCCTCGGAGATCATCTCGTCGAGCGCCGCACCTGACGACGACGACAATGGTTACGATGATGACGACGACGACTACCTCGAGCAGGACGACCAGCAGGACGATCTGGATGAAGGCGAGGACGACGACTACGGACTGGACGAAGAGTTTGACGATGATGAAGATGTGAACGACTATGAAGACGAGGAAGACCTGTTCGACCAATACGAAAGCGACTACGAGTAGCTCTTCGAGTCAACGACCATGAGCGATCCTGAGAAGACACGGCAGACGGCTTGCTCCGAGGCAAACGGCTCCGAACCGGAGCGACGCAGGGCCGACCGGCGCCGTTCCGTCATCGATCGTCGCAGCGGGCTGGAGAGGCGACGCGGACCGGGTCGACGCCGCAGCGACTCACGACGCGCCGCCGAAGAAGGCGAGATGACCGACGAGCAGTTCCGGTTCGTCATGGCCATCGATGAGTACAAGCGGCTGAATAATCGTCCGTTCCCCTCCTGGACGGAGGTGCTCGAGGTCATTCACTACCTGGGCTACAGGCAGGTCGCGCCGGTCGGCGAGCACATCGACCGGCCGAGCGAACAGGAACCAAGCACCGACACCTAGCTCAGGCATCCGCCGCCGACATGCGAATGCCTGCCGAGGGTGTAGCACAGTCAGAACGCCGATGTGCCGATAAAATAGACTGCCATGGACTATCTGGGCAACGATCAAGTCGTGTTCGTCGTGAAGGTCTTCGTCAACGTGGCCCCGGTGGCTGTCTACTTCCTCGTATTGGGTCTGCTCAACAGCCAGCCCCACCCGCGTCTGGTGAACGGGCGAAACGACTTCGTCGCCCTGACGCTGGTGTTCGTGCCGATGCTGGTTTGGCCGGCGCCCGTGCTGCTGCGGCACGGTCTGTGGCCTCTGCTGGTGGCCGGTCTACTGGCTGCCCTGGTGGCGTTCTGCGTCCTCCTGCCGGGAAGGTGGAGCGGCTGGGTGATCTACAACGTAACCGAGCAGCGCTGCCGCCGACATCTGGAGAATGCCCTGGCCATTCGGCAGCTCGCTTACGAGAAGACGGACGGCGCCTACGTCGTGGCAGGCGGGCAGCTCACCCTGCGTATCGCCGGGTTCGCGTTGCTCCGAAACGTCTCGGTGCACTTCGAGTTCCCGAGCAAGCACCCGCCGACCCATCTGCTGAGTGAGCTCCGTGAGGCGTTCGAAGCTGAACTGCACGGCTTGGCTCTGCTGCCGTCTTCCAGCGGCGCCTGCATGCTGGCGCTGGGGGTTCTGCTGCTGATCCTGCCGCTATGGATGATGAACACCCACGTTGACGCGATCGTCGAGACGATCACGCGTCTGTTGTTCGCCTGAACCCACTCCATCCGTTGGTCGGGAATCCGACCCCTGCCATGCCGCAACCAAGGCCGGTACGGAGCCCCCGCGTGTGATGATCCATCGGTGGACGATGGGTCCGAACGGACCCGACTCAGCAATCAAGGCTCGGCCGTCGTCGCGGCAGCTTGCGTCGTCGTCGGCTGACTGGACGATCCCGCCTGCATCCGGGTGCGCCTCTCCTCCCACTGCTTGCGTATGCGAGCGATCCGCTCCTGCCGCGTGCTGTCGTACGCCTGCTTCTGCGCCGCCGTGGGAATGCCGTCCAGCCGATCCCGCAGTTCTCTGAAAAGCTCCTTGATCGGCCGATTCAACTCACTCACTTGGCGTCGGGCTTCGCGGATCGATTCGACGTTGCGAGGTGTTGCCGCCAGCGCCTCCCGATACTTTGTATTGGCCTTCTCGAACTGTTCCTTGCGTCCCTGGCGATACTCCTTGGCTCGCTGCTTGCATTCACTGAGAATCGACTGGGCAGCCTGCGTTTGACTTTCATCGAGCTTGTAGTTCTGGATGAACCGGCGGACGTACTGCTCCCAGTAATCCTCCTGCACGCGCGGCAAACCGCGGTCCCGCAGCTTGGGCGGGCTGGTAGGCCTCTGCGGACGTGCGATAGCCCCGAGGAATCCCCCTCGCGCCCAATCGCGCGACTCGTCGAACCCACCCCCACGCCAGCGGTCGAGACGCTGCGAGGTCACGCGGAAGTTGGCGTCCATGACCCGCATGTCCACGTCGTGTATCCGCTGCTGCTGCTCGTTGAGCACCTCCCGCCACTCCTGGTTGCCTTCCAGAATCTCCTTCTTCGCCGCCTTGAAGATCGGCGCCGCCCGCTCGGCCCAGGTTCTGGCCGTCTCGGTCGTGGGCGTTTCCCTCCTGAGCCTCAGCGTCCAGGCCTCCTTGAGAAGCGACCGAATCTCGCCTTCGTACGTCGCCAAAAAACGCTTCACGCGCTGCGACATCAACGCCCGGGTGTACTCATCCTGCTCAGGAGTGAGGTTGTAGCGGCGGCCGATCTGGTCGCACGCCATCTCGATCATCTTATCGGTCGGCCAAAGCTCCCAGGGAGCCTTGCGCTCGCTCTGCTGAGCCTTCACAGGAGCAGCCCCCAGACTCAGACAGCCAATCAGCACCAGATACAGCGACTTGCTCACCATCTATCTCCGCAGAATCGCCCGTCAACTCCGTCCCTATCCGGTACTTATACCACGCCGGTCCGCCCCAGTTGCATCCGTGGAGCCGGCCGACGCCCTTATACAGCCCCTCCGGTCCGCCAGTGATTGTACGGCAGCAGCAGCAGCCCTGCCAGGGTTACCAGCGGGTGCCACAGTACGGGCACGTTCGACGCCCTGACTCATCGACCCAACCGGGCACCCACCTTCCGCAGTCGGGGTCCGGACACCGCACGAGTCGATACCCCGTCATCTGGCCACAACTGGGGCACCTAACGGGCCAATCGTCAAAATCCAGCCGTTCCGTTAACACCCATCGATGCCCGCATTGCTCGTCGGTGCACACAACCTGAAACGTGCCCTCGCGTGACGGCTGAGCTATCCCCTTGCCCGGTGCGGGCGCCAACCCCTCCACCACCCCCAGCAACACTACCAGCACCACTGCCGCCCCCACCCCGAGCAGCAGGGCTTGCACCGCGTGGGTCTGAAGCAGCATTCTGGGATCCTGACGGATCTGCTCTTTCAGATCGGTCCATCGCGACGGAAGACTCGACGCGAACGACCGGCCCGCCTCCAACCAGGCGACGACCAACTCACCCAGGCTGCGTCTCATCGGTCGAAACCACCCCACCACAAGCCGTGCGCATGGCAGGCCTCCACGTCCCCGCCTTGTCGGCCATGCCCATGGCTGCTGCACACATCCTACGGGCGTCCGATGACCCCTACAACCACCCGTATGCTCGATCGGCCGGCCGACCGGTTCCATCGCGGCTGAGCACGACCTCGGCCGAGCGACCGCGCCCGAGCCAGACTGCACGAGGTCGCCGGCTACTGCGGGTCAGTCGCCGCTTCGCACATGGGCACCACCAAGACAGGACACCTGGCCTTGCGGGCCACCTTCCCGGTCACGTTGCCGAACCGAATTCCGGTAATCGCAGAGCGTCCGCGACGGCCGATGACGATCAGATCGACGTCATGGCGTTCCGCAAAACCGAGGATCTCAACGTGGTCCCTGCCAATCCGGACCTCAACCTGAGGGCCCACCGTCGCAGGCACCCGCGGCCGATACGACGCGGCGATCTTCTCATCGACGTCGCGTTTGGCTCTCTCGTCGACCCCTTCGACCTCATAGATGTACGTCCGCCAGAACTGGGCGTCGGGCTCGGGGATCACGTGCAGCAGATAGAGCGTACACCCGGGGCGACGGACAGCCGCATCGATCGCATACGCAAACGCATGATCTGCGTTATCGGAGAAATCGGTGCAGAAAAGAATCCGCTTATACGGGCTGTCCGGCAGGGCTGACTGTTGCATGACCTCTTCCTCCCGCAGCCAAGGTCACAGTCATTCGACCAGATTCGGCAGGAACAGCGTCAGCTTCGGAAACGCCAGCAGAATGGCCGACGCGACCACCAGCGCGCCCAGGAAGGGCAGCGCACCTCGAAATACCGTTTGCAGCGGCACGTCCCGCTCAATGCCGCTGACCACATACACGTTCACACCGACCGGCGGCGAGATGACCCCCATCTGCGTTACCACCACGATCATCACGCCGAACCCGATCGGATCGTACTTCAGCCCCATCACGACCGGGTAGAAGATCGGCACGGTCAACAGGACCAGAGCCAGGGCATCCACAAAGCAGCCGCTCACCAGGTAGAACAGAATGACGCACCCCATGATCATCCACCCGGGCAGCGGCAGACTTGCCAGCCACGACGCCAGCTCAAACGGAATGCGCATGACCGCCAGAAAGTGACCGAACATCACCGCGCCGGCCACAATGATCATTACCATGCACAACGTGCGAGCGGTCTCCAGCAGCGAACGCGATAGCATCGGCCAACTCAACCGCTTCTTGGCCAGGGCGATGATCAGGCTTCCAGCCGCACCCACCGCGGCCGCCTCGGTGGGCGTAGAGTAGCCCAGCAACATGCCGCCCATCACCAGCACGAACAGGATGACCGTCTCGGAGACCCCGCCCAGCGATACCAGCTTGACCCACCAGGAGGTAGCCGGACCAGCCGGCCGTCAGTCAGCTACGCGCCGGCACGCTGCGTGCTTCTTTGCGTCCGAGCAGACACAGGCTAGGATGTGACACGGTGCGGCTTCGGTGTCGGCAGAATCGGTCGGGCCAGGGCATCAGACGAGCAAACTGCCAGGCCGATCGAAAGTACGCCGAAGGGGTCGGTAGGATGACATGCAAGGACAAGGTAGCGATCGTCACGGGGGCGGCAGGCAAGGGCATGGGCCGCAGCATCGCGCTGACCCTCGCTCGCGAGGGGGCCAAGGTCGTCGTCAACTACCGAACCAGCGAGCAGAGCGCGCAACGCGTCGCGGAACACATCAAGAGCCGTGGCGGCGACGCGATGACCACTCAGGGCGACGTCTTTCGAGCGGACGATTGCCGACGGCTGGTCGACGCGGCCATCGAACGCTACGGCAACGTCGACATTTGCGTCATCGGCCCAGGCGCGGGGTGGCACCCGGAACCTGCCGCCAAGATCGACGGTGTTGCCGCACTCGAGGACGCACACAACGAACTGGCGCCGATCTACCATCTGATGCCGCTCGTCCTACCGAGCATGTATGGCCGCAAGTACGGACGTCTGATCGGCCTGTCGCTGAACCGTCCGTTCGACTCGCCTGCCTACGCCTACAATGTCGCCAAGGCAGCCCGGACGTACGCGCTGTTGCAGGCAAGGGATCAGGCGTTCCAACACGGGGTGACCGTCAATATCATCGCGCCGGGACCGGTGTCGGCAATCGAACAGTTCAGCCAAGCCGTCGAGCTGTGTGACCACGGCTCGGCGTGGGTTGACCGGAACAACACTACGCCGCAAGACATTGCTGAAGGCGTCGGCTTCCTCTGCTCGGAAGCCGGCAGCTTCATCTCCGGCTGCGAAGTGCCGTACCGCTGGCAGCCGTAACGCAACAGCCATACGTGGCCAGGTGGGAGCGAGCACGTTGCGTTCGCGGACCCATGGGCGGAATACACGCGGCTGCGGAAAGGGACGCACATGACCAGGCCTTCGTTGCGTCGAATGATGCGAGTGTGGGTGCTGTGCGTCGTGGCAGGAAACGCCAGCGCCTTGGGTCAATATCGGGTCGATCTGTCGCTTAACGGAAAGGCAGCCACAGGTATTTGGACGTTCCGACCCGTGGCGGCATACGACTGCGATCACGGAGCCGCCGAGGCGAGGAAACGCGTCTCCATCCCCGCAGGGCCGATCACGGTGCCGTCATTCTGGAGCGATTCCAACCCGGACTGGGACGACGACTGGCGCCCGATTACGAGTTCTCGCAACAAGTGGATCGAGCAGGCTGAGTACTCGCGCCGATTTGACGTGCCGGCATCGATGGCGGGCAAGCGCATCAAACTTCACTTCGGCGCGGTGAACCACGCTGCCGAGGTGCGCGTCAACGGTCAGATGGCCGGCCCGAGACATTACCAGGGCGTCGTGCCGCTTGAATACGATATCACGAGCTTGGTATCCGCGCCTTCGACGGGGAACGTACTGACCGTCATGGTTTGGGACCACAACCAACTGCGAGACCCCCACGATCGATCCAAGTACGCCTACCCATTCGGACACGCAATCTGGGCCCACAAGATGAGTGGGATCAGCCAGGACGTCACGCTCTACGCCGTACCCGACCTGTACGTCAAAGACGTCTACGTCATCACGTCGGTGAAGGCGATGACGATCAGCCTCCAAATCACCATCGCCAACGAGGACGCCGCAGCTCATACGGTGAAGGTCCAAAACGATTTCAGACGCATCGCCCGGACATCTCCGACCGAGGAGGCCCTGCCTGAGCGATCTCTTCGTTCGTCTGCCCCCGTCACCGTGCCGCCCGGCCAGGAGGTGGTCGTTACGTTGTCCGACACCTGGCCTGACGCCACGTTGTGGTGGCCACACGCACCGCAACTCTATCGGCTGCACACGCGACTGATCGAGGAAGGCGTTACGGTGGACGAGAAGACGGACGTGCGATTCGGCTTCCGCGAGTTTACGATCGACTCGGCTACCGGCAACCGGTACAAGCTCAACGGTCTGCCCTTTCGTGGCCGGGGGGCAAACGTCAACATGCTCAATCGCAATCTATACGGCAACCGTGAAGCGATGGAGTACGTAATCGACACGTATAAGGCTTTCGGCGCGGTGTTGATCCGACACGGCGCGGCCGTGCCGCCGCCGCCGCTGTTCTGGGACATCTGCGACGAAAAGGGAATGCTCGCCATCGAGGAACTGTACTACAACGGGCAAAACGAGAACGAAGGCGGCCAACCGTGGCAAAACGGGATTATGTTCTACACGCTCCACTACGGCGATCCGGCCTTCGAAAGGCACGTCGACGCGATGGCCCGGGCAATCGTCACGCGCGACCGGAATCACCCCGCCATCGTGCGATGGAGCATTGAGAATGAGGTTTTCTACAATCTCATGTCCGACCAGCCGACCGAGAAGCAGAAGGACGACGTGGCGCGGGTCCGCTCGGTGATTGAATCGCTCGACGCAACACGTCCGATCGGGTGCGACCACGAGGGCACGTTGGACGGAAGGCTGGCGGTAAAGAACAAACACTACCCGGGCAAAGCAAGCGACCTGAACAACGACTTCCGCGCCAAATCATGGGGCGACTGGTACCCATCCGGACAGACCGACATCTACTGGCCCATGCGCGCCGATCCGCCGAGCGTGCCGTTCGGCGTGGGCGAGTTCCATTGGCTCAAGAAAGCCAGCACCGACCCCAACGAGATGACCTACCCGTATCATTGGGGGCGACTGCGGGCCTACACCGTTCGCGGCTTCCGACTGGTCGGCATGTCTGATATCCGATCGTTCAGCTATCCGCATGATGCACTGCGGATCGCCCATACGGGCATCTCCACGCGAAACAGTCATATGATCAATCGCAAGAGCCTTTCGGCCGTCGCGGTATTCGATCACGACTACGATGCACGCGACGTTCGACTTGACTGGCTGTCGGTGGACGAGGGATCGAGTAACACGCGGCGATACGACGTGTACAACGACGATATCGCCGACACCGAGACGGCCATCACCGTCGGCTGGGAGGTGCGATGGCTGGATCGGGTGACGGATTCGGGCAGCCAGATCGTGCAAGTGCCGCTGAGCGAGTCGCGCGATATCAAACTGACCTGGACGGCGCCGCACGTCAATGAGGACACCAACTTCATGGTCGCGGTCGAGGCCGTCAAGAGCGGCCGGCAGGTGTTCACCGATTACCGCATATTCAGAGCCATCGACCGTGGCGGTCCGGTAGTGAAAGCCCCCAACACCTTCCGCGACGACTTCGACGGCGGCCCGACGAAAGGCTTCATTGAGTACGACACGTTCTGGCGTGTCAAAGAGGGTGTGTACAGCCAACCCGAAACGCGAGGCCTGTTTGCCAATGCAATCCCAAAACGAGTCGAATCGACGGGCCGGTGGACCTGGCGGGAAGATCCGTACACGCTCAACGCGCACATGGCCGCTATCCATCCCTGGACGTTCGACGACTTCCGAGCGTCGTTCGACGTCCATATCACCGAGTTCCATCCCGACTACAGCGACCAGTGGGCAGGTATGGGGTTCCGACTGGCCTATCCCGAATGCAGTCCGTTCGAGCACGACAGGAGCCGTCGCAGCGGTTGCTACGTGGGCGTTCGGCGTCTCCAGAAATCTGATACCGACCGTTCCGGCCGCTCGAACTGGCGTCTTTTCATCGGCCGCGTGGACCCCACCCGAAAATCGCTTGCGTTCCTCGCCAGCAAAGTCATCCCTGTCCCCAGCGGCTTTGTCCGCGTCGAGGCAACGTTGATGGGACCAACCATTGTGGCTGAAGCATGTGGCGTGCGGATCACCGCCACCGACTCAACCTATAGGAAAGGCTATGCAAGCCTGGTCAGCAGTCAGCGCGCAGCCGCTCGGTACGACAACGTGCAGATTGGCGGGGCGTCGTTCGCGCCGATCGCGACCGCGCCGGCCAAGGCATCCCAAGGCGACCCTGTCGTCGTAACTTGGACCGGCGAAACCGACGCCGCAGAATACAGTATCGAGTGGAGCCGCGATGGGTTTGCGACCGTCGGTGGACGGAGCGGGTGGATTGCGGCGACGCAGTGGACTTTCTCAGACCTGCCCGTCGGTGCCATTTCACTGCGTGTCTTCAGTCGTGACGCAGATGGCCGACAGAGCGTGGGCTCGCCGGTCGCAACCACGGCCGTGTTCGCAAAAGGCGATCTCGACCTTGACTTGGACGTGGATTTGGCGGATTTTGTACGGTTTGCCCAGGCCTTTGGCGGCCAGGGAAAGCCCGTGACCGACGCCGATGCGGACCTCGACGGTGACGGCGACTGTGATCTTGCAGACTTGAGAATACTTGCCGCCAACGTAACCGGCCCGCAACACACACCCGGAATCGACACGCCCCCTGTACGGTCACACGAGTAGCGGCTCGCGAAGCCCGCACCGGCATCGCGAGCAGAGAGGACGGCTCTTCAAGCAATCGTGAACGGGTTTCCGGCCAGTCGAGGGAACTGGCGAGCAATTCGCACAGAGCGCCGCAAGCGCAAAGGCAGTATCAGATCTGGTGACAGACCATGTGTGAACGACCCAACATTCTGATCATCTATCCCGACCAGATGCGCGCCGACGTGATGGGTTGTGCCGGCAACCCCTGCGTGCGCACGCCCAACATCGATCGCCTGGCCCGTGAAGGCGTGCGTTTCGACCATGCCTACACCTCATACCCCCTATGCTCGCCGTTCCGCGCCTCGCTGATGACGGGTAAATACGCACACGCCAACGGCATGTACGCCAACCATTACCCGATACCGTTGGACCAACTCTTCTTGGCGGACATCTACCGGCAGCATGGATACCAGACCGGCTACGTTGGTAAATGGCACCTCGACGGGGGCCAAAAACACAGCTTCATCCCGCCCGAACGCCGCCTGGGTTTTGAGTGGTTCGTCGGCTTCAATCGCGGACACGAATACTTCCATCCACTCTTCTATCGATGCGACGATCCCCGGCCGCGCACCAGTGGGCGCTTCGAGCCGGAAGTTCAGACCGACCACCTGATCGAGTTCCTCCGGCTCTGCCGACACGAACGACCCGGTCAGCCGTTCCTAGCCATGATTGCCTACGGCCCGCCGCACCCGCCTATGAATCTCCCCGAACACTACGCACAACTTTACAGGCCGGATCAGGTACCCGTGCGGGCCAATACCCCCGACGACCCAACGCCAATCAGGCGGGGCCGCGACTTTCTGGCCAGGTACTATGGGCTGGTATCATCGATCGACGACAATGTCGGGCGAATCCTACGTTGGCTTGACCAGGCCGGCGTGGCCGACAACACGATTGTCTACCTCGTCAGCGATCACGGCGAAATGGCCGACGAACACGGGCACATCGGCAAGCGAACCTATTACGAAGCCTCGATGCGTGTACCACTGATCGTCCGATGGCCGCAGGGCCTGCGCGGCGGCCACACCGTGCAGCACCTGGTGGACCCGGCTGTGGATTCGATGCCGACGCTGCTCGAGTTATGTGGCTTGCCGATTCCGGGCGAAGTTCAGGGCACGAGCTTTGCCCCGCCGCTGGAAGGAGCGAGCCGGCCCGCGCGCGAGGCGGTCTTCTACGAAGTGCTGATGGAAAAGGACGGACCGGAACGCTTCCCCATACCCGAGCGGGGCGTAAGAACGCATGAGTGGCTTTACGCCCGCACCCAAGAGCAGCCGCTCGCCCTTTTCGATTTGGCTCGCGACCCGCTGGAGATGCACAATCTTGTCGACTCGTCGTCGCACGCCGGTACCGCCGCCGAGCTGGACATCATGCTTGGCAATCATATGCGCCTTACTCGCGACGATTGGGGCATTGAAGCCGTGTTTCCGCCAGAAGATTTCGTTACGCACGAGGAGGGGCGCGAGTTCTACCTGCGGCAGCTAGGCCAAGCCATCGAGGAGCGATAGGCGGCACCCCTCCTACGCACTCTCGCGCCATACTACCTGGGCCTGTGCGCGGCATAGCATGCAACTGGCAGGGCAAACCCACGCCCTCAAGCGCGCCTCAATGGCCCCACACGCGACGGGACTCGCGCGCTCTTGCAGCGGACCATGCCAGAGCAGACTCGCCCCGGCACGTCGCGCACAAATCCCCACGAACGACAGCAATCAACCTTGGGAACTGGGCGCTACAGGACTCGAACAACCGGCGAAAACACGCCAGAATCCGGGATTTCTCGGGAGGGCGGCGCAGAATGCGGCGCACCGCGCGCCTCGGCCACGGTCAGCGATCCCCAGCTACGCCAACTCATCGACGCATGGCCGGGCCTGCCGCCGGAGGTGCGACGTGCCATCTTGGCGATGGCCAGGGCCGCTGACCAAGAGCCTGATGCCAGCAAGTGACACACGATGCCCGGCGCGAATAACCGCCCGTGGCGGGCTTGGGGCCGCCTAGGCATCGCCGACGGCGTGCCACGCCCAGCACAGGCTGATCCGACGCGTTTTTAAGGGCATCCTCCGGGTCGGGCCCGTCTTCCCCCACACGGAAAGAAGCGAAACCAAATAACGCCAGGGGGCTACAGGAAAAGCTGCTTGAGTTTTGCCTTGTCCGTCTTCAGGTCGTCTGGTGGTCCCTCGAATGCGATCCTGCCCAGTTTCATCGAGTACACCCGGTTGCAGATCTCAAGGACCTCACGAACCTTTTGCTCGACGATCAGGACGGCCACTCCTGCCTGGCGGCTGATCTCTGCGATTCGCTTGAACACGCTCGTGACGAGGTTGGGCGAGAGGCCCAGAGATGGCTCGTCGAGCATCAGCAGCTTGGGGTTGGGAACAAGCGCCCGAGCTAATGC
>CBFCZG010000013.1:0-27125 GCA_965602375.1 uncultured Phycisphaerae bacterium | reverse complement strand
TCACCGATCGAGGCGCACCCGCCGGTTCAGCATCGACCTACCCGCAACAGCTTGGCTGGCTGCACGAACGGGCGATGGCAGTTGCCCTGCATCCGGTGACCCAGCGCGCTGCCAAGCGTCGTACACATGGGCCCGACATGCCGGTTCGCCTGACCGTCCGAGGTTCACGAGCCGGGCGAAAAGCCACGGGCAGCTTCTACACACCCGATGCGATCGTGCAGCAGGTTGTGGCCAAAGCTGTCCAACCGGCGCTGCACGAGCATCTTGAGGCTGTGGACGCCGGAATCAAAAAGGACGTTCGACTGACGAGGGCGAGCGCGCGGCGCTTGCTGGCCGACGTGCTGGACTTCGCGGTGCTGGACCCAGCCATGGGCTGCGGACAGTTTCTCGCGGCTGCGGTTGAAGCCATTGTCGAAACGGTACACGAGTGGCTTGTCGCGCGCGGTGTGGGCGACGCCTTGGGATGGCTGGAGGCGACGTCTGGTCGTGTGCGGCTGCGGGGCATGGTGCTGACCCGTTGCGTGTTCGGTGTCGATTCGGATCCTGTCGGCGTCGAGCTGGCCAGGACGTGCCTGTCTCTCCAGGCGGGCGCGGCGGCCCCGACCCTTGATGAGCACCTTAGGTGGGGCGACTCCGTTGTGGGGCGCGGCCCGGACGACACGGAGGCCGCACCGTCGCAGCCGGCATCGGGGCTTTCCGGCGCGCCGGCGCTGGACTGGCCGGCGGCATTCGAGGCTGTTTTTCGGCGGGATAGGCGTCGGGGCTTCGACGTGGCGGTCGGCAACCCGCCCTGGATATCGTTCTCGGGACGGCAGCGTCAGGCCGCGCCTACGGCGCTGGTGGACTACTGGTCGGAACATTACCAGGGATTCTCGGGCTGGCGGTCGACGCATGGGCTTTTCCTGGAGCGAGCCGTAACGATCGTCGGGCCAAGCGGTTATGTGGGTCTGGTGCTTCCGCTGCAGGTTTCCGACCTCAGCGGATACGGGCGTCTTCGTCGGGCAGTCGAGCAACATGCGTCGTTGGTTGAGCCTGTGATCGAGATCGGCGAGGACGGCTTCAGCGGGGTGACCGGGCCGGCAGGGATCTACGTGCTGGTTCGCCGTGCCGGCATGCCAGCAGGCAGCAAGTCGCCCGCCCCGCCGTGGCCGCGTCGCGGTGGAGCGCGGCGGGTGCGCGTCGCGCCATCGTTACCGCAGGCAGTTGTGCAGAAGGTGACACGGATCGAACCGTTGCCCCCCAGGACCTTCGGCGACCCGGGCGTGCACACGGGTAACAGCGCTCGACTGTTGATCTCCGATGGGCCTAAGGACGGAGAATGGGCGCCTATCCGGCTGGGGCGCGACGTGTCGCGCTATCGACTCGGGCCGGCCAAGACGTGGCTGCGACTCGACTTGCAGTCGGTCGACGGGCGATACTGGCGGATCGCCGCGCCTACGACGTACAGCCGGGCGCGCCTGCTGTTGCGGCAGACGGCCAACCGCCCCATCGCCGCTGAACACTGCGAGCCGACCTACTTCCGCAACAGTGTGCTGGCGTTCTACGGGGTGGAGGGCTGGGACGACGACTACGTGCTGGCACTGCTGAACTCGAAGCTGATTGCGTGTGTGCATCGACTGGCGTTCGGCGATGCCGCACAGCGGTCGTTCCCGCAGGTAAAGGTATCGCACTTGCAGGGCCTCAGGCTGCCGCCGTACGTCGCGCATCGTCTGCCGAAAGATCAGAACCTGCTGCTGGGCCGAATGATACGATGTTTGCAGCCGGCACGAGCTGGTGACGACGCGAGCAAGGTGGCTCTACGATGCGGGCTGACGAAGGCGCCGACGGTCGTCGTCCAGCGGCTGTTGACCCATGCAGCCAGAACGATGATCGACCTGACTCAGGCGCACGATACTGTACAGAAGTCCGGTGACAGGGACGGGGCGGGTGAAATCGAAGCGTCGGTGCAGCGGCTGGACGGTTTGATCGACCGGCTCGTATATCGCCTGTACGATCTTGGGCGGTCGAGAAGTTGGCGGGGGAGGCGGTCGGGGTATGATCGTAGTCGGAATCGACGAGGCCGGTTACGGGCCGCTGCTTGGGCCTCTGGTGGTCAGCGCGGTCGCCTTCGAGCTGCCGGACCGCCTGGCCGACGAGAGCCTCTGGGATGTCCTTCGGGCCAGCGTCAGTGGCCGCGTTGGAGCCACTCAGACCCGCCTGATGATCGCCGACAGCAAGAAGCTGTACCGCAGCGGGCAGGGGTTGGATCGGCTGGAGACGGCATCTCTGGCGTGGCTGGCGACGTGCGGTCAGAAGGTATCGGGCCTGACGGAACTGCTGCGCTATGTATGTCCTCAGGCCGTCGAGGCGATGGCGGAGTACCCGTGGTACTGGCAAGCCAATGTCGAGTTGCCGACGGCCTCCTCGTTGGGACAGGTGCAAACCCAGGCCAATGCGCTGGCCCGCGACCTGACCAGCCATCGCATCCGCGTGTTGGGCACGTGGGTGGAAGTGTTGCCGGCCGGCCACTACAACCGCATGGTGGACAGAACGCGGAACAAATCGACGTTACTGTTTGGCTTGGCCACCCGGCTGATGCAGCGAGCGACGCAGGAGGTGGGCGACTCGGCGGAGGTCCGCATTGTGGCCGACAGACAGGGCGGGCGCAGCCGATACGCCAGGCCGCTGATGCTGGCGTTTTCCGACCGGAGTCTGGCGATCGAGGACGAATCGCCGGAGCGCAGCGCCTATCGCCTGACGTGCGGGCGAAGTTGCTGGCGCGTCGCATTCCTCAAGGGCGGCGAGCAGCAACATCTGCCGATCGCTCTGGCCAGCATCCTCAGCAAGTATATTCGCGAGCTGTTTATGGGTCTGCTGAATCGGTACTGGCAGGCCAAACGGCCGGGCCTGTCACCCACGGAGGGCTATTACACCGACGGCAAGCGCTTCCTGCGAGACCTCGACGCGACGTTGCGGGCGGCGAGAGTGGACCGCCGCCTGTTGGTGCGGAGCCGTTGAATGACAACCACGATGGAACCGCAGGCGAGGACGCGCATCTAAAGGAAGGAATCCTAAGCTCTGTCGGGAAAAGAGGTCCTCTGGATGGTGATCTGTACAGAGCACTGGCGGGCAAGCCGCCAGTGGCACCCCAGGGAGACCAGATCAGAATTGTCGGACATAGGCTGGAACGGCGCCGTGCGGATCGGGCATCCGGTCGGCCGGCGCCGATAACTGCCTGGAAGGAGCTATGCCATGCGATGGGGAGCGATGTTGGCGGCGTGTCTTGCGTGTCTGTGTCGGCCGGCGAGCGGAGCGGAGCTGCCGACGAAACGGGTGATGCTGTTCAGCAGCGGGGTGGGCTATTTCGAGCGGTCGGGCGCGGTCAGCGGGGCCGATTCGGTGGAGCTGCGGTTTCGCACCGAGCAGATCAACGACATCCTCAAAAGCCTTCTGCTGGAGGACTTGGGTGGGGGCAAGGTAGGCGTGGTGACCTACCCGGCCCAGGAGCCGCTGGACCGCACGCTCAAGTCGTTTGCCGTCGACGTGACGGCCGCCAAGACCCTGGGCGACCTGCTGCGCCAGTTGCGCGGCACCGAAGTCGAGGTGCTTGCAGCCGGTGAGAGCTTTGCAGGCCCGATCGTGAGCGTCGAGAGCCAGAAGCGACACTCCGGCGAGTCAGGGGGAATGACGGTTGAGATCGACGTCTTGACGGTGTTGACCGACAAGGGACTGCGCAGTGCGCCTTTGCCCGAGGTGCGCAGCCTGCGCGTGCTGGATGAGCGGATCGACGGCGAGCTTCGCAAGGCGCTGGCCGCGCTGGCCGGCAGCCGCGACACGCGGACCCGCACGGTGGTGCTGAACTTCGCGGGCGAGGGCGAGCGACAGGTGCGAGCGGGGTACGTCATCGAGACCCCGGTGTGGAAGACGAGTTATCGGCTGGCGATGGGCGACGAGGGCAAGGCTTTGCTACAGGGCTGGGCCATTGTCGAGAACATGACCGAGGAAGACTGGAACGGCGTTGAGCTATCGCTGGTGTCGGGTCGGCCGATTTCTTTCGTGCAGGATTTGTATCAGCCGCTCTATGCGCCGCGGCCGGAGGTGAAGCCGGAATTGTACGCCGGCCTGCGCCCGCAGGAGTACGGGGAAGCGGTGGAGCGTTTGGAGGCTCGCACGCGTTTGTCGATGGCGCCCGCTCCTGCAGCCGACGCGTCTCTTGCGTTTAGGAAGGGCATTCGGGGCAGAATGGCGGCAGATGCTGTGGGGGAGGTGAGCCTAGGCGTGGCAAGGGAGGCATACGCGGGAGTCGGCGTTGAGCAAGTCGCCACGGCCCGCGAGACGGGCGAGCTGTTCGCCTACGACGTGAGCGTGCCGGTGAGCATCGAGCGGCATCGGTCGGCCATGCTGCCGATCGTCAGCCAGCAGGTCGAAGTCGAGAAGCTGAGCATCTACAATCCGTCGGTACACGTCAAGCATCCGCTCAACGGACTCATGCTGACCAACAACACCGGGCTGAACCTGATGCAGGGACCGGTTACCGTGCTGGACGGCGGGGCGTACGCCGGCGATGCGCGGCTGGGCGACGTGTCGCCGGGGCAGAAGCGACTGATCTCATACGCGCTGGATTTGGACTGTCTGGCGGAGATGCAGCGCCCCGATCGGCCTGAAGAGGTGGTCCGCGTGCGAATCGCCAAGGGCACGCTGATCGTGCGGCGCAAGTACGTCGACGAGCGCGTCTACCAGATCAAGAACAGCGACACCAAGCCGCGCGTCGTGGTGATCGAGCAGCCATTCCACTCGGACTGGAAGCTCGTGGCGCCCGAGGAGCCGTTTGAGCGGACACCCGAGCAATATCGCTTCCGGCTGGCGGTCAAGGCCGACTCGACCGCCAAGCTGCCCGTCCGGCTGGAGCGATACGGGCAGGAGCGCATCGTGCTGGCCGACGTGGCGCTCGATCGCATCGAGCTGTACATCCGCAGCAAGGAAGCCAGCCAGCAGCTCAAGGAAGCGCTTCAGACGGTGGTGAACATGCGGCAGCAGATCACGCAGACCCAGCATCAGGTGGCCGATCTTGAGCGGCAGCTTGCCCAGCTCGACAAGGATCAGGACCGTTTGCGTCAGAACCTGCGGGCGGTGCCGTCGAACTCGGAGCTGTCGGGACGTTACTACCAGAAGATGAACGAGCAGGAAGATCAGATCGAGAAGTTTCAGAAGGACCTGGCCGCGGCGCGCGAGCAACTGCGCAAGCAGGAAGCCGGCTTGGCGGCGTATCTGCTGTCGCTGGACGTCAAGTAGTCGCCGCGTTACGCGGTCCGGTGTACGGTGGAACCGGTAGCATCACGGAACACGAGGTCATGCCGATGCCATCGGATCGACGTCTGGGTGTGGGCTTTCTGGGTGCGGGCAACCTGAACCGCCTGCACCACATGCCCAATGTGGCCCGCATCAGTCGTGCCCGCATCGAGGCCGTCTGCGACCTCGACCCGCAGCGACTGGACAGCGCCGCCGAGCGTTATCAGCCCCGTCTGGCGACGCGACTTTACGAGGCCATGCTGGCCGATCCGCAGGTGAAGTTGGTGATCATCGCCACCGCCCCACCGCTTCAGCCCGATCTGGTGAGGCAGGGATTGGAGGCGGGCAAGCACGTGTTCGTCGAAAAGCCCATGGCCCAGACGGCTGAGCAGTGCCTACAGCTTGCCCGCCTGCCAAAAAAGAAGGGGAAGGTGCTCGCGACCGGGTACAACCGGAGGTTTGCGCCGGCGTATCGTGACATGAAGCGTGCGGTCGAGGCCGTCAACGTACCGCTCATGGTCACGTATCGGCTTCTGGACGACACGCGCGACCGGCCCGACTGGCAAGAGCAGCCGCATCTGATCGACGAGGTCTGCCACATCTTCGATCTGCTCGCGTGGCTGATCGACGACGAGCCGACCGAAGTGTACTGCGCGCAGGTGCCGGTGCAGGAGTATCAGCTCATCCTGCGATTCGCCGGCGGCGCGACGGGGCACATATTGACCGGTGGCCGGGGCAACTTCGGCTGGCCCAAAGAGCGGATTGAGGTGGTGCTCGATCATGCGGTGGTGGCTGTGGAGGACTTCGTCGAGTTGCGGGCGGCCAACGTCGCCGGGCTCGAGCACAAGTGCTACCCGGGCCGTGAGTACGAGGGGCGGGCCCGTGGCTATGCCGAACGGATGGCGAGCGAAGGTCTGGCTGTCGATCTGGAGCTGCGCAAACAGATCGCCGACGTGTGGCAGCGCGACGGCCTCGCCGATATGCCGCCCGGCGGGCAGCGCGAGGCATTGCGGCAGCGCAACTTCGCCGGCCAGGTGCTGCCGCCCGTCAACTACATGGTGGATAAGGGCTGGTTTGCGGGGATGGAGCATCTGATCGGCGCGCTGCTGGCCGGCAACGAGCCCGACAACGCGGGTGGGGTGGACGCGGCCCGGTCGATCGCCTGTGCCGAGGCGGCCCGCGAATCGGCCCGGACGGGTCAGGTGGTATGTCTGGATAAATCCTCTTGGGGGTGACCTAGCCGCGAGCGAGCGGATCAACGGGGTGTCGGTCTTCTGCACCCGTTACGGCTGGAAGCGACGTTGGCTCGCACCCGCCAGCTTGCGGCTGATAATCAGGCCTGTCGGGTTTGTCTATGGCAGGGTGTGGGGTCGACCAACACTACTGAAGATTTTCTTGCCGCCCCGATTTGACCAGGGGACATCTGTATTTTAGGTTTCGAGTGCTGCCCAGGCGCGCCAGCGCATGCCACGGCGAGCAGGTTTGGGCCGCCGGCTTCCAGCGATAGGGGACGCGGGACATAGGGGGTGCGACATTGGCGGTGCGCGACGACCAAGACGACGTGCAACCGTGTAAGTCAGCGCCTTTGCAGCTTGGTGCTGCCCGGAGGGAGAGTTTGCCCCGGCGCCACGAGCCCGGGCGGAGGTAGCCTTTCGGAGGGGAAGGGCTACCTCTTTTTTTGCGCGACGTATCGGGTGTGCCGACGGCCGCGCGCGATTGGGCCACGCCGAATCGGTGCACTACTTGCCGGCGGGACGACTGGCCGGGGCAGAGGCCGCCACCGGGTCGATCACCAGCTCCTTGATTTGCTCAAACTTCTGAATAGTGAGCCAGCCGCGGAGCAGCAGTCCCACCTCGCTGAGGGGCTTGCCCTTGTCGGCATAGGGATTGCCGGCGGCGTTGTAATCACCGCCTTTGGCTGTGGGATGGACGCCGTCCTGGCTGATCAGCGTGCCGTCCCAGGTGTTGCCCGGCCGGCGGCGGACGATCTCGGCGTAGAAGTCGACCAGGGGCAGCTTCTTTTGGCGGGCCAGTTTCCGGATGGCCTCGTTATAGCTTTCCACGACCTCCATGCGGCCTCGTAGGGGCGGGATGGTGGACAGGACGACCATGGTGTTGTTGGCCATGATCTTGTCGATGATAGTGGTCAGGTCGACGATCATGTCCTTGGTGGGACGGCTGCGATGGGCGTCGTTGCTGCCGAGCATGATCAGGCACATCTCGGCGTCGCGATACTGCACACCGTCGGGATTGGTGAACCCGGCGGTGAACATCTCGTCGATGCTGGGGTTCTGGTGGTTGGCGTGGTGCTTGAGCCATTGGGCGGTGGTGATGCCGCCCACGGCTGTGAAGCTGCGTCCGCCGACCGGATGGTCGTAAGCAGCCAGGTAAAAGCCGCTCTTGACGTCGTTGGCCCCATCGCCCCAGAGCGACGCCTTGACGTAACGGCAGATGGCTTGGTCCTCGGGCGTTTTGCCGGCGCCGTGGCGAGCCCATTGGCCGTACCCGTTGGAGTAGGTTATCGAATCGCCCAGGTGCAGCGCGAAGCCGGGCGTGCCGGCGAACTTGCTGCGAACCTTGCGCAGGTTTGCCACCCAGCCGTCGGGCCCGCCCTGCCAGGCGTCGTCATAGCTGTTGGCCTTGGCGACGTCGGCGTCGATGTCCTGAGCCCTGGCGGACGGGGCAGCCAAACCCAGACCGACCGCCGCAGCCGTAACGAGAGCAAGTCGCATGCGGTTCATCGATTCACCTCCTGCAAGACAGGCGACGCCCAAAGGCCTCGCGCCATCCAGTTGCTGCTACACACCGTACGCGTGCGGCCATGCACCTCGCGGTTGGCTGCACACGCCGGGAAACCTTATCGCAGAAGCGGCAGGCCGAATCAAGCTGACGGGTGTTACTGCCAAGCCCGGTCCGCACGCACCCGCCCCATGACTCGCCTACCCGCTTCTCTCTGTGCAACTTGCCTTGTGGCCTTGATTTGCGCGGGTGGCCATAGCTTGAAGGGGCTTTGGGCCGATGGTATCGTTAGTTGCAGGATGTTGGATGGTCGTGGCGCCGGTAGCTCAGGCGGAAAGAGCACCGGATTTCTAATCCGGGCGTCGCGGGTTCGAGTCCCGCCCGGCGCGTTCCAGGAAGTCTCGATTACCAAGTCACTTGCGTACCGGGTCGCCGGTCACGTGACCCTACAACTCGGAGGCCGAAACCCATGTGGCATCGTCGATGGTTCGTGCCGTGTCCACTTCTGGTCACTGTCTGTTTGCTCGTGCCGAGTGCGGTCCTGGCCGAGAGTTCTTCAGCCGTCCCGGATTGGTCACGCCCGCACAAGCCGCGGACCGTTCTCTGGGCGGTGCCCGGTGAGTTGCAGATCGATCCGATGACCGGCAAGCCGCACAGCCCGCACGTGCGCGACAAGGACTGGCGCAAGGCCAACGCCATCTGGTCCTTGGCGGACAGGACCGTCCGCATTGCCGGCGGCCGGAACGAGTGGATCGGATTTCAACTGATCGTGGAGGCGGCGGGCGAAGACGTACGACGTGCCACGGTCGAAGCGAGCGACCTGGTTGCCGTTCAAAAAGGCGAATCAGCCGGACAATCGTCGCCTCGCATCCCCGGTGACGGCATCGAACTCTTTCGCGTCTGGTACACGGAAGTCACCGAACCATCGCGCTCGTTCGATCCCAACGACGGCAAGGTTCACAACGCCCTTGGTCTGCCCTCAATCGGCACGGGGTGGTTCGGTGACGCCCTGATTCCGATGAATGTCCGGGGCTGGGGGCAGCCATTCGCCGTGCCGCTGGGCCGGAATCAGGCCGTCTGGGTGGACATCAAGATTCCCAAGGGGATCCCGGCCGGGACCTACCGTGGCAGCCTCACCGTCAAGGCTGAACGTGCCGAACGGGCCACGGTCGACCTGGAGCTGACGGTCTGGGACTTCGAAATCCCCGACAAGCTCAACGCGCGGGCTGAGGCGCCGATCTATCGCTTCACGATCCCCGGCACCTGGGGCATCGAAGAGCGCAGCGAGAGAGCGTTGGCGCTGGAGCGGAAATTCTTCCGCATGGCCCGTGCCCACCGCTTCATTCCTTACGTCTACGACACGTGCCCCGATATCAGCGGCGACGGAGCCGACGTCCGGATAGACTGGACCTTCTACGACAAGCGGTACGGTCCGTACCTGGACGGTTCGGCTTTCGACGACGGTATCGGTCTACAGCACTGGGACGTTCCCGTCGAGACGCGCTGGCCCAGCCCGAGCCGAATGGCTGATCAGAATCCGGAGCTCTACTACGCCCGGCTGGAGGCGGTTCTGCGCCAGTTCGACCAGCACTTCCGCGAGAAGGGCTGGAACCCACTGCTGTATGTGTTCTTCCAGGGCCTGGACGAGCCGAGCCAGGAGGCGCAGTTCGCCGAGCTGGAGCGACTTGCTGACGTGGTTCATCGCGCCAGCGACCGGATCAAGATGCGGCACGACTTCTACACGATCTTCGAGAACCCCGACCCGCTTATCGAGCGGTTCGGCAAGCGCATGGACATCTGGAACATCTCGGCCTGCTTCTATCCCGTGCGGCAGATGCAGGCGGAGCAGGCCAAAGGCAAACAGGCCTGGTTCTACCAGGGGTCCGAGCCGTGGATCGGCTCGGAAGGACTGGACAATGATGCGCTGGGCCTGCGCACGTGGGCGTGGATCGGTTGGAAGTATCGCGTGGACTGCTGGCACAACTGGTGCAGCGGCCGGTGGAGCAGCGAGAACATTTTCCTATACCCCAACAACGGCAACGCCCGCGACGCGTGGCGGCCGAACGGCAATGGCGTGATGATCTACCCGGGCGTCTACTTCGGTGTGGATGACTTCTTCGGCTCACTGCGGCTGAAAGCCTACCGCCGCGGCAACACCGATTATGAGTATATGGTGCTGCTCAGACAGCTTGGGGCGGGCGAGCAGGCCGACATGATCGTCAACTCCATCATCCGCTCGGCACTAAGCGAGGCAAAGAACCGGCGCATAGGCCAGTGGGGCGACTGGAGCCGCGATCCAGACGACTGGGAGCGAGCGCGCCGGAAGCTGGCTAAGGCGATCGAACGGGCGAAGCCCGATGCAACCGCAACCAGGTAGCTCTCCGATTGTATGAGTCGGCAGAGACGGCAACGCGTCTGGCGATTCCTGTTTACATAGGGCTCGCTTTGGTGCATCGGGTCAGACATCTGAGGGGGATTCATGCAGGGCTCTTGGCGGCGCCTTGATCCACAAGCCGCAGCTTCGAGTCCTGTCCGGCACGTACTACTCTCTCGTTGCCTGGTCACTGCCCAGACACAACTCAACGATCGTATCGACCGTACTCGAGAGCAAGCTGGTAGGCGGCGATGACATTCTCGGGCGGGATCACCGGGCTGATGGCCTGGAGTTTGAACCAAAACCCACCGCCGGGGGAGAGAATGTCGATCACTTCCTTGACGTGATCCCGCACCTGATCGACCGTGCCGAACGGCACGATATGCTCGATGTCGATGCCGCCGTGGAAGCACAGGTCGCCGCCGAACTCGCGCTTGAGTCGTACCGGGTCCATACGGTCGAGCGGAAGGATGGGGTTCAATACGTCCACCCCGCATTCGACCAGATCGCGCACCACATCCATGATCTGCCCGTGCGAGTGCAGATAGAACTTGATATGCGGGAATCGTCGGTTGATGAGGCCCACGAGCTTGCGGTAGTAGGGTTTGATCAGCGCCCTGAAGTCGTCGGGCGACATATATGGCGCGGTCGAGTGGCCGAAGTCGTCAGCGGCGGTCACCAGGTCGGTATACTCGCCCACCTGTTCCAACAGCCGCACGAGCAGCGTCGAGTTGATGTGGTAGATATGGTCGGCGATGGCCTCGTGCACGCCGCGGTTGAGCTTCACGTCGATCATCCACTGCTCGAAGCCTCGCAGGTAGTGATACTGATGAAACAGCGTGCCCACGCCCACGGCCGTTGCGTATTGCCCTTGCTGGCGGACGACCTTGGCCCGCTCGGCTGCATCGTCGGCGATCAGGTGCGAGGCCTGGGGGTCGGGCCAGTCGAACCGCTCGACGTCGGTGATCGTCTCGGCACGGGCCAGAGGCGAGTGCGTGCAGTAAGGCAATCCCACGCCCATGTACTTGTACCGACAGCCGTAGCCGTCGACGGACGTTTGATCCGGCTGTTCGCGCAACCTGTTGGGCGGATCGACCAGTCCGGGCAGGTGCGCCAGGTCATCGAACTCGAACGTGTCGAGGAATTCTCGCAGTTGCCGGTCGTACGGCTCGCGGGTCCGGATGATGTTCGGACCGAAGAGCGGGATTCGGTCGGGCTCTTGGTGATTGAGTGTCGCAAGCACGCGCTGGCGGGATGTCATACCTTGCCGCTTCCTCTTCTGACGGGTGTTCGATTCGGACGCATACATATCGATCCTCGCCGAAAAAGCAACATCAGGCCGTGGCACGTTCGACGAACGTAGGCGCGAATCCGTTCTTCGGTTGGCGGCGTCCGGTGCGGGCGAGGCGTCTGCAATCTACTGCATTGGACCGGAGGGTTGCCGTGTGAACTCTGCGGCCTAGAGTAAGTCGAGGACTGTGCAGGCCGGATCGGGACCGGCAGGGGAGATGTGTCTGATGGCCGGCAAGTTGAGGGTATTGTTTCTGTGCACGGGCAACGCCTGTCGCAGCCAGATGGCTGAGGGCTGGGCGCGGCAGCTTAGAGGCGAAGCGATTGAGCCTTATTCCGCCGGGATCGAACCGGCCGGTCTCGACCCGCGCGCCGTGGCCGCGATGGCTGAGGTCGGGGTGGACATCTCGGCACATCGCTCCAAGCACGCGGATGAGTTGCTGGGTGTGGACTTCGACTACGTCGTGACCGTGTGTGGCCACGCCAACGAGCACTGCCCGCAGTTTCCAAGGCACACCAAGATTGTACATGTCGGCTTTGAAGACCCGCCGAGCCTCGCGCGGCGCGCGGCCGGCGAAACCGAGGCGATGGGTCACTACCGCCGCGTGCGCGATCAGATCAAGGCGTTTGTCGAGACGCTGCCCCGGACGCTGACAGGCAGTAGCTAACGCCAGCGACGGCTGGCACCTTCACTGGACAAGAGCTACCGGGACGGGGTGGCTTGCCTGAGCGGCCTAAAGCGGCATACTGCAAGGGAAGGTACCATGCAGTCACCGGCCAATCCGGGATGCACGCAGGGAGCTCGCTGAGCTATGCGGTATTCCGATACGATCGAGAAGGAAGGTCTGCTATGCGAACACTAGCGTTCAGCCCACGCCTGTTGGCTGTTGCACTGGTCTGTATCCAGCTGGCGGGCACGGAGTTAAGTGCACAAATGAGCACACAGAGCACACAGCCGTTGTTGGGCGGTCTATCGGCCGGCGAGGTTACCAAGGTCATTACCGAGAGCATGGGCAGACCGGTGATGCCGTACCTGCGCGACCCCAAGGTGCGCCGGCGCGCCCTCGAAACGGCCAGGAAGCAGGACCTGCTGGAGCAGACGGACAAGGCGTTGACCCCTGACAAGCCGATCCCGGTCTTGCCCTACAGTTCCTTTCGCGAGTTCCGCCGCACCGGGAACCGCACCAACTATGAGAACATGCTTTGGGATCGTGACAGGCAGCAGGCCTCGGCGGCCATGGCGTGCTACCTTGGCCTCGATCGCCTTCAGTACTTGCAGGATCTGATCTGGGCCGATTGCGAGGCCAGTTGGTGGCAACTGCCTGCGCACGAGGGGCCGGCAAAGGGCAAGGACAGGCCGATCGACCTGTGTGTGGCGATGAAAGCGGCCAAGCTGGCCACAGTTGTGACTCTGCTGGAAGACCGCATCGAGCCGGAAGTCCGCGACCGGGTACTACGCGAGATCCACCGGCGAGCCATCGACGCGTTCTTCGATCCCGATGCGGAATTCTGGTGGAAGACCTGCACCAACAACTGGAACGCCGTCTGCCACGGCGGTGTCGCTATTGCCGCCCTGCTCGTGGAAAAAAAAGACCCGCAGCGCCTCGCGAAGCTCATCACCCAGACGCTGGAGGGGCTGCCGGCCTTCCTGAGCGGTTTTACCGACGATGGCGGCTGCACCGAAGGGCCCGGCTACTGGAGGTTCGGGTTCGGCTGGTACGTCGATCTGGCCTGCGCCCTGTATGACTTCACCGGCGGCCGCATCAACATCATGACCGACCCCAAGATCGAGCGGATCTGCCGCTACCCGCTGGCGGTGTTCATCCGGCCAGGCCAGAGCCTGCCCTTCGCCGACACTGGGCAGGGGTTCCTCCCGGCCGACCTGGCGATTCGCATCAACCGGTTCTACAAGATGCCCGAGTTGTATGGCCTGTGCAAGTTGACCGAAGATGGTTCCTTGGCCATGGAATCGCTGGCGGACCTGATGCTCTACGATGGTACGAAGTACAAGCCACTGGAGGAAAACGCCGACTCCTTCCTGCCCGACCTGGGCATCGTCCGGGTCGGCTCGGGCAGCGTCACCGTGGGCGCCAAGGCCGGCCACAACGCCGAGAGCCACAACCACAATGACGTCGGCAGTTTCATCATCCATAAGGGCAAGACGTTCTTCCTGACCGATCCTGGCGCCCCGATCTACTCAGCTCGCACCTTCAGCCCTCAGCGCTACGACAGCATCTTCTGCAATTCCCTTGGTCACGGCGTGCCCGTCATCAATGGCCAGTTGCAACCGAAAGGCCGCCAGTACGCCGGCACGATCCAGGCCGACGGCCTGGACGCTCGCGGCGCAAAGACGATCGGCATCGAGATGGCCAACGCCTACAACGTGCCGTCCCTGGAAAGCTTGAGCCGGGTGATCGAACTGGCTTCGATTGGCCGGCGGGTAACCTTGTCGGACCGGTTCGTGTTCACCCGCCCGCCCGAATCGTTGGAGGAGGTGTTCATCGCAGTATTGCCCGCCAAGGTCGCCGAGGATGGCAAGTCGGTGATCGTGCAGTCCGAGATCGATGGCATCCTGCGGCTGCGGATCGACGGGACGGCCGGAACGTTCCGCGTCACAGAGCTAACAGAAGAGAGCAAGGAGTCCCGCGCCGGCGACCTTTTGCGGCGGATTACGTTTCGGCCGGCAAAGCTCAAGCCAGAGATGACGCTTCGGTTCGTGCTCACATTCGAGTAAAGCCAGCGGCGAACAAGTGCGTATGGCCACAGACACTGTCGAGGATCTTATTCGGAAGGTCGGCCTGATCAAAGCCGGTACCGAGCGCAAGGTGGCCGCGATCCTGTTTACCTATCGCTGTACGATCTCTCCTGCCGATCGCTTAGCCCTGATACTGAGCGCGGATGATCTCGCTGGCCTTGTTGCCGGGCACGTTGAGCGCGCCCATGGCCGCCGACGCCGCGGTGCGGATGGTCAAGTCCTCGGCGTTCATGACCGTGTCGACCAGCCGAGCGACTAGTTTCTCGTCGACGAGCAGTCCGTGGTGACGGCCCGACTCGGCCAGCGAGGCAAAACACGCAAGGCGCAGCTCCTTCTGGGCCTGGTCGTCGAGGGCGATCGAAGCGATGGCGCCCTGCGCCTCGGCGGTTCGGTAGAGCGCCAGCACGGAAGCCGCGCGCGTCTGCAACTGGATGTCGCGATTCTGGAGCACCTGGATCAGGGCTTGCTGAGCCGGCGCCATGTCGTAGACCGGCGAATTGCTGAAGGCGATCCTGTGCAGCACGTCGGTAGCCTGGATGGCCAACTCGAAGGCCAGATCCTCGGTGAGTTCGGCCCGACCGGCCGTCCGGGCGACACGTTGCCAGGCGGCCAACAGCATGTCGGCCGGCGCGTCGGCCAACTCGCGCTCCACGCGCTCGTCGTCGCGGGCGAGTCGCCGCGCTACCAGCGTCTGCTGCGGCTTGGCCAGGATGACCACCGGCGTGGAGGCAAACGCGAAGTCTCTGCGAATCTCACTGAACCCCTGTGCCAACGCCGGCTGGGCCACGTCGCTGGCCAGGAAGATCACGTCCACCACCGGTAGCTCGTCGCGTGCCTTGTTGAGCCCGGACAGCAGATTCTGGTCGCCCACTACAGTAAAGTCTCCGTCTCGCAGCAGCCCAACCACACGGTTGAGGTTCTGCTGGTCGGGATCGACTACCAGGGCGTGTCGCTTGCCGGTCAGTAAAACGGCCTCAGCCAGGATCGGCACGACGCGATCGCTGCCGTCGAACTTGACCTTCGGTAGGGCCGCTCCCAACGCCAGCCCTGCCCGGACGCGAATCAGCAGGTCCGGGAAGGTAAGCGTCTGAACGAGCGGTTGTTTGATGTCCTCGGCGCCGACCAAGTTGGGTGCGCCGGCGGTAACCGCCAGAGCCGACACCGCACCCAGCGTCACGGCCGGGTCGCGGTCTTTGACCCCGCGTCCCAGGACCATATGGGCATAGGCCGAGCCGGCTGCACGGGCGAAGTAGATCGCCCGCGGGAAGTTTTCGGGTCTGGTCTTGTCGTTGGCGAGGGCGGGATCGACCGCTTCGGAATCCACACTGGCCACGCCCAACTGGGCCTCGCGCCGGAAGTTGGCCGCCAGCCACAGGGCAATCGCATCGCTGTACTGAGGCCGCAGACGCAGCCCCTCGTCGCAGCAGCGCATGCACATGACTTCGTTGAAGATCGCCCGCGGCACCTCGGTGCTGACCAGATTCTCGTTGCGCCAGTACCAGACGTTGCCGATGTCCTCGCGCGGGTCGGCCTGGACCGAGCCCTGGTCGTAGTAGTATTGCTCGGCCAACCCGTAGAAGAGCGCCGCGGCGTCCTGGCCCGCAGCCGATCGGCCGGAGGTCCTCTCGATCTGCGTCAGAGCCGACCGTGCCGCGGTCTTGACCTGGGGCTCGGTGTCGGCGTCCTCCAGCAACTGCTGGACGTAGGGCATGGCCTGGGCGTACCCAAGCTTGCCCAGCGTTTCGAGGATCAACTGAGTCATTCCCGGTTGGTTGGAGCGCAGCGCGATGCACAGCGGCAGCACCGCCGACCTGCCGATCTTGGGCAGGCAGGTCAGTATCACCGGGTGTAGGTCGCGCTGAGCGGGGTCGGCCAGGGCGGCGAGCATGAATGGCACGGCATACTCGCCGCTGTCGATCAGCTTCTGTGTGGCGTGATACGCCTGTTGGGGCGATCCGGCGAGTTGTCGGATATTGGTCTGGATCCGCTTCGGGTCGGTGCGGATCATCTTCTCGCCGCGGGCCATCAAATCGAGGATGGCCTTGGCCGCCGGGCCTACCTGCGTGTGCGAGACCAGCCTGACCAGAATCGCCTGTCGGTTGGGGTTGAGTTCGGCCAACTCGAGCGCGGCCACCGGATCGGGACCGGTCTCCAGGAACGCGCGGAAGTTGGCGTCGGCCATATCGAACTTGCCGATCGCCGCGAAGTGCCATCCGTCACTGGCGAGTTTGATCTGTCTGGTGCCCAGTTGAATCTTGGCCAGCAGATCGGCGGCTGTCTGCCCGAGCTGCTGGTCCTTCACGCCCATTTCCATGAGCTGCGTGCCGGTGCGCCCGGCCATCAGGGCCAGTCGCAAGCTGGACAGGTCCATGGCCGCCACCTCGTCCAACGCCGCATTGGCCTGTTCCCACTGGCCGCGATTGGTCGTCTCGACAGCTGTCGTCCACGTTTGCCAGGCCTTCTCGTCCTGGCCGACCATCGGGCCGGTGATCACCTGGGCGGTGACGGTCGACGTCAGCAGCCCCACAGTCACCAGCGCCGCCCACGCTGCGCCCTCAATGCGGCCTATGCCCGTTCGCATCGTCTCTGTGCCTCCAGCCGACAAACCAGCAACCCAATCGCCAAAGTACCGGGCCTGTGCTGCCAAGCGGGTCATTCGTCCCGGCACCGCATGGCCGGAACCGTCTTGACCGAGCCCTACACGCGACGGTCCACCGCGGCGCCGACTCGGCCAGGAACGCGCCAAGGCCCGTATTGTAGCGCAGGCCCCATCCCCGTCAACAAGGCAGCGCCAGGCCCGGATCGGGCCCCAAACCAGCGCAACCATTGTCGGCACAAGCCGTTGGCATCGACGCACACCCCGGCCACACGCGCTGTCTGCGGCGGCGGTCAGTTCGTAGGCACGCCGACGCCCGTCGACGACGCCCGGTGAGCTGCCAAATCGCTGATGACCTTGCGTCGCGCGGCCAGCAGTATGTCCGGCTCCGTGGTGAAAGTTTCCAGGCTTGTCGTAACGGGGGCGATGTAGGTCCGTCGTCCAACTGTACTGAGTCGTGGGACGAGCATCTCCAGCAGCGCCCAGTCCTCGATGCCGTCGCGCAGGTTCACCAATCGCAGGCTTGGAATGGGTCGTACCCGCTGCTGCCCGCCTTGGCTGCGGGCGATCGTCTCCTGCGGATAGCACATTGTCCCTGCCCCGGACAGCCCCGTCTTCCACTGCCGAGCCCGCTCGGGCCAAGGCACGTCTTTGGAGGGCTTGTTGGCCTTCCAGTCGGCGATCCAGAAGTACTCGTAGCCGTCGACGGCGTACAAGGCGCTCTGCCAGCCGGAGACACGCCCTTCGATCGGGAGGTTGTCCAGACGCACGTTGGTGTACGGTGCGTAAGGCTCAACCGAATGAAACCACCAGTACTCGCCTGCCGGGAAGGGCCTGGTCTGGCGCCACCACCGGGCCGCCTTCTCGTCGTGGCTGTGCGAGGCATACAGTTCGGTGGAATGCGCGGTCACAACGTCGAACACGTCGGCAAACCCGGCCCATGCGTCCGAGGGTCGCGTTGCCAGCCAGATCTTCAGTTGTGGGAAATGTTGTTTGAAGAAGGCGGCGTTGGCTCTGCATACGTCGATGCTGGACTCGGGCGGTTCGTCGGCCAGCAGCACGACGGCGTCGCTGTCAAGCCCGCAATCGCGTAGCTGGCTGCTCCACCGTTGTAGCAGCGGCGCATAGCGCTCTTTCTGCTTGTCGGAAAGGGGTCTGGGGCTGCGGCCGCTGACCTGCATCAGGCACACCAACGACAGGCCGCGGTCGATCAGCTCAGCCGCCTCCAGGGGCGTGGGGGAGGGCTCGCGGCTGAAGAACGCACATGGACTCAAACGATAGTCCAGACAGAAGTGCCAGAACGCCCGTTTCTCGTCGTCGGTCAGCTGGCGGCCGCAATAATCGGTTAGCGACCAGTTCCAGCACACGGCCGTGCGGAAGGGCAGCCTGACCGGCAGGGCCACGTCGTGCACAGTCAGTTCTACGCCCAACGTGCCCGACTCTCCGGCGGTGGGGGTCACCTCGACCGTGTATCGGTACGATCCGGGCGAGGTCCGTCGATCAACGGCGAATTCCAGATAGAACGTCAGGGGCGGCTGGTCTGCGGCGGGGGTGCCCGTCGGCACCTTTGCCCTCAGATCCATCGGCACGAGCACGTCGGGTATCCAACCGAGTCGGCGCGGCGGGACGACGAACATCCCCTCGGCAGGCGGTGCGGTGTGGTTGACCGCGACGACGCGGTAGAGGTGTGCGTCCGGGGCGCCGGCACGCTGGCCGGCTCGCACATCGATCCGGAGGTCTCCCGACGTATCGGAGTTTGACAGGACGGCAAATTGCATCCCCTCGCGCTCGCCGCGGACGGCGTCGAGGGCACAGTGCGCATTGGCAGGTGGGATCGGGTCGCCGTCGGCCCCGCCAATGCGCACCATAGCGCTGGCAGGATGGAGGGTGATCTGTCCCGCCCATGCTGTCGGCACGTGCCAGGCTGCGATGATTGCCCACGCCACACTGCTTACGATGGCTCGTTGCACGATCGGCTCCTCGAAACGTCCTGTTCGCACGTCACCAGGTCGCCTGCGCCGCGAGGCTATCTGTTGCGGCTGCCCTGTCAATGGCGAGTGTGTTGGCGGGGGCGGCGTGGTGGGGAGTTGACGTGATCTGCCGGGCATATAGGATGTGGGCGCACTTGGGTCCACGTCTGGAACAGGAGCTGCGGGCATGCGGCGCCGGTAAGAAAGCGAAACCTCGCGGCAAGGCGGGAGCGTCGATTTGCGTCGACGCAGAACGTGCGCGTTCCGCCGGCGCTGCCGCGTGGGTTTCGATTGGCCGGCTCGGTCTGTGGCCTGTGGCTCTTCGCTGCAATGCAAACCAACTTGGCCGTCACCGCCATCGGGCCGAGGTCCCCGCTTGTGCATGGTATGATTTCTGGTAGGGACCAGACCGCATGGCAACAGGTTCTCTGATCTTTGACGACGTGGCGTTTTTCTACGGATCCTCCGCCGAGCCGGTTTTCGACGGCCTCACGGTGCAGTTTCCACAGGGCTGGACGGGCGTGATCGGTGCCAACGGATCGGGCAAGACGACGCTGCTGCGGCTGGCCTGCGGCGAACTGGGGGCCATTCGCGGCCGCATCGTGACGCACGATCGGGTGGTCTACTGCCCGCAAAGAACCGATGATGTCCCAGCCGAGCTGGCGTCGTTCGTCGAGGCGCCGGACGGGCGTGCCAGCGTGTTGCGCGACCGGCTGGGCATCGACGGGCGATGGGCGTCGATCTGGCAAAAGCTGAGTCACGGTGAGCGGAAACGAGCACAGATCGCCGTCGCGCTGTGGCGGCGTCCGCGTGTGTTGGCCTTGGACGAGCCGACCAACCACATCGATTACGATGCGAGGCGGTTGCTGGCCGAGTCGCTGCGGTCATTTCGCGGCGTCGGTTTGCTGGTCAGTCACGACCGTGACCTGCTCGACACGTTGTGCAGTCAGTGCTTATTCATCGCGCCACCCGGTGCAACGATGCGTCCCGGCGGCTACAGCAAGAGCGTCGTGCTGGCCGACGCCGATCAGGAGCAGGCCCGCCAGGCCCGCCAGCAAGCCAAACGCGATTTCAAGCGACTCGAGGACGAAGCCGCCGATCGGCGCCGCCAAGCCGACCGCGCCCAGCATCTTCGGTCGAAGGGGCGCGTCGCCCGCAAGGACCACGACGCCAAGCAGCGCATCGGCCAGGCGCGGTACACCGGCAAGGACGGCCAAGCGGGTCGCCTCCTGCGACAGATGGATGGACGTCTGCATCAGGCGCAGGCGAAGCTGGCCGCCATCCACGCCACCAAGCGCCGGCGGCTGGGCATTGAATTACAGGGCGTTGGAGCGCGGCGCAATACACTGTTCGATCTTCCCGCCGCATCGCTCGCGCTGGGTGCACAACGGTGCCTGATGACCGGCGACTTGTCGATGAAGCCCGACGATCGTATTGCGCTGGTGGGGCCCAACGGTTTGGGCAAGAGCACGCTGGTGCGACAGCTCGTCTCCCATCTCGATCTGCCGGCCGACAAGGTCGTCTACATGCCGCAGGAGATCGATCGTTCGACCGTGCGAGACATCATCAACGACGTGCGCCGCCTGCCCGACGCACGACTGGGCGGGGTGATGACCGTGATCGACTGCCTCGGCTCGGATCCGCGCCGCGTGCTGACCACCGATCAGCCCAGCCCGGGCGAGCTGCGCAAGATCATGCTGGCCTTGGGCATTGCCCGCTGCCCGAACCTGATCATCATGGACGAGCCGACCAACCATTTGGACCTGCCGTCGATTGAGTGTTTGGAGAACGCGCTGGATCAGGTGATCTGCGGGCTGCTGCTGGTCAGTCACGACATGCGGTTCCTGCGGCGCCTGACCCGGACCTGTTGGCGGATTGTGCCCGATCCGGACGGTCCGAGCGGCAGCCGGCTGCGGGTCGAGATCGATCACTCGCCGTGGCCCGTGTCTGAAACCTCACATCCGACGCCTCGGTGAGTCCTCAACCCCTCGGGCGTATCGGCTCGGGGGTTCCATTGCCGCGGCGGCTTTGCTAGGCTTGCCGGACCGGCTCGGGGCGACCCCGTGACCGTGTGTGGCGAACCTTAGTTCTGTGACGAGGTGTGATCGTGTCCGACGCCGTGCTCCCAGGTAACCTGCGAACTCGCAGCGGCAAACAGCCCAATATCCTGATGCTTTTCTCGGATCAGCATAATTCCCGCATGGCGGGTTTCATGGGGTCGAAGGTCGTTGCGACCCCCAACCTGGACAAACTGGCCGCCGGAGGAGCGACTTTCACCAACGCCTACTGTACCAGCCCGTTGTGCTCGCCCAGCCGACAATCGTTCATGGCCGGCCTGCACTGCCACCGCATCGACATGTGGAACAACACCGCCGCCATGCCCGAGGACACCGTCACCTGGGCCCACATGCTGTCGCTGGCCGGCTATGAAACGTCGTTGGTCGGCAAGATGCACTTCAACGGCTATCAGAAGATGTACGGCTTCGACCGCCGTCCGGTGCTCGAGGGTAACGAAGCGGGCCAGCATTTCTACTCGTGGGGCCTGCGGACCAGCCACGAATGGACCGATCCGCTGCCCTACCGCAGCGGGCCGGGCGACGAGGGGCTCAAGCCGCAGATCCGCGGGGCCAGGGCCGACGTGCCCGAACGTCAGAAGGTCTTTCAGAAGGACCTGGAGGTGTTGGACGGGACCCTTGCGATGCTTCGCGAAAAGGCGGCCGGCAGAACCGATCAGCCGTGGGCGATCTGCTCGTCGTTCGTGCTGCCCCACCCGCCCTACCGCGCGCGGCCCGATATCCTCGAGCGATACCGCGGCAAGGGCGACCTGCCCTTCAATCCCACCGGCGAGGGGCGCGATACCTGCGATCGCTACGTCCAGGAGTTTTTTGGCAACCCGGGCGAGCTGCCCGACGACGTGATCCGCAGCGCGCGGGAGGTGTATTTCTCGCTGGTCACCGAGTTCGACGAATATGCCGGCAAGATCCTCGACTGCCTGGAAGAGTCCGGCCTGGCCGACGACACCGTAGTGTTGTACTTCAGCGATCACGGGGAAATGGCCGGCGAACATGGACTGTGGGCCAAGGTGACCTTACTGGAGACCTCATCGCGCGTGCCGCTGGTGATACGCTGGCCGGGGCACATACAACCCGGCATGCGAATCGATACGCCGGTTTCGCTGGTGGATCTGTTCCCCACGTTCCTGGAGCTGGGCGGCGTGGCTCTGCCCGAGACGCTGTTCACCGACGGTTACTCGCTGCTGCCGCTGCTGGGCGGCGAGCCCGAGAAGTTCGAGGGTGACGGGGTGTTCTGTGAATTCGAGGGCGAGGGGTGGAACCATCCGCGGGCGTTCCTGCGCGTGGGCAAGTACAAGTATGTGTACAACCACACCGCAGAATCGCCGCTGTACGACCTCGAGGCCGACCCCAACGAGATGCACGACCTGTCGGGCAAGCCGGAGTACGCCGAGGTCGAGGCGAAGCTCAAGGCCCGACTGCTGGCCGACTGGGATCCGGACGACATCGAGCGCCGCGTGATCCGCGCCCAGGCACGTCGCAAGATCGCGCGAAACAAGAACGTGTGTAAGGACATCGGCTGGTAGCGCCGATGGACGCACCGATAGGGCGAACGGTTATGAGCACGAGTCAAGACAGGCCGAACATTTTGTTTGTCTTCTCCGATCAGCAGCGATGGGACACGCTGGGCTGCTACGGTCAGCCGCTGGACGTAACACCGAATCTCGATCGGATGGCCGCCGAGGGGGTGCGCTTCGCCAACGCCTTTACGTGTCAGCCGGTGTGCGGCCCGGCGCGGGCGTGTTTGCAGACGGGCAAGTACGCCACCGAGGTCGGGTGCTTCCGCAACGCCGTCGCGCTGCCGACCGACGAAACGACCATCGCCCATCGGCTCGGCGAAGCGGGCTACGAGGTGGGCTATATCGGCAAGTGGCATCTGGCGTCGACCAACGGCAAGTTCGGCCCCGCCGCCGACTACGTGACCAAGCCCGTGCCGCCCGAGCGGCGCGGTGGATGCAAGGACTACTGGCTGGTGTCCGACGTGCTGGAGTTCACCTCGCACGGCTACGACGGGCACATGTTCGACGCCGACATGAACCGCGTGGACTTCAAGGGCTATCGCGTCGACTGCCTGACCGACTTCGCACTCGATTACCTGCGGACGCGCGACGGCGAGCGGCCTTTCTTTCTGTTCCTGTCCTACATCGAGCCGCACCACCAGAACGACCACCATTGCTACGAAGGTCCCAACGGCTCGAAGCAGCGGTTCAAGGACTTCGTCGTACCCGGCGATCTCGTGGGCACCGAGGGCGACTGGCGCGAGAACTTTCCCGACTACCTCGGCTGCTGCGCGAGCCTCGACCACAACCTCGGGCGAATCCGCGCCGAACTCGAAAAGCTTGGCCTGGCCGACAATACGCTAATCGTCTACACAAGCGATCACGGCTCGCACTTCTGCACGCGCAACAGCGAGTACAAGCGGGCCTGCCACGACGGGTGCACGCACATCCCGATGGTCGCCTACGGGCCGGGCTTTACCGGCGGCAAGGTGGTCGACCAACTCGTCAGCCTGATCGACATGCCCCCGACGATCCTGTCGGCCGCGCGAGTCGACCCACCCGCCGCCATGCAAGGTCGATCGGTGCAACCTCTCGTCGATGGGACGGCCGCCGATTGGCCCGACGCTGTGTTCATGCAGATCAGCGAGAGCCACGTCGGCCGGGCCATCCGCACGAAGAAGTGGAAATACTCGGTCCGCGCGCCGCACCGAAGCGGTTCGACCGACGCGGACAGCGATCTCTACGTGGAAGACTACCTGTACGACCTCGAAGCCGACCCGCACGAGCGAAATAACCTTGTGGCCGATCCGTCGTTGGTCGACGTGCGCGCCGACCTGGCCGACGTTCTCAAGCGCCGCATGGCGCAGGCAGGCGAGAAGACCCCGCAGATCGACCCCTGCCCGACGTCACCGGCCCGGACCGACCATACATTTCCGTAGCATGCCTTCATCTGCTCATGGTTGAGTTGGGCAGTGCAGGACCACCCCAGACTGTCCTCGAGTGATCCGCCCTCACGGCTGATTTCGAACGAGCAGATTTGTCCTTGACATGAGGAGGCGCAGACTGCAGCATATCGATTCGGTTGTGGGGCCAGCGGAATATAGTGGGGCGATATGGGCGGCACACTTCTGTAGCCGCTTGAGTACCAGTGAGTCAGACGACATGGATGGTTCGCGCGTGACCAACCCACACATTGTCGGACTGACCGGGTCCTTTGGCAGCGGCTGCACCTATGTTGCGGACCGCATTCTTGTCGAGAGCAAGGGGTACCGGAAGCTTTCTCTGTCGGACACCCTCCGGGAACTCTATGAGCAGGAGAAGGGCGGCAAGGCCTCGCAGGACCGGCGGAACCTTCAGCAATACGGTGACCGTCTGCGCGCTGATCGAGGGGCTGGGTATCTCGCCTCTGAGGTAGCAAAGACGATATCAGTTGATGAGGGGGCCGACGGCCAACCCACAAAGTGGGTCGTCGACAGCATCAGAAACCCAGCAGAGATCCGAGTTCTGCGTAACCTCTCAAGGAACTTCTTTCTCTTCGGCATATACGCAGATAGGGACATCCGCTGGAGCCGCGTCCGCGCTCGCTACAAAGATGATAGGAGAGCTTTTGACGAGGATGACAGGAACGATACTGGGGAGGCAAGCCCCGAGCATGGGCAAAGGGTCGGGGATTGCTTTTCTGAGGCCGACGTCGTGCTCACGAACGACAGGCACATAGAGGCCGTCGGAAGCGCTGATTTCCAGCGCCTCGCGGGACGAGTGGAGCAATACGTGGACGTGGTCTCTCAACCGCTGACGCGAAGGGCGCCGATAGGCAACGATGAGGCCACTATGGCAATGGCCTACGCGGCGAGTCAGCGGTCAAGCTGTTTGAAAAGGAAGGTGGGGGCGGTTATTGTAGACGACGTTGGTAATGCCCTCAGCTCGGGCTTCAACGAGGTTCCGGCGCGCGAGACGCCCTGTCAGGAAAGGTTTGTCGCTTGCCATAGGGATTGGCTGTCCAATGACTTCTTCGCCTCACTGAAAGACCGTTTCCCCGACGTGAAAGGTTGGGAAGATGAACTCAAAGTGTTCTTCCGGTCGAAGTTCAAGATACTGGATTTGTGCCGAGCGCTGCATGCTGAGGAGAATGCCATACTGAGCCTGGCTCGGAACGGCCGATCGGTGCCACTGGACAAATGCACGCTGTTCACAACAACGTATCCCTGTCGGCTTTGCGCGAACAAAATAGTCAGCATCGGTATTAAGAAGGTGGTGTATCTTGAGCCGTATCCCGATCCAGAAGCCAAGGCTATTCTGAGAGACAACGGCGTGAGCGAGCAGTTTTTCGAGGGCGTGACCTTCAAAGCGTACTTCCGAGTCTACGGGGAAGAGAAATGAGAAAGTGTCCGGCCTGCGGCAAATGGGCGCTGGATTTCGATGAGTATTTCGCACGATTCAGGTGCTTCAATCCTGCCTGCCGATGGATGCCTCGCTCATCCACTGAAAGAGAAATAAGCTTGCTTCGGAGTCTTGCGCGGCCGACAGAGATTGATATCGCTCCGATTCCTGAATTGGGTCTAACTCTTAGGTCGTCTTACGATGCTGAAAATGATGCATTGCTGTTTGACCTCGGCTTCAATGAGCCCTCGTTTGAGCTGCCCGAGGGCGACGGACGTATGGTCTGGAAGATCGGACGCCAATCGGGTTCCGTGATTGGCTTCGCGATCCTGAATGCCAAGGAGATTGGTGTTTCTCAGGTTCGAATTGACCTACACGCTCGGAAGGAAGGGATAGAAAGGGCGCTGAGGCAAATGCCGCACGCCTTGGTATCTGCTCGGGTCAGCAAGGTGCTGATCGAGAGCGTCGAAGTGACAGCGCATTCGGACCAGACGTTGGCGCAACCGCCGTACGAACCCATGACTAATGCGTTCAATCAGGCGATCAGTAAATTCGAGAGTTCTGCAATGGCAAGGTAAGTGATCATCCTTACCCCCCCTTCCGGCCAGTACAGGACAAACCGGACAATCCTCTTGCTCGTGCAGTGGCCGCACAGTGTTTGCGCTAGTCAGGGGTCCCTTCGCCCACACACCACTCCTTGAGCACCTCTTTGTCCTGGGGCGACAGGCGGGCGTGGCGATGGACGAAGGTGTACAGCCACAGCGGCATCTCGCCTTCCTCAACCTGTTCCCACATCTCGTCACGCATGTAGGACTGCTTGACCGCAGACATCTCGCCCCAGGTCGAGAAATTCAGGTGCCCTCTGGCCTCGTGCACGTCGTCGGCCACGAGCCATGAGGCCGGTGCGACGTAGCTGTACCACGGCCAGCGCGTCTGGTTGGAATGGCAGTCGTAACACGATCGCTCCAGGATCGCCGCCACCTCCGCCGGCGCCGACAGCGCAGCCGTCACGGGAGGATTCGTCCGATCGACGGGGACCAGCTGAATCACGACGACGACAACGGCCAATCCGATCAAACCATATTTCAGCCAGCGCTTCGATTTCATAGCTACGCCGCTCCTGCGAGGTATCTGACGGATAAGACAATAAACCGGCCCGTGACGCACCTGCCAGACGACTTCAGGCGCACCAGCCAACATGCTACCTGATGCCCGGCGTGGACACACCCCTGACGGGAAGATCACCCCATCGCCCGTGGCCGGTCAGTAGTGCACCGCCAGCCAGATGGTGTCGGCCGCCGGGTCGGTCCACTCGACCCGATGGCGGGTGTGCGCGGGGATGTCGATGTAATCGCCGGCCCCCATCTCGATTGCGTCGGCCTCGTCGTCGAACCGCAGCCTTGCTCGACCTTTCAGCACGATCACCCACTCACTACGGTCCTGGTCGTACCAGAACCCCTCGGGCGAACGATGGCCACGCGATACGATTCGTTCGACCCGCACCGCGGCAGTTCTGAGCAGGTCCTCAAGCAGTTCGTCCGGCAGTTGCACCGGGACGTTGGCGAAGATGTTGCCCGCATTCATCGGTGCACCCCTATGGGATTCGACCTGTCCCGCAGGGCGATCAGGCCAGCTTCCCCTCTTGCCAGGCGGCATGGGCCGAGCCGGCGGCGCCGATCAGG
>CBFCZG010000012.1:0-27935 GCA_965602375.1 uncultured Phycisphaerae bacterium | reverse complement strand
GAGTGTTCACCCTGCTGGGGCACGAAGGGTGGCTCGATATCGGGCAGAAAGATGACTACGAGCACGCTCGAGCAAACGGCGGCCTGGACGCCCAGGCAGATTGACGCGCTTACCCGGACAGTCCTGGGCCGCGACGGGTCTTTCTTCGCTGCCGACCGGATCGCCCACGAACCGGCGGTGCGCGATTTGCTGAGCGGGTCGCGCATTCTCGTCGTCGGCGGGGCCGGCAGCATCGGCGCAGAGGTGGTGCGCCAGCTTGTGCGCTACCAGCCGGCCCGCGTGGTGGTAGTCGACGTAGGCGAGAACGGTCTGGCCGAACTGGTGCGAAGCATCCGCAGCGCCGTCGATTTCGAGTTTGCCGGCGAGCTGATTTGCCTGCCCCTGGATTTCGGTGGAAGACTCGGCCTGGATGCCATCAGCGAGAACGGGCCATACGAGCTTACCCTCAACTTCGCCGCCCTGAAGCACGTGCGAAGCGAGAAGGACGTGTTCAGCCTGCTTGCGATGCTGGATACGAACGTTGTGAAGCTTCATCTGTTGCTGGAGACGTTGGCGCACGACGGCTGCGCGACGGTCTTCAGCGTGTCGTCGGACAAGGCCGTCCGACCCTCGAGTATGATGGGCGCCTCCAAGCGGTTGATGGAACAGGTGCTATTGAGTTGGCAGGACGGGCAGATCGGGCGGGTGTGCTCGGCACGTTTCGCCAACGTCGCGTTTTCGGCGGGGAGTCTGCTGGAAGCGTTCCTGCACCGGCTGGATCGCCGTGAGCCCCTTGCGGGCCCGTCGGATGTGAGGCGGTATTTCATCTCGGCGCAGGAAGCCGCGCAACTGTGTCTGCTTTCAGCGGCCACAGCTCGCAGCGGCGAACTGTTCGTCCCGCGCTCGTCGGCGGGTCTGGCGGCGACCGACTTCGGCCGCATCGCCGAGATCGTCCTGCATCAGGCGGGCTACGAGCCGGCGTGGTACGACTCGCCCTCGCAGGCCAAGGCTGCCATGTGCGACGACCTGCCGCGCGGCCGCTACCCCTGCTGCTTTGCCCCCAGCGACACAGCCGGCGAGAAACCGCTCGAGGAGTTCATCGGGGCGGACGAGCGATGTGACGCGTCGCGCTTCGAGCGAATCGACGTCGTCACCCGCCCCTCGCTTCCGCCTGCCGACCGGCTGCAAGCCATGATCGAGCAGATTCGGGCGTGGACAGAGAAGGGCGCAGCAAGCCCCACGAAGGCGCAGGTCGTGTCGGCGATGCGGTCGCTCGTGCCCGACGTGAATCACATCGAAGCAGATCACAGCCTGGACGAGAAGATGTAACGTTTCGACGCTTGTTTGACTTCGAGGCGCCGCGGTGGCTACGATGTCCGCGGGCAGAGTTGCACACAGGGAGAATGAAGCTTTGCGTATCCTGGTGACCGGCGGGGCCGGCTTTATCGGATCGCATCTGGTCGAGCGGTTGGTGCGCGACGGTCATCGCGTGTCGGTCGTCGACAACCTGGACGACTTCTACGATCGGTCGATCAAGCGCACGAACCTGGACGACATGCGCGGGCAGGGCGCGTTTGCGTTCCATGAGGCCGACATCCGGGACACACAAGCACTGGCGTCAGTCTTCGAAGGCGAAACTCCCGAGGCGGTCGTGCACATGGCGGCGCGGGCGGGCGTGCGTCCTTCGTTGGCCGATCCGCTGCTCTACGAGTCGATCAACGTAGGCGGAACGGTCAACGTGCTGGAACTTGCGCAGCGCAACGGGGTGGGGCGCGTGGTGTTCGCAAGTAGCTCCAGCGTGTACGGCGAGAATCAGAAGATCCCCTTCCAGGAGGACGACCGGACCGACGAGCCGATCTCGCCCTACGCCGCCACCAAGCGTGCCGGCGAATTGCTGTGCTACACGTACTGGAAGCTTTACGGGCTTAACGTAACCTGCATCCGAATCTTCACCGCCCACGGCCCGCGCTGTCGCCCCGATCTGGCGGTTCCGAAATTTGTTCGGCTGATCGAGGCGGGTAAGCCGATACCCATGTACGGCGACGGAACGAGCCGGCGCGACTATACGTACGTGGGCGACACGGTGGACGGGCTCGTGCGGGCGCTGGAGCGTTGCGAAGGCTACCACATCTACAACCTTGGCAGCGGGCAACCCGTGTTGCTGACCGAAATGATCGAGATGGTGGGTCAGGCAATGGGCACGCAGGTACGCATCGAACGTTTGCCGGCCCAGCCAGGAGACGTGCCGGCCACGTGGGCGGACATCTCACGTGCCAGGCAGGAGTTGGGCTACCTCCCGAGCACCCCCCTGGCCACCGGGATCCGCGAGTACGTAGCGTGGCGGCGCCGGGTCATGTCCGGCGAATGAGCGATAGAAGCGGCACAAGGATGGCGGGGGGCGTATGATCATGCGGCGCTTCGAGTGGTTAATCGCGATAATATGCGTCTGGATGTCGGCAGGGGCAGGCGAGCCGGGCGATCGGATCACGGTCGATACGAAGATCTCGGCCCGTCAGTATACGTGGACGATCACCAATCACGGCATGCCGCCGATCCGCTCGGTCGAAATACCCGTTTACAACACCTACAACTATCAAGCCACGCCGGGCTGGCAGGCCGAAGGGCCTCGCGAACAGGGAATATTCTACGCGCGGGCAAGCGCTGACGAGGCGGCCGTCCGAAATGGGCAGAGCCTGACCTTGCAATGCTCGGTTCAGCGCGAGGGGGCCGACAGCGGGAAACGTACCGTGCGAATCGGTTTCGGCGAGGATGGTCACGAGCCGGTCGAAATTGCCGACGTCACCGTCCCGATCGCCGAACCGACCAGCGGCGTGTGGGCCACGCCGGTGGCACTGCTGGCGCTGCTGGTGGCGGCGATGGCCATCAAGCGATGGCGATCGCCCAAGTCCGTGACAGACGCTGGGTCGAGCGAGAGCAGCTAGCTGATGGCAGCAGGACTTGGCGAGCTAACTGTGTCTGATTTCGACACCCACTCGGGTGGCCAGAGTGGCCGACGCAGCACATGGGTGGGTTATCTGGTGGCCCTGGCCGCGTGCGTGGTGCTGTATGGGGTCACGGCCGCCCCCGACATCATCTGGCAGGACAGCGGGATGGCGATCCTGCGAGCCTGGCGGGGCGATATCGCCGGGTGGCTGGGTCTGGCGCTAAGCCATCCGAGCTACTATCTGCCGGCTCAGTTGCTGGTGAAGCTGCCGCTAGGCGAACCCGCGTGGCGCCTGAACCTCTTTTCGGCGCTCTGTGCGTCGGTAGCTGTGGCAAATTGCTGGCTGTTGATACGCCGGCTGACTGGCGTATCGGCGGGGGCAGCCGTGGGGGCAGCGGCGCTGGCTGTATCGCACACGTTCTGGTGGCATGCGACCGTAGCCGAGGTCTACGCACCCGCGGCAGCCGGGATGACTGGCGAGTGGCTGCTGCTGCTGGCTTACATGCGGGGCGGACAGCTTGTATGGCTGGCGCTGCTGGCCGTTCTGAACGGCTGGGACGTGGCCAACCATATGCTGTGCGCGGTGCCGACGATCGGATACGTCGCGATCCTGGCGTATCGCACACGCGGAGGACGCTGCCCGGCGCGACACTGGCTGATCGCGGCAATCTGCTGGCTGGGGGGGTTCGGTCCGATGCTGTGGTTGATGGTGGGCCAGTTCTGGGCGGAGCAGTCGGTTGCCGATGTATTTCGGTCGCTTCTGTTCGGCGGGGGAAGCGGCAGCAGCGGCTACAGCGACGCCGTACTGAATCTGCGTGTGAGCGGCCGCCACCTGATACTCAGTGCCGAATATCTGCTGCTGAACTACCCGACACCCATCGGACTGCTGGCCGTGGCGGGTCTGATCACGGCCAGGCGGCGGGCGGCGCTGCCGACAGCGATGCGACGCCTGCTGATAGGTCTGCTGATTGCGTTCGGGCTGTTCGCGGTCCGCTACAACGTGCCCGACTGGTTGGTGTTCTTCTGGCCGTTCTACATCGTACTGTCGATCTTTATCGGTCTGGGGGCAACGTGGTTTCTGTTGGGCGCCCGTCGGTGGTGGATGCCCGTGACGCTGTGCGTAGCGCTTGCGCCGGCTGCGGTGTACGCCCTATTGCCGGGCGTGGCCCGCAATTGGCAGGTGAACCTGAGTATCGGTCGTTCGGTTCCGTATCGCGATGGGTACCACTACTTCCTACAGCCCTGGAAGACGGGATATCACGGCGCGAGGCGCTTCGGCGTCGAGGCGATGGCCGTTGCAGGGCCGGACGGTGTGCTGATTGCCGATTCGACGATCCTGCCGGTTCTGAAGTATCTCCAGGAGGTCAACGGCCTCGGCGGCGATGTAACGGTGCAGGGGTTTGCCGACCACGATTTCTACGGTCCGGCGGCTATCGACGGCCAGACGATCGATTCGGCGCTGCGCAGCGGGCGCTTCGTAGGGGTATGCTCGGACCACCCGACGTACGTGCCCCACTGGCTGTCGGAAGCAGCCCGCCGCAGGCCAGGGGCGCGATTCAGCCTCCGGAGAGTCGGAGTCATCTATCAAGTCACATTGAGGGGCGTCGGCTCGTTCCAATCGGGCTGACTCGCCCAATCGCCTTACTACGACTTGGCTTCGTCCTTTGGTGGACCTGCCTCGCGGTCCTGATCGGGTTGCTCGGTTGGCAGCGCGGCTTGAGGTGCCTGCTCGCCAGCCTCGCTGAGGTAGTCGTAGAAGGCCCGGTACTGGCGCCGATAGTAGCCACCCGGGGCCGTCTCCACGGCGTTGAGCACCACGCCAAGGATTCGTGCGCGGACCTGATCGAGCTGGTCGCGGGTCCGCAGCACCGCGCCGCGCGAGTTGCTCTTGGCGCGGCAGACGATAATGGCGCCGTCAAGGACGTTGGCCAACACGAGGGGGTCGCTCACCAAGAGCACAGGGGGGCCGTCGATGATGACCTGATCGTAGGTCTCGCGAGCACGGGCCAGCAACTCGCGCATGTAGCGACTGCTGAGAAGCTCGACCGGATTGGGGGGGATCGGGCCGGCGGTCAGCACATCTAGCTGCGGCAGATCGGTCGGCGAGGCCAGGTCCTGGAGTTGCCGTTGCCCGATGAGGATGTTGCTGAGCCCCTCACGTTTGGCGTTGGTGAACGCGCGGTGTAGGGCGGGTCTCCGGAAGTTAGCATCCACCAGGAGCACGCGTCGGCCGCTTTGGGCGATGGTAACGGCCAAGTTGATGGCCACGGCGGTCTTTCCGTCCTCGGGGCCGGGGCTAGTAACGAGCAGAGCCTTCTGGTTCTCCGCGGGACTGGCGAAGAACAGGTTGGTTCGGATCTGCCGGAAACACTCGGCCACCATCGAGTTGGGTGCGGTGCGGGTCGCGACCTCGATATCGTCGATAGCGACCTCGTCGTCGTCGAGGATGGGTACCACGCCCAGCAGAGGCAGCGACGTGTGCCGAGCGACGTCCCGCGGCGTTCGCACGCTCGTGTCGAGGAACTCCAGCAGGAAGGCCAGCCCCACACCCAGCACCAACCCGAGCGGAATGCCCGCCGCCAGGTTCATGCTCCATCGGGGACTGGCGCGCTCGCGCGGCGGCACGGCTTGGGCGGCAAGGGTGATTCTGGGCCCGGGCTGCGTCCTTAGGACGATCTCCAGGTCCCTCGTGTGTTGCTGCACTCGCTGGAGTTCCTCCTCGAGGATACGTTGCTCTTCCTTCAGCGCATCGTACCGGGCCAGGTTCTCGTCAAGCTCTCGCTGGCGGGCCTGGGCCTCGGCAAGCTCGTCGCGGAGGCGAACCTCCTTTTCCAGCGCAGCGCTATACATCCGGCTGACCTGTTCGATCTGCTGCTTCTGCATTTCCTCGGCACGCAGCTGGCGGGTCCGCTGAAGTTCCTGCGAGACCAGGGCGATGCGGGAGGTCAGATCCCTGATGATGCGGTGATCTTGCCCAAAGTCCTCCTGGCGGACGCCCAATTCCTCCTGGAGGGCGAGCAATCGGTTCTGCTGGCCGGCTATGCGAGGGTCAAGCTCGACCATAGCCATGATCTCCGGCGAGATCACGTTGCCCGAGCCCATCGCCGTATAGCTGTCGTAGAAGGCTTTGGCGGCCAGCTTGTCTTCCTGCGCCTCGACGACGGCCATTACCGTCTGAATCAGTCTCTGCCCCACGGCATTGACGCGTTCGGTCATACCCGGGATGCCCGCCTGCTTCTGGAACTCCCGAATCTCGGTGATCTTGTCGGTCAGCAGCCTGCGAACGCCTTCCACCTCCCCCTTGAAACTGCTGACCTGCTGTTGGAACTGATTCTTAGAGTTACGGCCGATCTCATCGAAATACTGGTTCACCACGGCGTTGACGATCTTGTAGCAGTCATCTTTGTCACGGGTGGCGAAAGAGACACGCACGAAGCTGCTTCCGTAGACGCTGCCGACCCCCAAGTCCTCGTCCAACTCAATTAGGGCGTCGTCGACCGTCTCAAACGACTGAAACCACTGCGTCTCACGGAGCAACGGGTCGTTGATGGCTTCGCTGAGTATCTGTTCGCTCTTGAGCCGCACCGTCTCGTCTCGGACGTATCGTTCGATCAGATCCTGCGTTGCTGGAGTTCCTGCAATATCGAAGGGCAGGGTTGGGTTTGGCGACTCGACCTGGACGAACGCATCGGCGCGAAACGAAGGGTAATAGCGGGCCCACAGGTAGGTTCCGCCCACCGTCACTCCGATGAACAGGAACCAAATGACCAGAATCAGTACGATGCGCCGGCGGATGATTTTCAGCAGATCGACGGGGGACATACCCGCGGCGGCCCTGGGGGCGAACGCGTCGACGGGTTGCGTAGCGAGCGATCCGGCTGTCGCCGTGCTGGTGGTGAGGTTGCTCATGACCTTTCCCTATCGCTACCAGTGTTATCGGCCCGCAGGCTGTGACAACTTCGCAAGTGCTTTGTGGATATCCTCAAGGTAATTATAAGCATCGTCGCTGGCCTCGGCGAGTTCGAGCGCCTTTTGGAGGTACTGTTCGGCCAACGGCAGATTCCCGCTGCGCCTGTGGGCCTCGCCGAGATGGAATACGGCCGCCACCATGTCCGGAGCGATCGCCAAGGCCGACCGCAACGTCCCGATGGCCGCGTCATAGTCACCATTCAGGCACTCGACCCACCCCAGGGTATCGATGACGTTGGCATCCTCGCGGGCCATTTGGAACGCTCGCTCGGCGTATCTCAGCGCCTCGGCGGGCCGAGCGAGATCCTCGGCCAGCAGGTACGCCAGGTTGTTTAGCGCGTAGCGCGTCTTGGGGTTGATGCGGAGCACTTTCGCGTAGGTGGCAGCCGCTTCCTCCAGTTGCCTCTCCATATGTTGGGCTCCGGCCAACCGCATGAGGCAGTCCACCTTTCGCCTCGGGTCGACGATCTTGGGGACCAGTCCCTTCAGCATGTCGATGGCTCGCTCTCGCTGACCCGCCTGAGACAGGCACACGGCCAGTACGTATTGCGTGTCGTTACTATCCGGAGCGTCGGCTGCCCTTTTCTCCAGCATGGCTATGGTGCGTTCCAGGCCAAGCGTTTGCGTCATGCTCGCGACAATGCTGGTCAACTGCGTTGCCGAGCCGACCGCACCCTCGAGGGCCTTGCCATACCGCCGGACGGACTCCTCTTCGCGGCCCATGTGATGGAGCGCGGCGGCTACCCGCATGTCCGTCAGAGGCGTTTGCTTGTCTGCGGGAATGACTTCGTCCACGACCTCAATCACTTTTTCATGGAGCCCGGCTCGCATCAGAAGCCTCAACAAGGCTTCCACGCCAACCGGATCGAAGTCGCTCACCCGCATAGCCTGCATATAGGCCATCTGCGCCTTGACAAAGTCGTTCTGCTTCTCGGCCAGTACGCCCAGCGTGAGCGGCCAGCTACCGTCGTCCGGCTGACGCCCTATGTACTCGTGCAGCAACGTCTCCAGTTCTTCGTAGCGCTTGCCTGCGTCCAGCAGCTTGATCAGTGCCGAGACGACTCCGTCCGCATCCGGGTCGGCCTCCAGGATGGCGCGCAACTCGTTGATACCCAGTTCGATCTGCCCGCTGGCGCGGTAGCACTCGGCCAACAGAATGCGATGGGTGTAGTCGAACCCGGTCGGATCGATATTCTTCGCTGCTCGCAGTTGATCGGTCGCTTCGGATAGGTTGCCGAGGGTATAGTGAAGTGCCCCCAACTGGAAGTGGGCCAGGGCATTATCCGGATCCAACCCGCTGGCGCGCGTGTAGGCCCGGACGGCGTCGTCTATCCGGTTCTGGAGGTCGCGCAGCCGACCCAGGAACATAAAGCCCCAGGCATCGTCGGGATAGTCCTGCAAATACTGATCGACCTGTTCTTCCGCTTCCTCGCGTTGATAGGTCGACAGCAGTGTATCGACGAGCCGACGATGAACGTCTCGCTGCTGAATCGGCTTGTTCGCCTCTCGTGCAGCCTCCAAAGCACGCTGTAGAAAGCCAATGCCCTCGGAGACCTGGTCGATCGCCAGGTAAAAGTCGGCCGTCTCAGCGCACACCGTGACGGTGGGGTCCAGCGTCAGGGCGACCTTGTACGCCTTCTCAGCCTCGGTGAGGTTGCCGACCTGCCGGAAGTGCCGCGCAAGCGCGAGTTCGGCCGTGACTTTCTGATCTTGCTGCACATCCCGGACCAGTTGCGTCAAGACCTCTTCGGCGCGCTCGGGGCGGTCGGTCTGGCGATAAAACTCGGAGACCCGCCAGGCCAGCGCCAGGTTCTGCGGAGCCGTTTCCAGGGCTTCGCGGTAGCGTTGCTCCGCCTCTTCGTTACGGTCCAGTTTCCGATAGAGCGCCGCCAGGCGTACGAGATTCTCCAAATCAGTGGGATCCACTTGACGTCGTTGTTCGCGGGCCTCGACGGCTTGCTGGGGATTCTCCTCTTCCAGAATGTTCTGCCTCTGCTGCCGTACCCATGGATCGTTAGGCAGCAGTCGAATCGCCGCAGCAAGATGCTCCTGGGCCTGGTCCGACTGACCCGTCATGGTAAGCAACTGGGCAAGGAGTCGGTGGGCTTGCCCACTGTTGGGGTTCAGGCTTACGGCTCGCCGATAGGCCGCAATGGCCTCATCGTAACGCCCCAGGCTCGTATAGGCCGTGCCAAGTTGAACGTGGCCGTTCACGTCCGATGGGAACGCCCGCAGCGCGTTCTCCAGCGCGTCGACCGCGAGCGACAGGTGCCTGTTGGCTTCTTCGGCGTTGCCCTCGATACGGGCCTGGGCGGCCTGAGCCAGACGTAAGCTTCCTTCATAGAGCCCGCCGCTGGCCCCGTCGAGGTTGAGTTCCCGGGCGCGTGCGACATATCGCTCGGCCTTTTGCCAGTCCTTCATCCGTAGGGCAAGACGGAATTGCCCTTCGATGACAGACCGGCTGTTCGGGCTAAGCCGCTCGGCTTTGTCATACTGCTCACTTGCTTGCTCCATCTTGCCTGTGCCCACATAGAACGTCGCCAGTGACATGGCGCGGCCGAGAGGATCCGAAAGATCCTGAAGGAAACGCTCGACCTGTTGGGCGCGCGTGGCCTCGTCCTCAGCTGCGGTCAGCAGTAGCTCAAACGCCCCGATTTGAGGGCTGTCCGGTTCTGCGGCGCGTGCCGCCTCGTAGAACTGCTGGGCCTTGTCTTTCCGGTCCGTCGACACGTACCGCGGCAGCAGAATGCGCAGCGCCGGTACATAAGCAGGATCCTCTGCCAATACCTCCAACAGTTCTCTCTCGGCCTGCTCGAAGTCGTCCTCGAGGATGAAGACCATCGCCACGCGCGTCTTCTCTTCCGGTGTCCGCCCGCCCAACTTTTTGCGCAATGGTTCGATCTTCTCCGTCTCGCCGAGGAGGCGGTAGGCGTCGATCTTGGTCAGCAATGCCTGGCGATTATCCGGATCGGATTGCAGCACTGCATCAGCATAGCTCAGGGCACGCTGCGGCTGGTTCATCTTGTTGCAGATCACACCCAACATCAACACCGCGCCAAGGTTGCCCGGTGATGCCTCGAGCACGGCCAGGATTTCCTTCTCGGCCGCTCCGGGCCTGTCGGTGGCGAGGTAAAGTTCCGCCAGATCGGCCTTGGTTCTGACGTCGACCCGGGGGAAAACCGCCCGATCGGCCTTTTCGAGAAACAGGATGGCCTCCGGCACGCGGCCGCTGGCGCGGTAGATTGCGCCTTGCAGCCTGTTGGTCATATGGGTTTCGCGGTATTCGGCAACGGCTTCGTCGTGCTTCTGCTGGGCCGATGCCAGCAGTGCATTCCGATCGCCGGGTTCCTGACCGGCCTGTGCCACCAGCGCCTGGCCCGTCTCGACGAGCAGCATGAAACGCAGCGCTCGGTCGACGTTGGCGCGATAGCTGGTTCGGTCAATAGGTCGGTCCAGAGCCGCCCGATACAGCGTCAGAGCCTTCCCCGCATCGCGCAGGATAGTCTGATAGTACCTGCCCAGGTTCAAGTAGATATCCAGCCGGTCCGGGTCCAGTTGCTTGGCGCGTAGGAACGTCTGCTCGGCTTTGTCATAGTCTTGCCGCGCCCAATGCACACGAGCCAGACACAGATGCGCATCCGCGTCGTCTGGTCCCAGTTCGGTGGCTCGTCGTGCCTGCTGAAGGGCTTCATCGTACTCACGCCGTCCAACGAGGAAGTATGCATAATTGACGTGCACTTGGCCCAACTGCTCTTGGCGTTTCAGCAGATCTTCGTACACCTGCCTGGCTTGCTGTTCGAATTGCTCCACGATTTCCTGGTCGGCTCGCTGCTGCTGAGCGTGAGCCCCTTGTCGCGCGTAGAGGCCGGCCAGGGCCTCCGCAACGTTCGGATCATCAGCCGACAACTCGCCGGCCCGCGTAAGATACATCTCGGCCAAGGCCCAGGTGGGCGATATCAGCCCATCGGACTCTGCGGCGCGCTGCTCGGCCTGTGCGATCCTATCGGAATCGGGTTCGAGCGTGTCGTTCAGCGTGGTCTCCCGCATGTGACTGAGAGCCCAGCCGCAGGCGTAGTGAGCCAGTGGGCTTTCCCGCTCGCTGTCGAGCGCCAGCAGGGCTCGCCCCTCTTCGAAGAGCATGGCGCAGTCGTTCGGGGCGGCCGACCTTGTCAGGCCGACCTTCAGGGGAAGCTGGGTCAACTCCAGTAGGAGTTCGACGATCGCCACGCGAGGCGCGGGCATCGAGGGGTTGGCATTGATGGCACGCCGCCACGCCCCCTGGGCATCTCGCGCGCTACCCATGCGCTTAGCCGCGTACCCGGCCTCTACCAGCCACTGGGGATCCTGGGCAACGTTCCAGGCTTGACTGTACGCCCTGTAAGCCTTTTCGAAGTCGCCCGCCTCGTATGCGTCGGTCGCCTGCTTGACATAGGGCGTGGGATCGGTCTGGGGAAGGCTGGCGATCAGGACCACGCCCCCTACCGCCAGTACGAGCAACAGCCCAACCGTCAGGCCTGTCACCAGCTTCTTGTTCAGTCGTCGCTGTGCCATTGCGCATCCACCTGTTCTTGGGTTGGCTCCATCACACGCGTTTGCTATCCGTCCCGGTTCTCTGCCGGCGCGTCGGAACTCTTGCCGACCTCCTGCCAATCGGGCCAGTGGTCCCGTACCAACACCGGCAGCAGCTTGGCCAACACCTCCAGCCCGCACTCAGTCGCCTGGTCTGCGTTGCTGGAGGCCGGAAAAGACACCTCTACCTTGCTGAAGTAAGCGTAGCGCTCGCGCGGGTCGCCCAGGATCAGTCGAAGCATTTCCCGGTCACACTCATATCTTCCGTTGGCGCTGAACAGGTAAAGGACCGTTGCCTCCCGCCGGGCGCCGAAAGCCTGTTTGCCGAACTTCAACTGCCGCAGCGGAATGTCCTTGCCCGCCGATCCCAACTCGGGGACGGTCAGCGAGAGTCTTTCCGAGCGGAGTTGCTGGAAGCCGCCGCCGAGGTAACACACGTCCGGCACGTGCGGCACCTGATCCGGATCGCCCGTGTAGTAGGTAATCAGGACGTTCACGTGACTCAAAGGATCGGTTGACGGGCGCCGTGTATCACGCAAGGTACAACTGAGATACTCATCCGTACCCAATTCCTGGAGCCCTTCAGCGGAGATGGGGTGGGTTTCCTCCAGCCGATACTCCGGACCGAGTTGAGCGAAGTCGAATTGGCGGAACGCCTGCCGCAAGGGTACCGGTCTCTTACGGAACTCCAACCCCAGGAACCGCACCGTCGCCTCCAAACCGATCGCCGACAGCAGTAGAACCACCGTGCAGACCACGAAGGTCGGCCGCGAGAAAGCGGATTTCAGTCCGTTCAACGCAGCACTCACGAATGGTGCTCCTTGGCCTCCTCGCCGGTCGTTGCCGTGGTGATCTCCGGCTCCTCGACGAACAGGTTGCTCAGGACATACAGAATGCCGCTGAACAGGCCGAAGGCCACGAACAGCATCACCAGGCCCAGAATCGTATGGGCCGTTCCCTGGGCGTACTCGGGGCTCCAGTAAATGTGAATCAGCCCCGTGATCGTCACGCGAAGCATGTTGCAGAAGATGGCGATGGGCACGCAGGCAGCCACCATGATCAGCCGATGCCACCACGGCCGGTCCGACAGATAGGCCATGGCCACGCCCAACGCACAAAACGCCATGAGCAGGCGCATGCCACTGCACGCCTGCGCCACACCCAGTTGGCCGGGATCGCCGTGGAAAAGGTAGCGGATGATCGTGCCTTCACGCACCGCTCGATCGACGCCCGGCGCGAGGTTCAACACGGCGGCGGCCATCTCCGAGGCCAGCTTGCGCAGTGGAAGGGTGCTCCTATCGTAGATCGTCACCGGCCACGGCACCGCAAACATCAAGTAAGCGATCGGTAGCCACGCAATACGCAGCATGCGCGGGCCCGCCAACATGATCGTTACGGCGAAGATCGTCAGCACGATCGCCACACTCTTGGGGAAGCCCATCTTCAAGGGCCAGATCGCCGCGCCGTACATCGCCAGAGCGAGCAGCAGCAGCGGCAGGCCCCCGAAGTTCGGCTTGACCGGGACCTGTGCCAGCCGTCCGCGCTGCAAGTGCAGGAAATAGAGGCTGAACAGCGGCACGATCAGACCGTGTGACCAATCGCCGCTATGCGTCCACGTGTACATCAGGCGCCGCAGCTCGTGCCCGTATAGCCAAAGCATCAGCCCTACGACGACGGCAACCTGCCATAACCCCGCCGGGCCAAGCAAGTCGGTCCACGTCGGCTCCGATGCCCTCTGCCGGGCGATCGTGGCTGATGTTCGAGGGGACGCAATGCGATCTGCGGGCACACCACACATGATTGACTCGGGTCAGGCTTCGACGTCCTCAGGCGTGACACGGCGATGTCGAAGAGTCCGTCGCCGACTCACGGCAGTATGCTTCCAACCGTTGGAAAGAGAGCCGCCCGCTCCGCCCGCCGTATGTTGTCCGGATTGGCCTTCGAATCGAACGAATCGATGTCGGCGAAGTTGCGGTCGTAGACAAAGCCAAAGCCGTAGCTGATCCGAAACGCGTTTCGAATCACCAGCAGGAACGGCGCCAAGGCGTGTGTTCCGACGTTCAGGGTGTCGTTCGGCCTCAGAAAAACATCCGGGGCTTTCCCAGCGAAGATTCTGTCCAGATCCACTTGCACAACCTGCTCGCGATCTCGCCCGAGCCGTCGGGTGATCTCGCACTTGCTCGGCCAGGCCAGCCCCGAGAGCCCGCCGGCCTGCGCGATCGCCTGCTTCAGGGTCATCTCACGCCCGGTCAGCGAATACACACCCGGTCGCAAGATGTGACCCATCATGTAAAACTCACCGATTGGCCCGATCGGCACGCGAATCGTGTCCCCCTCGCGGATCACAATATTGTAGCGGCTCTCACCCTCCAGAAGCGGTCTGACCGGAATGCCGATCACGCGGCCCTGGGCGAGAGGCTCGGCCAGCGACTCCCAATCGAACTCCGGCTGTTGCGTCTCTCGTTCCGAGGGTTCAGCCACTTGTCCGTCTGGTGGCGTCTTCACCTCCACCCATTCACCGTTAATCCACATCCAGTTGCTCAGCGGGGGCGAATCGGCCAGGCCACCGCCTTCCGCCTCGACCGACACGCCAGAAGAGGGCGCCCCGGCTCCCGTCGGCCCGAGAGCCTCCAGGAGTTGCCGTCGCTCAGCCTCAAGGCCCGATGCATCCTCAACCGGCTGACCTTCGGGCGACGCGTAACCCGCCAAGTCACCCAGTAGCGGGTCCGTGCCATCCGGCGATTCTGTCTGGTTACCCTCTGCGGGTAACGTCGACCGCTGATCGCCCTGCTCGGCTGGCGAGGAGGCTTCCGGCGACTCGTCCGCCATGTCGGGCTGCGAGTCGGCGGGGCGAATCACGTAGATTTCCTCCACGGTTGGAGGGAAGTCGCCCGCCACCGCGATGGCGTCCAACAGGCGAAAGTCGGCTTGCGGGATGACGTAGGGCCCGGGGCGGGCCACGGAGCCAAGGATATTGTACATCCGGTTTCGTTGCTCTTGCACGATAACCCGGACCTGAGGATCCCTGATCTTGTCCCTGAGCAGATCGACCAAGTCCAGTTCCACTTCGCGAGCGGTTTTGCCGCCCGCCTTGACGCGGCCGATACCCGTCAGGGAAATGTAGCCACTGTCGGTCACCCGATCTCGCTCCACCCAGGGCGCCCCCAATTGCAGCAAGTCCAGCACGCTGACATCCACCACGTCGCCAGGACCGATCGTGTAGTCGACCGACTTGGCGATCACGTCCTCGGGAGTGGGCTCGGTCGCGTCCGGCACACCGGGCGGCTCATCGAGGATGCTGATCACCGTCCTGATGTCATGGGTGACGCTGGCCTTCTCGAACCGGCCGACCTGGGAAGGGTCCAGCCAGCCCTGCCAGAACGAGTGACACCCCGTCAACAGGACACCTAGGACCACCATCCCCGGCCGCGCGAGTGCGGCCAATCCCTTGGCATGCTCCATACGTACAATCCCCGAGTCATCCAGGCGCCCACAGACCCACCGCTCAGGCTGGATCCACGGACCTGCCGCCTGTCGCGTCCCTTTCGTACGATTATCGGCCCATCGGCCTTCAAACCAGTAGGCTCTCGCTGCCACCAGACAGAAAGACTTACAGCCGCCGTTTAGCCTACAAATCACGATCTGTCAAGCCTTTAAGGCCGGGCACGCCCACTGCGCACGGCCTGGGCAAAGCGGCCTCGCGGGCAGAATGCCCGCCATAGTCCGCGCGAATCGTCAGGCGCAACACATAATCGTACGCTTGCAGAGCTGGGTCAGTTCGCCGTCATCCCCCCCCCCAGCCGGCCACCTACCCTTAGAGCAAACCCAGGAGCGTCTGGCAGACGACGTCCACCTGCTCCTCGGTCATCCGGCCATGAAACGGCAGGGCCAGCGTGCGGTCGGCCACGGACTCGCAGACCGCAAAATCACCCCGTTTTAAGCCCAGCCGTTGCTGATACATCGGCTGGAGGTGAATGGCCGGGAAGTAGTCGCCACAGCCAATAGCCCGCTTTCTCAGCGCTGATAGCACGCGCTGGCGATCCTGCGGGGTGTAGTGGTCGGCCAGCTTGATGACCATCACAAACCAGCTCATCTGCACGTCCGGGCCGGGCTGGATCAGCGTGACGCGCGAGTCGCCTTCCAGCCGCTCCTGGTACAGCCGGGCCACCGCCTCTCGGTTGGCCAGCAACTCATCCACGCGGCGCATCTGCGCCAGGCCCATCGCGCAGCTCATCTCGGTGATGCGGTAGTTGTAGCCCAGCCGCGCGTGCTGCAACCACTCGTCCGAATCGTTACGCCCCTGGTTGTGCAACGATCGCACCAAGGCAGCCAACTCGGGATCGCTGGTGACCACCATACCCCCTTCGCCGGTGGTGATTTGCTTATTGGGGTAGAAGGCGAACGCACCAAACTGACCAAAGCTGCCCGCCCGCCTTCCCTTGTAGGCGCCGCCGAGGGCCTCGCAGGCGTCCTCGACCACCGCCAGACCGTGCCGGTCGGCGATCGACATGATGCGATCCATCGGGCAAGTCTGCCCGAACACGTGCACGGGCAGGATGGCACGAGTGTTGGGAGTGATGGCGGCCTCGATCCGGTCCACGTCGATAGCCCAGGTAACCGGATCGATGTCCACAAACAGCGGCCGGGCCTGCTGGTAGAGAATGACGTTGGCCGAGGCGACAAACGAGAACGGTGTGGTGATGACCTCATCGCCCGCGCCGATGTCCAACGCCGCCAGAGCCAAGTGCAAAGCGGCCGTGCCGCTGGAGACGGCGACAGCTTCGGTTGTGCCGATGTAGTCGGCCACCGCTCGCTCGAAGCCTTCGCGGACCGGCCCGAGGGCCAACCGCCCACTGCGTAGCACCTCAAGTACCGCGTCTATCTCCTGCTGTCCGATGTCGGGCTGACTGAGTGGGATGTCCATCGACCGCTCCGTAGACAAAAGCCGGTGGGATTATAACGTGCCAAGTGAGAGAGTGTTACGTCCGGTTCGGGTCGCGCCATGCGTCGGGCAGGACGCAGTCCTGCTCCGCCGGCAAGACGCGTGACGAGCCGAGCCTTGCCCTCGTGCGCAAAAAAAATCGCTTAAAACTAAGTGTTTAGTTGACTCCGGGCGGGCGTGTGGTACATTACAACTAAGGGTTTAGTTTCACCTCTCGGGTTTGCTTCGGAGGATCACGGATGTCAAACAAAAACGGCAAGCGTCTCACGCCGGCTGAGGCGCTGATCATGGACGCGGTGTGGGAACTTTCGGAAGCCACGGTGCGCGAGGTGCAGGAGCATCTGGCGCCCGTCAAGGCGATGGCTTACAACACCGTGCTGACGATGATGCGGATCCTCCGCGAGAAGGGCTTCCTGGAGGCGGAGCGTAACGGCCGCGTCGACGTGTATCGGCCGGCTGTAACGCGGCAGCAAGCCGCCCGCTGGTCACTCAACGAGCTGATCGATCGCTTCTTCGCCGGATCGGCAAGGGCGCTGGTCAGCCAAGTGCTCGACTCGGGCAAGCTTAGCCCGGCCGAGATCAAGCGCATTCGCCAGGAAGTTAACACAAAGCTGCGAGAGAAATCCTCGTCCGGGGGCGAATGATGAGTCCGCTGGCAGAGACACTGAACCGATTCGGGGCGTGGCTGGTCGAAAACTTGTGGCACATGAGTGTCGAGCTGGCGATCCTGGCCGGCGTGGTGGTCGCGGTGATCTGGCTGCTGCGGATCCAGTCACCGCCGCTGCGGCATGCGTTCTGGTGCCTGGTATTGGCCAAGCCGGTGGCTACGTTTCTGGTGGCCTCACCGATCTCGCTGTACTGGTTCCTTCGCCCGCCGGTGATCGAGAGTGTAGCGCCGCCCCCGGCACCACCCGCGGCGGTCAGGACGGTCAGGCCGCCCGTGGGTCGGCCGATGATGCGCTACGACATGCCGCGGCGGATCGCTGCGGCCGAGGTGGTCGAGCCGGAGTCGTTTTGGCGACAGCTTTCCTGGCAGGGCGGGGTTGGGCTGGCGTGGCTGGGGATCGCACTGGCGTTCGGCGTGCGCCTGATCTCCGGCTGTGCGTACGTTGCCTTCCTGCGGCAGACGGCGCGTCTACAGCGGGATGGTCCGTTGGCCGATCTGGTAGGCGAAGTGACCCAATCGCTCGGGCTCCGGCGGCGCGTGGCCGTCGCGGTGTCGGATGTTGCCCACGGGCCTGTGCTGGCAGGGGTCATCAAGCCGGTCATCCTGCTGCCACGCCACATCTGGGACGACCTGTCGACGCATCAAGTGCGTCTGATCGTCGCCCACGAGCTGGCGCACGTGCGTCGTTTCGACAATCTGTTCCTGTTGATTCAGCGTCTGGCGGAGATGTTCCTGTTCTTCCACCCGGCCGTGTGGCTGTGCGGGTGGGCGATGCGGCGCGAGGCCGAGTCGGCCTGTGATGACGCGGTGCTGGCGGTCTACGGCGGGTCGACCCAGTACGCCGACAGCCTGACACGGGTGGCCGAGATGCGCGACGGGCTGACGCGCCGCCTGCTGGTCAACACGTTCGCCGCGGCTGAATCGAACTTCTCGCAGCGCGTGCGTCGTATCCTCGATGGTCGCGTGGGACGCGTGACGGTCCGCGTGGCGATCGGATCGATCGTGGCGCTGATCATCATCGGCTGTGTGGGCCTGCCGACGGCGGCCGAGCGCAAGGCGAAGCCCCAGTCGAAGGCCGACAAGGAGCCTGTCATGACCGAGACGGCAAGTGAGTACGGCTTCCGCTACGACCCGATGAACTTCGCCGACAACGCCCGCTCGATGGACGGGGTGCTTGTGCGGACCTTCGTGCTCGAGCGCCCAACGGAGGGTGACAGGCAGCTTCTACGAAAGCACATCGACAAGCTGCTGGCAGACCAGCGCGACGACGGCAGTTTCGGCGACACGTCGAAGGAGACGGGGCTCAGGCTGCGGGACTTGCTTGAGTTGGGCCTGTCGCCGGATCGCCCGGAGGCCACGCGAGCGGCCGACGCCATCCTCGGTCAGCACCGCGCCGGACAGCATGCCGACGAGTGGTATCAGGAGACGGGCCTACTCGGCGTGTACGAACTGCATTCACTGTGCCTGATGGGGCGGACCGAACTGCCGGAGGTAAAGGCGTCGCTGGAGTGGCTTTGCGGGCATCCGGAGCTTTACGTCGGACCAGACAAGGGCTGCCCGTGGACGCCGGCGGTGTTCCTCAAGGCCTTGTGGGCGGGGCGCCATGTGATCGACACCACGCCCACCGTCGAGCATGGTCTGCGACAGATCGCCAGCGACCTGAATGCGGCGGGCTGTCTGAGCTATAAGGACCCATGGGGTCTGCTCGAGTGTGCCGGCTACATCGACCTGCCGATCGGGCGCGAGATTGTCGAGAAGCAGGTCCCATTGATCCTGCGGGCGCAAAACCCCAACGGCGGCTGGAGCATGCCGCGAGGATGGCCCGCCAACCAGAGTACGTTCACGGTGCTGCGCGCCTTGGTGAGGCACGGCTTGCTCGACGACCTCCGCGAGCGACCGGCTCTGCCGGCCGACTGGAAGGTTGTGCGTTCGATTCCGGCGCCCGAGGGCAAGCTGCACAGCCTGACCTGGGACGGGCAGCGGCTCTGGGTATATGACGGGTCGGCGCATGAGGCGCTTGCGCTGTCGCCTGAGGACGGGGCGGTGGTGCGGCGCGTCAAAGTGCCGGCAGGTCACGTGCGCGGTATGGGGTGGTGGGACGACGCGCTGGCGGTGACGCAGGGCAACCCGTGGGGAGACGATCCCAAGCGGTTGCTCCAGGTCGATGCGACGACCGGGGCGATCCGGCGCGAGATCTCCTTTGAGGATCCAAAGTACTGGCCCATCGACGAGATCCACATGGGCGGCGTCGCGCAGATGGGCGACCGCGTCTGGGTGGTCGATTCGTTCTTCGGGCAGATCCACAGTCTCGATCCGGCCAGGCCGGACGAGCGGAGGTACTTCCACCTTTCGGGTCCGCTGCCGACGGCGATCGCGCCACAGGGGGACACGGTGTGGCATACCGACCTGTGGGCGCCCTACATCGTGAGGAACGCCGCCAACGGTCGCTTGCTCGACTGCGGCGAGAAGCCGTTTGACGGGAACGTCGGCGGGCTGGCCTGGGATGGGCGGAGACTGTGGGCGCTCGACACCGAACAGCACCGCCTTTGCGTGATCGAGAAGGCACCACACGCGAAGTTCAAGGCGGCGGTCGAGACGGGCTCGCAGATGACTCCGAAACTTGCAGATGCAGGAGAGTCGGCTATGGCTGCCAGTGAGTCGACCGGAAGCATCCGAACGGCTGCAAAGACCAGGCGCGAAGACGGAAAGGTATGGATCGAGGGCGTGGCGGTCCAGCGAGGCAAGAACTCGGTGTTGGCCGCGATGACCAGCATTCTCCAGACAGCGGGCGAGGACGTGACCTATGAGTACCTGATGGGCGTGAGCAGCCGGGCGTTTCGGCTTCAGTTTAACTGGTGCCCGTCGGCGCCGCACTCCGCCTGCGGGTTCAACACCTTCAAGCCGGCGATGAAGGCGATGGGCTGGGCGTGGACGAATTACCCCACGTGCAACATCGGGAAGCAGAAGGTGACGGCGGCAGAGGTCGCCGCAGCCCGCCAGGCCGTCGAGCACAGTATCGACTCGGGCCTGCCATGCACGTTCGGCAGCGAGGAGGAGGGCGTTTTGGTGGGCTACGAGTTGGCGACGGAGGAGGCGCCGGGCCTGCTACGCCGCACCGACCGACCCACGCCCTATCACGCACCGGTCAAGAAGTATCCGTGGGGCGTCACCGTCTTCCGTAAAAGCAGCGAGCCGGCGCCGTCGCGACGCGAAAGCATCCTTTGGTCACTCACGACGGCCGTGAAGAACGCGCACACCGAGAAGTTCGATCCCGGCTACACATCCGGCTTTGCAGCCTGGGAAAGATGGATCGCCGAACTGTCGGGGGAAAAGAAGGTGCATTGGAAGGCCGAACAGGACGACCCGGGCAAGATCGTACGGATCGATGAGTTGAATGAGGACGAGAAGTTCATCGCATGCCTGGGCAACGCCTGGTGTTATGAGAGCCTGATCGACGCCCGGCGGGCGGCGGCGAAGTATCTGCGTTCGATTGTGGACGAATTCTCACCCGAAGCGGGCGTGCACCTGACGGCAGCGGCCGATCACTACGAGAAAGTCGTCTACGCCCTCAAACCGGCCGCCAGGCATGCGCGCAAGCCGTGGCAATTCAAGGGGCAAGAGAACTGGACCGAATCGATGCGGCAGGCACAGACAACGGCACTCAAAGACGCTCTAGCGTTCGAGCGGCAGGCCGTCGCCGAAATCCAGGCCGCCCTGACCGCAGAGGGTGTCGACGTGTCGGCGGCGCTGGCTGCTGTTGACGGCAGTACACCAGCCGAAGCGGGTACGTCGAAGGCCACCGGCCCACAAAAGGAGTTGAAGGACTATCGGTGGAAGCCGTTGTGGATTTCACAGATAGGCTGCCTCAAGGCCGGGTTGGACTACCTCGGCGCCGACGTCTCGCCGTCTTGGCTGTTCGGTGCGACCGGATACGCGTTTCTGCTGAATGTCCACGACGCGCTGTGCCCCAGTGGGTGGCACGTCGTCGAGATGCCTGTCGGCAAGATGGGCCAGAACGCGGGCTACAAGCTGCAACCCATCGTCGACGTATCCGCCGACAAGAAGAGCAAGGCCGAGCGTCAGAAACTCACTTGGGACGGCGTTCGCAAGGCCATCGACGCCGGGCTGCCGTGCTACGGGTATGACCTGGAGGTGGGCGACTACTACACCGTGCACGGATACGACGACGTGGGCTACTACTTCGCCGGGCCGACGTGTTCGGGGGGCAAAGGGCCGCTGGCGTGGCGCGACTACGGCGTGACGGGACAGGTGGGTATCGTGCATATGTGCGCGATCCGGGCGGGGAAACCGGCCGACGACAGGAAGACGGTGACCGAAGCGCTCGTCTGGGCCGTCAAGCACGCGCAAGGGGCAACAGAGACTCACGAGCGATATGCGAGCGGGCTGGCAGGATACGATCAATGGATCCGGGCGTTGGGGTCCGACCAGATCGAACCGCATGGGACGGCCTACAACGCCGTGTGCTATCTCGAATGCCGTCGTAATGCGGTGCGGTTTCTCACAGAGGCCAAACAGCGCCTCGATGACGAGCTGAATCCGCTGTTCGACGAAGCCATCGGGCGATATGAGGCGGTGGCGGCGAGCCTGGAGCAGGTGGCCGAGGCGTTCCCGTGGCCACCTGATGCCGAGCACATCAAGGACCAGGCCCGACGCCGCAAAGCCACCGAAGCCCTGCAAGCCGCCAAACAGGCCGAGACGCAGGGCGTGCAGGTGCTGGCCAAACTTGCCCGGGCGCTGGGAGCCGATGCGGAGCTGGTCGCCGCGGCTCGCTGAATTGACGCGGAGTCTGGGCTCTGTCTGAGAAAGAGGTTCGCTCGACGATACACGGTCTGAGGCACTGGCGGGCAAGCCGCCAGTGGCACCCGGCGCCGACGTGGAGTCTGGGCCGTCAGCCTTGCGAGGCCAGCGAGCGAACCAGCTTTAAGTCCAGTTCGCCTTTGACACCCCAGCCTCGCCTGCCCTTGGGAATCTGGGGGCGGAACTGTTCATACAGCGCGAACGCCCTGTCGGTAAGCTCGCTCGGCTTGAGGGCGCGGGCGAGTTGTCGCATGGCCTTGCGGGCGGCTTCGAGATCGTCGCCGAACTTGGCGGCCAGATACCGCTCGACGCTGTCGGGGTCGATGGGCTTGTCCTTGACGACGGCGCGGATTCCGTCGTCGGTGTTCTTGGCCGGCACGCCGCGCCCGCACAGGTCGACCCAGAAGTCCTCGCCCAGTCCCACCTTCTTGGGCGGTTGGCCATGGGCGGTCTTTTTCTCGGCGTAGATGCCGAGGCTGCGCCCCTTGGCCTGCGCGTTGAGTCCGGCCAGGGCCTTGCCGAGCGTGAGCGATGCCTGCTGATCGAACCCCAATCGTTCAGCCACGACGGCCGCCCACAGCGTCAGCACCGGCGCCCGGTTGATCATGATGGGTTCTGCCATGAGACCCCCTCCAGCCTTGTGATCTCCCGGCCAGTGAAGAACGTCGCGTACAACTACATGGTACCATGGTCGCTCGGGTTGCCCAACTGTTCTGGACCAGGCAACCCATTCCAGAGGGGACGACTAACACTCGAGAGCTGCGTTCTGTCTGCGAAACAGGCTCTCTCGAACGCGTGGTGTCCGAGGCACTGGCGGGCGAGCCGCCAGTGGCACCCAAGTGTGCGAGCACATGGTACCACAGTGCTCGCAGGTACCCAACCGCCTGCGATCGAAGGGCGCTCAGTTATTGGGCTAGGGCTGGGCGGTGGCCTCGTCCAGCAGATCGAAGTACTTGCCCGTAGCAGCACACAGCCGGGCCACGTGGACGACGATGTCCTGCCGCGCGTGCACGATTTCGGTCTGCTGTTCGGCGAGCGTCCGCCGCCTGGCGAGCAGATCGTCGATGTTGAGGACGCCGCGATCGTACTCGGCCAGGCCTTTCTGGTAGTCTTCGACATAGCGCGGAAGATTCTTCGTCAGTTTGACTACGTTGGTGCGAAGCGTGCTCAACTCGATCATCGGACCGATGGCCTCGACGTGAATTTCGTTTTTGCGGGCGCGGATGGCCTCGCGGTTGCGCTCGATGTTGGCCAGCGCTTCGCGCTCCAGGCTGCCGGTTATCCGCGGGTCGACGGCCGATAGCAGCGCCATGGCGCTGACGCTCCAGTTCGACTCGCCCTGATCGTCCTGGGTGCCCTCCAGATCCGACTCGCCCGCCAACTCCAACGACGCGTCCCATTTGCCTCGGCGGGCCAGGTCGAGCTGCGCTTCGGCGCTGCGGACAGCGTTGTTGAGAATGGCGATTTCCGGGTCGCTGGCCATACTATCGGCCAGCACCTGGTCGTAAGGTCGGCCGGCGAACGGGTTGAACGGCTTGTCCACGATGTCGACCGACGCGTCGAAAGGCAGCCCGATCGCACCTTTGAGGGCTTCGACCTCAACCTGGCGGCGTCCGTCCAAATCGCGATACTCTGCATCGACGGTCTCGATCTCGGCCTCGACCCGCTGAAAGTCCTCGGCGCCGGAAGCGCCCTGTCTGCTCTGCACCCGGCGGACCAGAGATCGCAAGTCTTCCAGCCACTGCTTGCTCACCTCGGCCCGGCCGCCCAGGCGGAGCGCACCGCTGTAGAAGAAGAACGAGTCGCGGATGCGGAACCTCACGCTTTGGAGGTACTCGAGCTGAGTGTCGCGCAGATCGTTCTGGCGCTCGATGTCCTCGCTGGCCCGCTGAAGCGCCTGGCGTGACGTCCACAGCGGATAGCGCAGCGAGCCCTTGACGAAGGAATGGCTGCTCCGATCGCCGCCCCAGTACTCGTCGCCCGCGCGATACCCGGCGGCCAGGTCGAGGCGACTGGTGTCGAAGAACTGCTTGGTGACAAAGAACTCGGCCTCGTGCCTGCGCTCGCGGCTCTTACCGTCGTTGGGGTCGCGGTCGCCGGACAGTTTGCTGGCCAGCCGCACGCCCGGGGTAAAGGCGTCTCGCGAGGTGTAGAAGAAATCGTAGCGGGCTTCCTCGGCCTTGAAGGCGTGAAAGTCGGCCTTGATCGCCGGCTGACGATCGAAGGTGAGCCGGATGATGCTCATCGGTACCAGGACGAAATGGGTGGGTTCGGCCGGCTGACTGGTGGCGGGCTGGGTCGCCGACGGCGCGCGGGCCTCGGCAGGGCGAGTGGTCGCGGCGTATGTCGGGCCCTGTGGGACGGGCATCCGCAAGCCGCTGTCGACCGTCTGCGAAGGCATCGTGCCCGCACAGCCAGCACCCGCCAGCAGCGCTGCCCAAGCCCCCACTGCCAATCGCAAGGCGCCACGGACCCGCCCGGTCATCTTGCTACCGCCCGGCTATATCACCCGTCGGAACTATTCATCGTCATGCGTGCCACCCCGGCCACAGCCGCAACCGCCCGCCAGGCGGGTCCGATCGACCGGCCAAGGTCTATTCCACCCGATCAATCCGGCAGGCCAGGTCGATCGTTAGCGGATACACGTTCACCCAGAGATACTGCTGAGCCGACCGGACCTTATCGGTGCGAACCACCTTGCCATCGGTCGGGTCGATCCATTTGACGCGGAACGAGCCGGGCCCGGTGTGCACGTACATGCGGTTTCGCCGGTCGGGTGCGCTCGGCCGAGTATGGTCGGCAAAATGATGAAGGTAGACCACCGACGTCTGCCCGTTCGAGAGTGCATAAACGCGGACCTCGTTGTGGTCGCGGTAGCTGCACTCGACCTGTCGCATGTCGACCGGCAGATCGCGCGTGAACTCGTTGAGCACGCGGAAGTACTGCCGGCTTTCGGGGCCCAGGTAGGCGTTGGCGTTGCCGCGATAGGGCCGGCCGCCGCGGCTCTTGACGGCTGAATACCAGAAGAGCATGCCGCTTTCGTTCACAAACGCCGTCCACACGGCGATGCGCCACTTGATCGGATCGTAGCTGCTCAGCCAGCCCTGGTTGCCGAACTCGGTGTTCTGCACCAGCTTGCCGTACGACTTGAACTTGCCGATCTGCTCGGCGACGTAGGCGTCGACCTGGTTGGCGGGCATGCCCATGTACTCGTGCCACGTGACGATCTCGCACCAGTCCTGGTCGGGCCGAGCATAGTTGGTGGTGATGATGTGATCGTACGGGTCGGCGTCGCGTACGACTTTCGCTAGGTGCGCGAGGTAGTCGTTGGGAGCGTACGAGTCTTCGTTGAACAGCTCCCAGATGTCGACGAAGCATCCGAAACGCGCCACCACGTAACGCAGGTAGGCCTCCTGCTGGGGCAGGTTGTCGGCCTGAAGCGACTTGTATTGCTCGAGGTCGCGAATTTGGCCGAAGACGCGCTTGGCGTTGCCCCACAGGCTCATGTCCTCGAACAGGTTGACGATGTGACAGAAGCCGTATCTCTTCTGGAGGCGGAAGAGGTCGTCCATGCGGGCGGCCAGTTCGGTGTCGTAGCGGTCGAGGGGTGAGTCCGGGCGGATGAGTTGGAGTTGGCCGCGATCGAGCTGCCATCGCAGCAGGTTGACCGCGCCTGCAAACGTCTTGCACCACTGGGCCGGCGACACCGAGTTCCAGGTCTGGCCACGTCCCGACGTGTCGAGCCCCACTTTGAAGTAGCCGCCGGTCTGTACGCCTATGGGGTAGAACGGCGTGCCGTCGTCGTGCTGGAAGCGATAGGGGTTAATCGTGGAGATCCGCAGGAAGCCATGGCCGTCGCCGCTCGTGCAGCGGAACCGGCCGGCCGTGCTGACCGTCTGGCTGCCGACCAGCCGAGCCGTGTACGACCACTCGCCCGGCTCGTCGGGCACGAAGCGGACCATCCACCGGTCGCCGCCATAGAAGAAGCCGGGCACGTCGATCTTGCGGCCGCTCGGTGAGGTGAACTCGGCTGAAGCGCGGGCGTCGGTGAACGGATTGTCGAACGTCTCGGTGCCGGTCAGTGCGACTTCGAATACGCCGTAGCGTTCGACGGTGGTGGGCAGGGATGAGGGCTGCGTTGCCGGCTCAGCGGCAGCGACCCCCCGCGCAGTAACGACAACCGCGATGGCCACCAGAAGTCCGCGCCACGCGTCGGGGTACGGCCCTGCCAGTTGTTTCATGCTTGCCACGGCCGGCAAAGCTCCCAGAGGGCGCGTCGGGCCGGTCAAGGCCGCCCGCACCGAAGCGGATCATATCACACCCGGGAATGCTCATGAAGTGATTCGGCCGGAGGCCGGGCAACTCACGACTGTGTCAGATCTTTCTCGCATTCGATGACGCGAAACGGCGAATCTGCACCTCGATCGTACCGCCGGGTCTCCCGGAAGCCACACCGCAGATACATTCGCTGCGCGGGCGCAAAGAACGGATGCTCACCGGTGGTGGCCACCGCACGGCGGATGTCCAATTCGCGCAGTCTTCTGAGCAGTTCCTCCAGTTGGCGCCTGCCATAGCCACGGCCTCGGCACCTCGTTACGATGCAGTTGTGTCCCACAAGACCCCGCTCTGGGGCCTGCCTGGGATCAAAACATCCGAAACCTATGGGGCATCCGTTCAGGCAGGTAACGAACACGCAGCGCCCGATCGTGTCGAGATGGTCGAAGCTGTCACGGTCCGCTTGCCGCCACCGTGCCTCGAATGCGGCTCGCCGATTCTGCGCAACGTCCCACGCGGCGTAGCTCTCGGTGAGCAATCGCTCGAGAATCCCCCGCTGGTATTGGCGGAGTGGCTCAAATGTGAGTCTGGCGTCCTCAGCCATGACCGACTGCTCTCCGGTGACCGCTGTCCCCCCTTCCTGGTGCATCGCTCAGAGTGGAACCCGCAGCACAATCCATCCGGGCGTCATGGTACCCGCTACCCAGGGGGGATTCACGACGCCGGTACAATGACCTCAGGCGGTGGGTCGATGGCAGCATGCATAGAATCAGCCAGCCCGCAGAGGCGGGTATGCAAACGCCAATCAACGAAAGGGAGGAATTATGTCAACGGAAAAAGTCTCTGTAGACCACAGGCACAAGACACTGATCCTGGGTGTACTGCTGGCCGCGGTGGGGTGTGCGGCTCTGGGCGCGGCATGGTGGATATCGCCGGCGGTGGCCGAGGACGCCTCGTCGGATGCCACAGCCAAAAAGCTGGTGGTCCTGTGGACCAGCGGCGATCCATTCGTGGCGGAGCGGATGGCGTTTATGTACACGCTTGCGTCGAAGAAGAACAAATGGTGGGACCAGGTGACGCTGGTGGTGTGGGGGCCGTCGTCCAAGCTGCTGTCGGAGAACAAGGACCTCCAGGATTACGTCAAGCGGATGCAGGAGGCCGGCGTCGACGTGCAGGCCTGCATCGTGTGCGCCAACATGTACGGCGTGACCGACAAGCTCCGCGAGCTGGGCATCACGGTCCGCGGCATGGGCAAGCCGCTGACCGATATGCTCCAGTCGGGCTGGACGCTGCTGAGCGTGTAGCGATGCGGTTCGGCAAGCTATGCGCGTAAAGCGCGTCATTCTGCTACAATCCTGTCCTTGCGGAGACTTGGAGATTCTGCCACAACCGTTGTCTTCAGTAGCGAGAAGCATGGCCCAGTCAGGCAAGAAGAAGCAGGTCACGTTCGAAGAGGCGCTCGAGAAGCTCGAAGCCATCGTCGAGGACATCGAGCAGGGCAAGATCGGGCTGGAGGAGTCCGTCACCAAGTACGAGGAAGGGATGGGCCTGATCCAACACTGCCGCAAGGTGTTGGCCGACGCGGAGATGAAGATCCAAAAGCTCCAGGCCGACCAGCAGGGCAACCTCGAGTCCCAGCCCTTCGAGCCGCCCGAACCCGAGGGCGCCGACGCCGACGAAGACTGACGGCCGCAAACAGTCGTGCGGCGCTTCGGTCGGTCGTCTGCGTTCGCGCGCTGACGCGATTCGCGCCAACAGTTTAGCGGCGACCC
>CBFCZG010000011.1:0-28106 GCA_965602375.1 uncultured Phycisphaerae bacterium | reverse complement strand
TCAACACCAGTCCCTCGTAGGCGCGCTCGGTGAGCTTGCGGTAGACCGGCGGCAGATGCAGCTCTTCGAACGAAGGAATCTCGCTCTTGACGCGACGAAACGCCGCATGCATCTGCCCCGTGGCACGGAAAACGTTGATGCGAAACCGATCGCCACTCTCGTCCTGGTAAGAGAAATCCAGGTCGCCGGACTCCTCATACGCTGGCCTCCGCTGCTCGGGGATGATCGATTCGAGGATCTTCTCGATCTGCTCGGTGTTCTCGAAAGGAGGCACCGAGTCGATCCTGCGCAGCTTGCCCGCGACGCGGTAGTACGGGCTCAGTCCGACCTTCAGATGAAGGTCCGATGCGTCATGCTTGGCCATGCCGGCCAGCAGTGTGTGAATGGTGATATCTGCGGCCACAGTAGTTGTCTCCTTCCATAGGCCGTCAACCGCAAGAGCGGGTCGGGCCCACCGGGCGGTTTGACGGGGCGGCCTCCCTGGCGCCGGCCGCCCAGCCACGTCAGTATACCGTGCCGGCGGCGCGGGCTCTACATCCTCGCGCCCTATCGGCGTGTTCCGACCGCGGGATTGCTGGCCTGCCTACGGACGCTACAATACTCGTAGGAGCGGGCAGTCATGGGCAAGTCGGCCTCTCAGGGCAAACAACAGCCTCGCGTCGCACAAACGGAGTCGGCCCGCCCGACCAGGCGGCCGAAGACCGCTCCATCCGAACCGAAGCACCTTCCTCTCTACAAAGTGCTCCTGCACAACGATGACGTGAACGAGATGGGCTATGTCGTTCAGGTCATCCGGCGACTTACGCCCCTAAGCCTTCCCGAAGCCGTGGACCGGATGTTGGAAGCTCACCACAAGGGGGTCTCGCTGCTGCTGACCATCCACAAGGAGTTGGCCGAGCTATACGCAGAGCAGTTCGCCAGCTATGGTCTGACGGTCACCATCGAGCCGGCCTAGTCGAGGAAGCGGCACGGCTGGAGCACGGCCTGCTGAAGTCGCTGAAGATACTCGGCGCGAGGGATTTCCCGCGCACCGAAGCGAGCAAGGTGAGGCGTGTGAAACTGTACGTCGAGCAGGCAGAAGCCTTGCTGCGTCAGGCGCTCGACCAGGGCCACGAGGGCTACTTTGCTGGCGTCGGTGAGGCGGTGGAACATCGACTCGCCGAAGAACGCGCCACCGAGGGCAACGCCGTATAGTCCGCCCGCCAGGCAATCGCCCTGCCACGACTCGACGCTGTGGGCGTGCCCCAGACGATGCAGGTGGGTATATACCTGAATAATCTCGGGTGAAATCCACGCGGGCTCCGGGCGATCGGCACAGGCTTGGATCACACGCCCAAACGCGGTGTCGACGCGGACGTCGAAGCGGCGCTGTCGGTAGACCTGACGCAGGGTTCGGGGGACGTGGAACCGGTCGAGTTCGATGATCGCCCGAGGATCGGGGCTGAACCAGCGGATTTGGCCGTCCTCGTCGGCCATCGGGAAGATGCCCAGGCGGTACGCCTCCAGTAGCAGATGGGGAGCCAGCACCGCTTGCATGAGCTACCCGTGACGCGCGATCAGCGCCGGAAGCTCGACCAGCCGTCGGATGTGATACCGCGGGCGAATACCGCCATCAGGCAGCGTGGCAGCCTTGAGGACGCTGATCATCCCCACCCTGTTGGCGCCCTTGACGTCCACGTCCAGGCGATCACCAACGAAAAGACTCCGGTCGGCCTCGGCGCCGAGGCGCTCCAACGCCAGTCGAAAGATTCGAGGGTTCGGTTTGCGCACACCCACATCGCATGAGTACACCCGGACGGGGAGAAACTCCAGCAGCCCCTCGCGCCGCAGATGGTCGTCGAGTGTACAGCCCGGCACGAACGTGTTGGAGACCAATCCGAGCGACACGCCTTCGCTGCGGAGGCGCGTCAGCACGTCTGTCGTCTCCGGCTCCTGCCGTGCGTGGTCGCCGAGGGGCCGATAGAACAGACCCGTCAAGTCACGAAGCGTGGGAGCATCGGCCGGCAGATGCATCCGGCGGTGCAGGCGTCCCAGCAGGTCCATCGAGTTGAACTCACGACCGGTCAGCTTCGACCAGGCGTACGCCAACTTGATCGCCCGGCGTTGGCGCCGGTGGTACCGTCGGAAGCTGGGTAAATCGTGCCCATCCTGCTGGAGGCGGTGGTAGGCAAGCCGCGCCCCCTGGTCAAAACACTCCAGCGTGTCCACGGGCTCGTAATGCAGCAGCGTCTCGCCCAGATCGAACAAGACAGCCTGGATCACGCGCATAGAGCACCTGGAACGAGAAAGCCGGGAGCCTGGTTCCGCTCCGGCCGATCAACACATGGGTCGACGAGCGCTCGATCGGCCCCTTCTCGGCGATTCTATCGCCGACGCCTCGGGCCACAACCGCGACATGGTTGGCGAGGCACCAGACTGGGGACGGGCCAATCGTTGCAGGCGGGCAGCCGGCCGGCTAGAATGGGGGGATCAACTCGCCTTGCAGTTGCGGGCGGATACGTGCGCCAGCGTGCGAGGCCCGGGTCGCGAGGCCTGCAGCCGGGCGGGCGACCAACCGGATGGATCCCCGGAGACATCAGACCCGCGGGGAGGCTGCCCCGCAAAGGCGGCGTGCGGTGCCGGTCCATGGTCGCCACGATGGATTAGATGGCACCGGCCGTCAGCCAGGAGGTAATCAGCCGTGGCTGGAGCATACGATCTGACGCCTCGAGACGTGCCCGAGGTGAACACCAAGTTCCGACGGATCCGTACGAAGTTTCCCGTACCCGAATCGGTGCCGATGCTGGAAGAGTTGCGGCGGTGCGAGCCCCACTCGATGGAAGGCCAGGCGCCCGTGGTATGGGATCGGGCCGAAGGCTTCCAGGTCCATGATCCATGGGGCAACATGTGGCTGGACTTTTCCAGCGGCGTGCTGATCACCAATGCCGGTCACGGGCGCAAGCCGATCGCCGATGCAATCATCGAGCAGGCGCGCAGCGGTCTGCTGACCAGCTACTGTTTTCCGTCGGTACAACGAGCGGAACTGGCCAAGCGGCTCGTGGATTTGGCCCCGCCGGAGTTGGACAAGGCCTTCATCCTCTCGACCGGCAGTGAGGCCACCGAGTGTGCCTTGAAGCTGGCCCGCACGCACGGCCGGCGGATCGGCGGCGACGAGAAGGTCTACATCGTCACGTTCGAAAACGCCTTCCATGGCCGGACGCTCGGCGCTCAGTTGGCCGGCGGCATCCCCGCACTGAAAGAGTGGATCGGGCCGCTCGACCCGACGTTCGTGCAGGTTCCCTTCCCCGACGGATTCCGTTGCGAGGACACCAGCTTCGATCTGTTCGAGAAGTCTCTCGCCCAGAAAGGCGTCAAGCCCGAGCAGGTGGCCTGCGTGATGACGGAAACGTATCAGGGCGGCGGCGCGAGCTTTGCACCTCCGCAGTACGTGCAGCAACTGCGTCAATGGTGCGATCGATATGATGTCGTGCTGATCATGGACGAGGTGCAGGCGGCGTTCGGCCGATGCGGCACGTTCTGGGGTTTCGAGTACTACGGGATCGTGCCGGACCTGATGTGTCTGGGCAAGGGCATCAGCAGTTCGCTTCCTGTCTCGGCGGTCGTTGGGCGAAGTGAAATCATGAACCAGTTCCCGCCCGGCTCGATGACCAGCACCCATACGGGCAACCCGGTCTGCGCGCGGGCGGCGTGCGCGAACATCGACCTGATCGTGGCCGAGAAGCTTGCCGACAACGCAGCCAAGGTCGGCCAGGTGTTTCAGGATGAACTGGACAAGATCAAAGAGCGCTACAGTGACGTGATCGGCGCCCGTCACGGCCGGGGCCTCGTGGCGGGCCTGCACTGTATCAAGCCGGGCACGAAGGAGCCTGACGGGCAACTGGCGTGGGATACCGTGGCTCGATGCGTGTCCAGCGGAGTACTGTTCTTCAGCCCGGTGGGCTTCGACGGGGCGACGATCAAGATCTGCCCGCCGTTGTGCATCACGGCCGAGGCGGTGCGTGAGGGCTGTGGGGTGATCGCCGACTCGTTGGCGGCGGCGCTGGCTGAGCGGTCGGCCGGCGCGAAGGCTTGACTTAGCGCGCCGAGACGCGGCCTGCCGGGGCTTCGGTCGCCCCGAGGCCAACAGCCGCCACGCGGCAACAGTGCTTGTCTGGCGGGCAAGTGGCCGATAGTATCGTTGTGTAGCGTGGGAGGAACCGCGTGCAGGAATCGAGCACACGGCGGATATATAACATCTGGGCCTATTTCTACGACCCGATTGTCGCCAGGCTGGTTAAGAGGCGTCACCGGCTGGCCGTACGCCGTATGGGCTTGCAGCCAGGGGACACCGTTCTCGACGTCGGCATCGGTACCGGACTGTCACTTGAGACCTACCCTCCCGACATCAAAGTCGCGGGCCTGGATATCTCGGAGGGCATGCTCCGCAAGGCGCGGCAACGCACCCGCAAGCATGGCTTCAGTGGGGTTTCGCTCATCCGGGCCAACGCGCTGAAGATGCCTTTTGCCGGCGGCAGTTTCGACCACGTGCTCATCAGTCATGTGATTACGGTCGTCAGCGATCCGGTGCGCCTCGTCCGGGAGATCCGGCGCGTCGGCAAGCCTGGCTGTCGGATTGTCATCATCAATCACTTCCAGTCGGGCAACCGTGTCATGGCCCTGATCGAGAAGATCTTGTGCCCGTTCTTCCAGAAGATCGGCTGGCGCAGCGATCTGTCGCTTGAGCGACTGATGTTGCAGACCGGGTTGAACGTGGACTTCCGCTACAAGCTGGATGTGGTCGACTTCTGGCATACCGTTTTCATAACCAATGACTCGCGCACGGCCGTGACCTGACGACGCACGCAACACCGCCTGCCAAGCGTAAGAACATTATGAAAATACTTCTTTTTATGTCGCGGCTGCGAACAACGCGTACAGTCTCGACTCTCCTTTGGACCATGCCGCTGACCTGGCTGCTGCTGGCCGGATGTAGCGGACCCCAGTGGGAGTGGGACTTCAGGGAGGCCAAGCGCAAGGCCGCTGCCACCAACCGCCCTCTGTTCCTCTACTTCAACGACTGGATTGACCCGACCAGCGCGCGTATGCAGAACGAGGTGCTCCGCACCCCCGAGGGACGCGAGCTGCTGCTCGATACCGTCAACGTGTGGGTAGAGGTGGGCATTCAGAGAGAAATTGCCGAGCAGTATCACATCCGCCGGGCGCCGGCCTACGTGGTCGCCAAGCCCAACGGCGACCCAGTGGATCGCTATCCGGGAATCCCGACCTTGGAAGCATTCGTGTCCCGTGTGACTCGGGCGAAGGAACGGGCCGTTCCGGCCTCGGCCACGGCGAGCAGCAGCGCCCCAAGTGCGCCCCAGTAGCGACGTCGCACGGGCGTGGCGGATGCGCGGCGATCGGGCCAGACGGACCAGCGGTCGGGGGAGGCAATCGTTGGATCGAACGCGCCAGGTGCGAATACTGATCAGCTCGGTGGGTCGGCGCGTAGAGCTTGTCCAGGCGTTCCGACGGGCGGCTCGTCGCCTGCGCGTGCCGGTGAAACTCTACGGCACCGACGTGACGATGCTGGCACCGGCCATGCACCACGTGGACGAGCCCGTCCTCGTGCCGCCCATCCGCCGTCGGGACTTTGTCGACGCGCTACTGACGGTGGTCACCCGACACCGGATCGACCTGCTCGTGCCCACGATCGACACGGAGTTGCCCAAACTGGCGGCGGCGCGTGGGCGTCTGCGTGACGCAGGCTGCACGGCGTTGGTCCCGGATCGGCGAGTCGTTCGAGTGTGTCGCGACAAGCTAGCCACCCATCGGCATCTAGCCAGGCACGGCATAGACGTACCGCAGACCTGGCGCCCCGACCGGCTGCCACCGGTTCGCTCCATGTCGTTTCCGTGTTTTCTCAAGGGGCGTTTCGGCAGTGCCGGCAAAGCCGCAATCCGCATCGATGACGCCCAGAGTCTGCGATTCCACCTTGCACGGGTTCGACACCCCATCGTCCAGGAGTATCTTCGCGGCGACGAGTACACGCAGGACGTATACTGCGGGCTCGACGGCCAGGTACGATGCGTCGTCTCCCGCCAACGTCTCGAGATCCGAAAGGGCGAAGTGCAGAAAGCCCGAGTGGTCAACGACCCGCGACTGATCGACGTGTCTCGTCGCGTCGTCGAGGTGCTGGGCGATTGTGTAGGCGTGATCACTGTGCAGTGCATCGTGAGCCCTCGGGGACGCGTCAGTGTTCTGGAGGTCAACCCGCGTTTCGGTGGCGGCGTTCCGCTGTCGATCCACGCCGGCGCCGATTTCCCGCGTTGGCTGCTCGCCGAGCTTCTGGGCCGCTCGGTTCGCGTCGGCCAAGCCTGTGTTCGCGACGGCGCGTACATGCTGCGTTACGATCAGTCGGTATTCTGGCGCCCATCCTCTCCATGAGCGGCAAACCGGCACAACTGCAACTGGTCGTGTTCGATCTGGACGACACGCTGTACCCCGAGCGAGAGTATGTCCGCAGTGGGTTCGAAGCGGTGGCGCGAGCCTTCGACGCCGAACTGCGACCGCCTTTCGATCTGGTCGCACGAATGGAGCAGGTCTTCGAGTCGGGCAACCGAAGTCGCGTCTTCGACACCGTTCTGGCCGACTTGCATCGACCCGCCGCCCCGGCGCTGATCCAACGGATGGTCGACGTGTACCGGAATCACAAGCCTCACATCCGACTGTTCGCCGACGCGGATGCGGCGCTGGACGGGCTCATCGGCCGCTTCAAGCTGGCCCTGCTGAGCGACGGATATCTGGCGGCTCAACGCCGCAAGGTTGACGCCCTGGCTCTGGTGCGACGCCTGGATTCCATCGTTCTGACCGATGAACTGGGCCGCGACTACTGGAAACCCGATCCTCGTGCCTTCCAAAGGCTCGCGTCCGCCTGGGGGCTGGTCGGCTCGCAATGTGCCTATGTGGCAGACAATCCCTCGAAGGATTTCATCGCGCCCAACCTGCTCGGCTGGCGGAGCACAATGGTGCGCCGGCCCGGCGCGCTATATGCCGATCTGTCGGCGCCGGCTGGAGGAGAGCCGCAATTGGTGATCGATTCGCTGGATCGGCTGCCCGAGTCGTTGGCGTCGGCAGGCCCGCCCGGCAGGCAGTGATTGCCAACACGTTGCGCGGCGCTACAATTCGGTTGAGTGCTGTTCCGGACAGGAACCATGCGTGAGATCTTCAACCGCAACCAGCAACGCGTGCCCATCAAGACGTGGGCTCGAGACGCCGACCAGGAAACGATGCGGCAGGCGCTGAACCTGTCGAACCTGCCGTTCGTGGTGGGGCACGTGGCCCTCATGCCGGACGCTCACTTGGGCTTCGGCATGCCGATCGGCGGCGTGATCGCAACCGAGGGCGCGATCGTACCCAACGCCGTGGGCGTGGACATCGGCTGCGGCATGGTGGCTTGGAACACCGGCGTGCCGGCCGATAAACTCAAACTTCATCTTCAAGGGATGATCGACTCGCTCCAGCGAAGTGTTCCCGTGGGCTTCAAACATCGCTCGCCCGCGCAGGGCGAGCAGCTTGCCCGCAAGTGGGCACCCCGGCTTCGCGAACATCTGAACAGCAAGGATCGGCACAAGGCCTATCTGAGCGGCTATAGCAAGATCATCGAGCAAGTAGGCACACTGGGCGGTGGAAATCACTTCATCGAATTCCAGGTCGACCCGGAGGGCGTTGCCTGGGTGATGCTGCACTCGGGTTCGCGCAACGTGGGTAAGGAGATTGCGGCGCACTTCCACCGGCTCGCCCGCCAGATCTGCCAGCGCAAGGGCACCCTTTCGTCGGATCCGGGGCTGGCGCACCTGTCGGTCGACAGCAGCGAGGGGCAGGACTACGTCGAGCACATGCGGTTCGCCATGGATTTCGCCCGCTACAATCGGCACGTCATGATGAAGGTCTGCCAGGAGGTCGTCGCCAAGACACCTGCCGGCCGCCAGGCCGACGTAGACCGCGATCTGGTCAACATCCATCACAACTATGCAGACCTCGAGGAGCACCTGGGCAAGCAGGTTTGGGTACACCGCAAGGGCGCCACCTCAGCTCGCGCCGGGCAATTGGGCATCATCCCCGGATCCATGGGCACCAAGAGCTACATCGTTCGCGGCAAGGGCAACGCCGCCTCGTTCTGCTCGTGCAGCCACGGAGCGGGGCGCGTCATGGGCCGCAAAGAGGCCAAGAGGAAGATCCCGCTCGATCGCTTCAAACAGACTATGCAAGGGGTACTCTTCAGGTGCACGCCCCGGCATCTCGACGAGGCACCGGACGCGTACAAAGACCTCGATAAGGTCATGGCCTGCCAGGTCGAACTTGTAGAGATCGTCACCGAGCTACGCCCGTTGGCAGTCGTCAAGGGATGATCGGCCATCGGGATGCGCCCGCGGGTGGCCCTGCCGCTGCGCGGCTGCTATACTGCCGCGCATGAGTCGCAACAGCCGCATCGACAGTGCCTTTGCCGGGCTTAGCACAAACGGACGGAAAGGTCTTCTGCCCTACGTAACGGCCGGCTACCCGGACCTGGCGACAACGGCCGACCTTCTGACCCGCTTCGACGAACTCGGCGTGACGGCCGTTGAGCTGGGTATCCCCTATTCCGATTCGATCGCCGATGGGCCGGTGATTCAAACGTCGTTTACGCGTGCGCTGGACGGCAATCTGCGAATCAGACAGGTATTCGACATGGTACGGCGCCTGCGAGATCAGATCGATCTGCCAATCCTTTCGATGCTGTCCTTTTCGATCGTGCATCGCATCGGTGTCGACGCGTACATCGAGCAGGCGAAGGATGCCGGCATCGACGGAATGATCATCCCCGATCTGTCGCTGGAGGAGGCCCCGCAGATTGCCGATCGCGTCGAAGCGGCGGGTCTGCGTCTGGCCATGCTGGTGGCCCCGACCACGCCGCCTGAGCGCCGCCGGCGGATCGCCGAACTGTCGAGCGGGTTCGTGTACTATATGTCGGTGTCGGGCATCACGGGCGAACGCGATCAACTCCCCGCCGAGCTCGTCACCAACGTGGCCGAGCTGCGGCAGCACAGCGGCAAACCGGTCTGTGTTGGATTCGGCATTGGCACTCCCGCGCACGTGCAATCGGTCTGCCGGGCGGCCGATGGGGCGATCGTCGGCAGCGCCATCGTGCGACGGATCACCCAGGGCGTCGATGCCGGACTCGAACGCGGCGCCATAGTGCACAGTGTCGCCGCCTTCGTTGGCGAGCTTCTGGAGGGCCTCAAGCCGGCGTGAGCGACGCGGCCCGGCAAGAAGCTGTCTTTGACAGATAGGAGGGACTGACGGATGCCCGATTTACCGGTGATCACCGAACCGACGCGAACCACGCCTGTGGCGTTCGACGTGGATGTGTGTGTGGTCGGAGGCGGGCCCGCGGGCATCGGTGCAGCCGTGGCAGCCTCGCGTCTGGGCGCCTCGACACTGCTGATCGAGCGCTATGGGTTCCTTGGAGGCATGGCCACCGCCGGGATGGTCAACCCCTTCATGAACTACCACGTGGAAGACGAGCCCATCATTGCGGGCGTCTTTCGCGACTGGGTTGACGGCATGCGCCGGCGCAACGGTTACCTCGATTCCGGTAGATGCGGACGGAACATCTTTGACACCGAGGCGGCGATAGCGTCCGCGTTCGAGCTATGTCACAAAGCCGGCGTCCAGATGCTTTTGCACAGCTTTCTCGATCGGGCGCTGACCGAAGGCAGCCGGATCACGCACGTCGTCACGGCCGGCAAGACCCGGCTGGCCACACAGGCCCGCATGTTCATCGACTGCACGGGAGACGGCGATCTGGCCGCCCTGGCCCGGGCGCCGTTCGACATCGGCCGCGAAACCGATCACGCCACACAACCGATGACCCTATGCTTCAACATGAAAGGTGTGGACTGGTCGCAGTTGCCGACCAGCGATGATGAATCGGACCTGCGCGACCGGCGCCGAGCGCAGATGCAGGAGCTCTACGATCGGGCTAAGGCTACCGGGCGCATCGAATGTCCGCGCCATAACGTCCTGTTCTTCTCGTGTGTTCAGGATGATGAAATTCATTTCAATACGACGCGCGTGGTTGGCCGCGACGCCACCGACAGTCTTGGTCTGACAGCCGCCGAGTTGGAGGGACGCCGCCAAGCCGAACAATTCGTCTCCTGGCTTCGCGACGAGGTGCCGGGCTTCGCCAGCGCGTACCTCTCTGTCACCGCCGCCCAGATCGGCGTCCGCGAGAGCCGCCGCGTTCGAGGTCTTTACGAACTGACCGAAGACGACGTACTGAGTTGCCGCAAGTTTGCCGACGGGATTGCGCGAGCCCACTACGCGATCGACATCCATAACCCGACCGGGTCGGGCACCGAGATCAAACGACTACCGCCGGGCGACTGGTACGAGGTCCCGTACCGCTGCCTTGTGCCGCCGAGCATCGCCAACCTGCTGGTGGGCGGGCGGTGCATCGGCGCCGACCATGTGGCTCACAGCTCATTGCGCGTCATGCCGATTGCCGCCGCCGTGGGCGAGGCCGCCGGCACTGCCGCAGCTATGGCGGTCCGACAGAATATCGCACCGGCCGAGCTCGACAGCACGGCGCTGATCCGTCAGCTCGTCGAACAAGGCCAGAGTCTCGTACCGACCTGCGAGGTTGACACGGCCGATCGATCGGCCTAGAAAACGACCGCAATAGCTTGGCCAGACTGTTTGGAGCGCAATCATGCCTGATGACGAAGGACCGAAGATTCACGTTGACGACGACTGGAAGAGCGAGGCTCGTCGCGAGAAGGAAAAGCTGGCGACCGAAGCCACCAAGGAGCCGGCCGGCGGGGCCCCGGGTCAGCCCGGGTTCGGCGACCTGGTCAATCTCTTCGCCATGCAGGCCATGGTCGGGCTGGGAGGCATGCAAGGCCAGGACGGGCGAGCCATCCCCCCCAATCTGCCCATGGCCAAGTACCACATCGACCTTCTGGAGGTGCTCCAGAGCAAGACCGCGTCCAATGTCGATGCCGAAGAGAAGAAACTCCTCGACACGACGCTGTTCAACCTCAGGATGGCCTATGTGGAAATTACCCAGGGGGCGGCCGGCCCGCCTTCGGGCCCTGCCGAAAACCCGTAAGCTGATCGGAATGGCCACAATTCTTGATGGGAGGAAATCATCATGGCCAGAGCGACGCAGTTCTGCGTGAACCTGGAGAACAAGCCGGGGATGCTCGCCAAGCTCGGCGCCGCACTGCAACGGGCAAAGGTCAACATCCAGGCCATCTCCGTCGTCGACAATGTCGATTGCGGCATGGTCAGGTTTGTCGCCGCGCCGGCCGCCAAGGCCAAGGCTGCCCTGAAGCGAGCCAAGATGCCCTTCTGTCAGCAGACGGTCATCGCGGCCAAGCTGCCGAATCTGCCGGGCGAACTGGCCAAGGCATCGGCCAAGCTGGCCAGGGCGAAGGTGAACATCCACTACGTGTACGGCAGCACGGGTGTGGCCGGTCAAAGTGCGATGGTGGTCTTCAGCGTCGACAACCTTGCCAAGGCTGCCACAGTTCTTAAGTAACCGTCGGGTCCGGTCTGTTGGCCCAGACTGCACATCGGCTCGAACCGGCGGGTCTATTGCGCACATCTCGCCTCAGCCAGGGGTTGTGCGTTGATGTGTGGCAGTGCTGACCGTAGACTTGTTGTCCATGCTCAGCAAGGGACATGTTTTTTTCGCCGCCGTCAGCCTGACCGTGTTGGGAGCGTCGAGCCTGTGGCTGAGCGGCTGTGGGCAGCAGCTCTCCCCCCCACCGATTCAGTCGCAGGTGACCGATTGGCAGTTCGGCCGCGCGCAGGGCCAACGCCTGTTGACCGACCATTTTGCCGTCTATACCACCGTTCAGGACGCTCTCACGCTGGAACTCCTGCCGGTCTTCATGGAAACGTCATACCGTCAGTACATCAGTACCGCCCCCGCAGCGGACGTAAGCGAGCGGCGCCTTCCCGTCTATCTGTTTAACACGCGAGCCGAGTGGGAGCGGTTCACCCGCAGCTTCGCCCGAAACCAGGCCCGCCGTTACCTGCAAATCCGTTCCGGCGGCTACACCAGACAGGACACGTGCGTGGCGTACTATATTCGCCGCGAGCTTACGCTGGCCGTGCTGGCCCACGAGGGATTCCATCAATACATCTTCCGGCACTTCGGCCGGGCGGTGCCGGCGTGGTTGAACGGAGGGCTGGCCTGTTACTGTGAGAACTACGTGTGGAAGGACGATCAACCCGTCTTTGCTCCCCACGCCAATCGCTTTCGCATCAACCATCTCAGACAAGCCCTGGTTACCGGCAAGCTCATGCCCTTGGCGGAAATCCTCGATGCCGATGCGGGCGACGTAGTGGTGACGACCCAGCGCAAGGTGCAGACCTACTACGCCCAGGTATGGTCGCTCGTGATGTTCCTCCAAAACGGATCGGAGCAACGCTATGCCTGGGGCTTCGCCCGTCTGATGGCCGAGCTCGGGACGCCCGCCTTAACCGCCTCCGCTCAAGCACAGAGAGCGGCCACCGGCGATCGCGACATTGGCTTTGGTCAGGCCGCCTTCCGCGCCTACATCACCGAAGACCTCAACGAGTTCACCACACGCTATCTGGCCTACGTAAGGGAGCTGACCGGGCTGAACGTCGCCAGGGATCGCACCCCGCGGCCCGGGGATTCCGGCTCAGCACGACTAGCCGTCGCCCGTTGAGCGCTCGGGGCACGCCGTGGCCGAACGGCAACTCGTTCCTCCGGCAAATCGATCAAGCGGCCGCGGCGAAATGTCGATGTAAAAAACGATAGCGGTCTGGCTGCGCCGGCCAGGAGGACCGTTCGCCAGCTATGTGCCCTGACGAATCGCCCAAGCCATCCTCGCCACCTGGCGCATCTCCGCAACCTCGTGCACCCGGACAATGTGCACACCGGCCGCGACGGCGTAAGCGACGACGGCAGCCGTCCCCCACTGCCGCCTTTTCGGCTCATCTATCCCCAGCACTTGCCCGATAAACCGCTTCCGTGAAGGTCCGAGCAGCACCGGCCTGCCCAATTCCAGCAGCGCCGCCAGGCCCCGCAAAATCGTCAGGTTGTGTTCCGTCGTCTTGCCGAAGCCGATGCCCGGATCGATGATCATCCGGTCTCGATCGATCCCCGCCCGCTCGGCAGCTTCGATCCGATCCTGAAGGAATGACCCGATTTCAGAGACCACATCCACGTAGGTCGGGGCCTGCTGCATGGTGGCCGGCCGTCCCTTCATGTGCATCAGGACTACAGGCACCCGTCGTTTCGCCACCACACGCGCCAAGTGCGCGTCGTCACGCAAGGCGAAGATGTCGTTGACCAGGTCGGCCCCGGCGTCCAGCGCCGCCTCGGCTACCGACCCCAGCCGCGTGTCGACCGATATCGGCACCGAGTCGCTTGCCCGGCGGACCGCCTCGATGGCAGGAAGGATCCGCCGCAACTGCTCGTCGGCCGGTACGGGCTCGCTGCCCGGGCGCGTCGACTCTCCGCCGATATCGATGATGTCGGCCCCATCGGCAACCAACTGCTGCGCTTGCCGTCGGGCCGCGTCAGGCGAGAGGAAGTCGCCCCCGTCGCTGAAGCTGTCGGGCGTGACGTTGAGCACACCCATCACCAGCGGCCGACCGCGCAGGTCGATGCCCCCGTGCCCCGTTTCGACTATCCCGCCGTAACGCGTGCTGCACATGGCCACAGTGTACGTGCCGATCACGGCCGGATAAACTGCCAACCTCGGAACACCTATGAGCGACAAGGCCAAGCCATCCGTTTCGTCCAGCGACCGGCCGCACAGACGGGGCCTGGCTATCGCCCTCGTGGTCGCGGCTGCGATTGTGGCGGCCGTGCCGAGCCTGCGAGGGCAGTTCGTCGGCGGCGACGATTTGCGGCTGCTGCTGGAGCACCCTCTGGTGAGTCAGCCCAGCCTGGCCAATGCGGGCAAGCTGCTGGTTTCCGCCCACCACGACCTGTATCAGCCTCTGCCCATGCTCGTCTACATGGCCGAGTATTGGGGATATGGACAGCGACCTCTCGGCTACCACATCGACCGGCTCGTCCTTCACGCGCTTAACGCCTTCCTGGTGTGGCTGCTGGTGTGGACTTTGTCGCGCCGCAACGGGTTGAGCACGACGGCGGGCGTCGCCTTCGCCGTGCATCCGCTGGCTGTCGAAGCGTTCGCTTACGTGGGCAAGCTGACGATTCCCCTGTCCACCGCGTTCGTGCTGCTGGCCATGATTGCATGGCTGCGTTGGCGCGACGGTTGCGCGCTCCGCTGGCTGGTCGTTTCGCTGCTTGCGGCGATTGCGACGCTGCTGTGCAAGCCGATCGTGACGTTGCCGCTCGCTTTGTGGCTGCTCGACCTGTACCGCGGCTGGCGACCGAGTTTTCGCTGGGTAGCGGCCTGGGTGCCGGTGGCGGCTCTGGCCGTCGCCGCGGTGGGGTTGAACCTGCGACTAACTGCTCGTGCGGGTCTGACCGCACAGGCGGCCGAGCAACTTTCCGGCCCCTCGGCAGCGCGCATAGTCGCGGTGCACCAATGGGCGTTGCGAGAATATGTCTGGCCCGCCGGGCTGTCTCCGTGGTATCCGGCCCGATCACACCTTTCGTGGCTCGATGCAGAGGTGGTCAGCGGACTGACCGCCCTGCTCGCCCTGCTGCTGTTGGCGGGGTTGGCGTACCGGTGGGCACCCGAGGCTTCGGTCGGATTGGGGCTGTACCTCCTGCTGCTGCTGCCCTACCAGAGTTCTGTGATCGCCCGCAACGTCAGTGCGGCCGACCGATTTATGTATCTGCCCATCTTGGGGCTGCACTTGGCTGCGGTGGCCTGCGTTTGGCGTCTTGTCCAGCAGTCGATTCGTTCCATCTCTCGCGCACAGCAAGAACTGGTCACCAAACTGGTCATTGTCGTGGCTGCAGCCGTGGCCGTCGTCTGGGCGGGGCTTGGTTGGCGCACGACGGGCTACTACCGAAACGGCGTGACGCGAGCGCGACGGGTGACCCAGCTTTACCCCACGCACCCACATGCCCTGCGGGCCTTGGCCCGAGTGCTGGCGCCAAACCCGGCTGCCCTCGGCGAGTTGGTCGAATGGGATATGTGGCTTGCCCAATCGGACCGTCTGGACGCCGCCGTTGCACTCTGGGAGCAGGCTGTACAAACGGCGCCGCAGGACCCACTCGTGCGAGGCTGGTACGCCCTTGCGCTGGCGTGTTTCGGCGAGCATGCCGGGGCACGGGCCCAGGCCGACCAGACCCTCGCTGCGAGTCCACAATCCTTATCCGCGCGCCTGGCCGTAATGTTGGCCGATTTGAGTGCACGTGACGACACAGCCGTCGAGTCGGCGCTCGAACAACTCATAGCCGGCCTTTGGGCCAATCCGCTCGACCGAGCGGCGCTGGAGCGCACCACGCTGGCCGTCGGACGCATGGATTGGACCCGGCCGGATCAGCCCATGCTCTACTGGACGGTGGGCAGGCTTTTCCTGCTCCAAGGCCGACCCGCCGAGGCCGACCGCGCCCTTCAAAGTCTGATCGTCCGTTTCCCTGACTCTCCTTGGGCGCAGCGCGCCGCTGAACTGATCGGGCAAAAGCCATAGTCCGCCTTGCCCGCGCGGCGACACGTCGCTACATTGCCGACGATGCGCCGTACGCGTGTGACCTCGTTGCAACATCGCACCTCGATTAACAGAGTGGGATAGAACGTCATGGTCGATCAGATGTCCCCTCGTCAGCGTCTCGTGGCAGCACTCGACTGCCAACAACCCGACCGCGTGCCTTGTAGCTTCATGATCTTCTACATTCTGCACAAGACGTGCGCTACGGAGCAGGAACTCGCCCTGCGGCAGCTCGACATGGGGCTCGACCCGTTCGTGCATCTCGGCCACGTTCCCATGTGCTTCGACCCGGCTGTGACGACGAGGCTTGCCAAGCAGCCCGACCCCGACGGAACGGGCAAGCTCCTGACCAAGACCTACCACACGCCCGCAGGCGACCTCCAGACCGTCGTTCGACAGACCGAGGACTGGGAACACGGCGATACCGTGCCGCTGCTAGACGATTTTCTGATCCCCAGGAGTACAGAATTCTTGATCACCGGACCGGACGACCTGCCGGCGTTGCGCCATCTTTTCGCCCCGTTTGGCGATGATCAGATTAGGGCGTATCGCGCTCAGGCCCGCGAACTGAAGACCTTTGCCGACAAGCAGGCCCTCCTCACCGTCGGCGGATGGGGACGCGGGGGCGAGCCCGGCGTGATGGCCATGGACGCCGTCAACTGGCTGGTCGGCATGGAGAACCTCATTCTGATGGCCCACGACCAGCCGGACACCGTGGACGAGATGGCCGACATCATCGCCGAGTGGAACCTCCGCCAGATCGAGATCCAACTCGACCCCGCGCCGGACGTCATATTCCACCGCGCCTGGTACGAGACCACCGAGTTCTGGACGCCTCGGCAATATCAGCGGTTCATCCAGCCGCGTCTGAAACAGGAAGCCGACCTGATCCACCAGGCCGGGTCGCGCCTCGGCTACATCTGCACCAGTGCCATGATGCCGCTCGTGCCCTACATCCTCGACGCGGGCGTCGACGTGCTGATTGGTGTGGACCCGATCCAGGGCAAGGGCACCGACCTGCCGGCGCTCAAGCAGGCTACCGCTGGGCGGATGGCCCTTTGGGGCGGCGTGAGCGGCTCGGTAACGGTCGAGTTGGGCACCGCCGAGCAGACCTTCAGAGCAGTCCACGAGGCCATCGACGCCCTGGCGCCCGGTGGCGGGTTCGTCCTCTCGCCCGTCGACAACGTCCGCGATGAAACGCCGCAGTCCTGGCCCAATGTTCGCGCCCTCATCGACGCGTGCCATCGGTACGGACGTTACTCGTAGCCCTGTCGGATTCGGATCCTACCAGCGTTCAGGGAGCAAGCCGTGAGCGATACCCCAATTCGTGACTGGTACTTGCGGCGCATCGTCGGCAACGTCCCATTCATGCTCGGGCTTTTCGACGGCGACGCCGGCTGCTTCCGCTGTGAGCCGGGACACGACCGCGACTACCAGCACGCCGTCCGCCCCCTGGCCTACCTCTATGCCCACAAGATCGACGGCAACCCATACCATCGAGATGCGTCGATCCTCGACAAGGTCATCCGCGAGGGCGACGCGATCTGTGATAGCGAACAGCCCAGCCTGCACGGAACGCTCGGCGCCGAGTGGGTTCCGCTCAACCTCCTGCAAGCCATCGAATGGGTGGACGACGAGCTTGACGCCAAGCGGCGCGCTCGCTGGACCGACGCGATCTGGCGCCATCTGGAACAGATGAAGCTGGTCAGCAACTATCTGGCCACGGCGCCGAACCACTTCATCTGGCGGGCGGCGTTGCTGGTTCGCGCCGGCCAGATGTTCGACAACGACAACTGGCGCCGCACCGGGCAGCTCTGGGCGCGACAGATCTGCCGCATGCAGCTTCCTGATGGCTATTGGGACGAATCGCGCCGCGGGCAAGGCCCATCGCCCAACTACCATCGGACGCAGCTTCACGGGCTTGACCTGTATTACCGCTTCTCGAACAATCCCGAGGTCAAGGACGTCCTCTACAAGGGTATCGAGTTTGCCGTTCGCGCCGCCTACCCCGACGGCACGCCTATCGAGACGCTCGACGGCCGCCAGCCTTATGTAGCCGCCTTCGCAGTCGGTATGGCCGCCAATGCCCTCACGCGCACCCCGCAGGGCAGACGGCTCATCCGCAACCAGATCCGTCGAATGGACGAGCTGGGCCTCACCGACGCCAAGCACCCATGCGGCTTCGCACTGACCTGGTACGTCTTTGCCACGACCGATTTCATGGTCGACTGCCACCGGTTTGCCGAGGACGGGCCCGACACCCCCCTGCCCCAGGAGGACGAAAGCTGTAGCAACGTTTTTCCTCTAAACGGTCAGGCTGGAGCCGGCGGCGCTGTGACGACGAAGCGCGGACCGTGGATGTTGGCCGTCTCGGCAGCCGAAACCGACGTGCCTCGCTTCGGCCCGCACGTCTATATCACCGAGCGGCAGAGTATGTTCAGCGCATACCATGACGCAGCCGGCCTGATCGTCGGTGGGGGCAATCGGATGCGCAATCACGTCCCACTGGCCAACGCCCACGTGATCACCGGTTGGCGCGACGTGGATTGTGTGGGAGGCGTCTTCGGCGACCACCTGGTCAGCCATCAGGGCCTGCCGGTCCAGGACGGAACCACCGAAGCCAATAGCCCCGTCAAAGGGTGCTACCACCCCATCCAGCGCCGAGCTGAAATTCAATCCGATGGGGCCACGCTGTGGCTGGAGTTTCTACACGCCCACATCCGCTTCGACCTGAAAGTCGTCAGCCCGCAGCAGATGTCGATCCGTTACGCTTTTGAAGCCGTCAGCGCCCGCAAGATCCTGTTGCAGGTGCCGATCCCCCTGTTTCACCCCGGCCGCTTCCAGATCGACGGCATCGATCATCAGGTGGGCGACATGGAAGACGTGCAGACCCTACCGGTCACCAGAAACGTGCGACTTGGCGCCCGCGGCTGCACGGTCGACTACACCCCTGCCGACGGCGATCCCGTTCTATTCACGTATCCCCTTCAGCCGATCAACAACTGGAAGTTCAACCGGATGAATTACGTGCCCGACGTACACTTCAAGCCGCTCTACACCGTGGGGTTGCTGTCTCACGAATTTCACGGCGACGAGGGTCGCGGTACTCTGCTGACGATCGACGTTGAGACACCGCAGCCCTGACGGGTTCCCCCAAACATGTCCACAGTCGCCCCACCCCTGTGCGCAGCCACATGAACTTTAAGGCACCTGCCTGTCCTCGGGGGGCGACGCCAACACGTTACGCGCTGGCTCGCCGTGCGAATTCGGCGTTGTAGGCGTTCAGCAGCCCGTGACGGGTGATCAGGCCGACGATCCGCTCGTCCACGCGGCCGGCCGCCAACGGCAGTGCGTCGGCATCGCAGCGCGCGAACTTGTCCAGCACGACGTCCAGTGTCTCGTGCGGATAGATCATCGGTGCTTCCTTGCGGACCAACTCCTCGACCAGCAGCAGCGGCACCGCCTCGGGCTGCAGCAAGGCCACTCGAACCTCGTCGGCCAACACCATACCCTGATATTTTTGCTGCTGGTCAGCCACGACGAAGTCGATCACGTCGGACTCCTGTGCGATGTCCAGCAGCTCTTGAAGAGGCTGCTCCGGCGAGACGAAGACCGGCTTCTGCCTGGGCAGATCGCCGGCCGTCATGCTCCGCAGGATGCTCATATCGACGCCCTTGCTCAGTCGAATGCCCCGTCGGCGAAGTTTGAGCGTATAGATGCTGTCACGTGCCATAAGCTGCGCCCCCGCCGTCGCCAGAATGGCTGCGAACATCACCGGCAGGATCACGCGATAGTCTCGCGTCAGCTCGAACAGGATGACAATGCCCGTCAACGGTGCGTGCGTGGTGGCCGCCACCACGGCTGCCATGCCCACCAGTGCGTAAGCGCCGACGTAGAGACCGGGGTCGGTGCCTTCCGGCCCAAGAAGCCCCAGCCGATTCAGCAGGAGCCCAAACGCCCCGCCCACCGTCGCCCCCATAAACAGCGACGGGGCGAACACCCCCCCGCTGCCGCCCGAGCCCAGCGTTAGACAGGTGGCAATCAGCTTCAGCGCACACAGGCCCAAGAGCAGACCAATGCTGAAATGTGCGACGTGTTCCGGGTCGATCGCCTCAGTGATCAGCGGATATCCATTACCGTAGAACGACGGCATCGACCGGTGACCGACCCACCAGGCCGCCGCCATCCCGATTAACCCGAGACCGGCCGCCCCAAGCACCGGCTTGGCCCAGGCCGGCATCTTAAGCCAGTCGAACAGATCCTCCGTCCCGTAAAGAGCCTTAATGAACGCCACCGCCACCAGGGCACATATCCCACCCAACACCGCGTAATAAGGCAGTTCGGTCCACACAAACTGGTACTTCGCCTGAGTTTCAACCGGGATGTAGAAAATCGCCCCAGTCAGATCACCGCGCTTCGGTATGAAGGCCCGCGCCACCGAGTTGCTCAGCACCGAAGCCAACACGACCGGCGAAAACGCCCGGAACGACAGTTCCCCAAGGAAGATCTCCAGGGCGAACAAGACCCCCGCAATCGGTGCGTCGAAAATCGCACTAATCCCTGCCCCCGCGCCACACGCCACCAACAGCGTCAATTGCCTCGGCGTGAGCTTGAATAACTGACCGAACGAGCTGCCCAGAGCCGCCCCGATCTGGATAATCGGCCCTTCGGTACCTGCCGACCCGCCCGACCCGATCGTCATCGCGCTGGCAACCGCCTTGGCGGCCGCCACCCGAGGTCGAATCCGCCCGCCCTGCCGGTAGATGGCGTCCAGCACCTCCGGCACACCATGTCCCTTGGCTTCCGAGGCAAACCACTGCGTCAGCAATCCCACCAGCAGCCCCCCCGCCGCCGGCAGAACGACTAGCATAAACAGATACCCCCCGTACAGCCCGTGTTCCGTGTCGTAGCAAAGGCGCCTGACCCACTCGATAAGGCGGTAGAAGCCTACCGCACCCAACCCCGTGGCGGCTCCTATGATCACCGCCAGCACCACCAGGAACCAGTCCTCGGGAAACCCCAAGGACCGAAACAGGTGCACAATACGCACCACCAAAGGCGTCCTGGCGGATTTTTCCGTCTCTGAAGGCATCCACTCACCTAGCCAGTCACCCCATACCCAGCTGGCTATCATGGCGCCGAAGCTTCCGTCAGACAAGTCTTTAGCTCGCCCCAACCCGCCCGCCGACCATCCGGGCGGCTGCCTGAGCAACAGGGTCGCCCGGCACGGCCAGCCGCATTACCATGAAGATGGCGCGGCATGAGGAGTTCGCACCGGTGAAAGCACTGCTGTTCGACCCCAAGCCATGCCATTGGCTTGCCGGCAGAACGTTTGCCCGGCTTCGAGCCGGGGCATTGGCCGCCCGCCTGTCAGGGCTCCGGCTGGTCGACATCCCGCCCCCTGCATTGCCAGGCCCCGAATGGGTGCGCCTGCGGACGCTGATGGGCGGCATCTGCGGCACGGATATCGCGCTGATACGGCACCGCCAGCATCCGGGCTCGATGTTGCGCGCCTTCGTGCGATTTCCCGTGGTGCTCGGCCACGAAAACGTCGCTGTGATCGACGAGGTTGGACCTGTCGCCCGACAAATGGGATGGCAGACCGGTCAGCGCGTCTGTGTCGAGCCGATGCTCGCCTGTCACGTGCGCGGGGTCGATCCGCCGTGCACGGCCTGCGCCGAAGGGCGTTTCAGCGTATGCGAGCGCCTTGACGAACCTCCGCTGCCGCCCGGCATGATGATCGGATACAACCACTTCACGGGAGGCAGTTGGGGTGAGTATTTCGTCGCCCATCACTGGCAGTTGCACCACGTGCCCGACACGCTGCCCGACGATGTGGCGATCCTTACCGACCCGCTGGCGTGCGCTGTGCACGCCGTGCTACGCCGCACGCCCCAACCGGACGAAACGGTTCTCGTCTTCGGCGGCGGAATCGTGGGCCTCGGGGTGGTGGCGGCCATCCGCGCCCTGGCCCAGCCCGCGCGCATCGTTTGCGTGGTTCGTCATCCTCATCAGGCCGAACAGGTTCGTCAGTTTGGCGCGGATGCCGCGGCGGTGTGGCGCCGCCGTGAAAGCCTGGAGACCCGTTACCGTGCTCTCGCCGAGCTCGCGGGTGCCCGCATCGTCCCGGCTGCGTTCGGCAATCAGGCTGTCCTCGGCGGGTTCGATTTGGTGTACGACTGTGTCGGCACGGGCCAGAGCCTGACCGATGCGATGAAATGGGCCGCCTCCGGAGCAAGCGTGGTGCAAGTCGGCACACCGGGAATATCGTTTGTGGAGGCCACTCCTCTTTGGATGAGCGAACTGACGCTCCACGGCTGCTATGGCCGCCAGATCGAAAACTTTGACAATCGCAGGATGCACACCTACCAGGTCGTCTTCGAACTGATCCAATCAGGTCGGATCAATCCCGTCGGTCTGTTGACGCATGTATTCGCTCTTCAGGAGTATCGCCAGGCTTTGGCAGCGCTGGCCGACCGTCACAACTCGAAGCTCGTCAAAGCAGCATTCGTGATGCCCCCGAGCTGACGTCACTTCTGGCGAAACATCCCGACGATCTCCAGTTCCGCAGCCAGCTCGCTCCCGGTAAAGGCGGCCGCCACGTGCCCACGGAAAGCAATCGACTCGATCATCATTTCCACCTCCCCAAGACCCAAAGACGCTGAGGCCGCTTGGCCGAGCACTCGCTTGCAGCGGTCAAGCTGCCTCGACCCCTGCCACATGAGAACAGGCTCGGAGGCAGGCAAGAGCTCGAAAGTGTCACGAATTCGCAGGGGCCCAATCGAGCGAGCCGCTTCGGGGCGCAGGTTCTGCCGGTAGAGGCCCGGATGCTTCAGCGGATCCAACAGAATGACCATCGCCTTGCGGGGCATGGTCTGGCGCTGAAGCTGCCGTAGCGCGTCCCACTGCTCGGAGAATGCCATCGGGCTATATTCCTCGCTCACATCCAGTTGTCTTAGCATCGTCCGCGCCTGGCTGCGGAACTGCCCGTGCGCCTCAGCCGCCGGATCGCCGGCGCTAAGCAGCAGCGCATATACCCCTACCCGTCCCGAGGCGGCACCTCTGCCCGATGAGCGCTGCGATTCGACGACCTGCACTCGCTCGTCCAGCAGCCCCGCCACCTTCACCGGCAGGCCCGTTGGAACGCCTCCCCCTTCCAGCAGGTAGTCCAACGTTGCTGCCGCATCGAGTCCACCCAGACGCGCCTCAGCCTGCGCGACAGCGCGCTGCGACACGCCGTCCGGCAGGTCCAACCTCCGCATCCGCGGTCCGTACACGATAAGGACCGCCAACACAGCGATCACCGCAGCGGCTGCACCGCTCCACAGCAACCACCTTCGGCCGCCTCGAGTAGCTCTATACTCCACGTGCGTCGGGACGACGATCTGGGAAACGTGTTGCTCTACCGGCGCGGGCAGTTCGCCGGGCGTAGGGCCCGCCGGTTCACTTTGGCGCTCGACGGGCCAGACCAGCAAATCGGCACCACAATGTGGGCAGGGACGCGTCGCGCCTTTCAGGTCGTCTGCGAATGTCAGCTCTTGCCCGCATACGGGACATACGAACCGAATACTCATGACGCGTCCCTGGCAGTTCGGACCATTCGGCATTCTAACCGAATTCGCATACGCTCCGCAAAAAAGAAGGACGGCTTGCCGATTGGCAAACCGTCCTGCAAAAACCCACGTCGCCCGTTAAGTGGTTCGTACTACCGCTGAGAAACGGCAGCCGCTACCAATTCGGCCGAAATACCTTGCGTCCTGACTGCGGAACGGCAGCCACGATCCACGATCCGCTCCTGCCGGGCGCCACCGCCTTGACCACCTTCCCGTAACGCGACTGGAGCACGCGCAGCGCGCCCGTCGCCGAGCTAACCTTCTTGCCCACGCCGGCTACGCGGTTCACCTGACGGTTCGTAACCTGGTAGACGTTCGCCCCGCGACCTACCCAGCCAGCCATGCGGGTCACCGCTGTGGGGCTGGGCTGAGAGCCGCGACTCGTGCCCTGGACCTGGTTCAGCAAAACCCGATACGAGTTGATCTTGCTGGTCAACTGGCTCCGCACCGACGTGTAGCTGCCCCGGGCCGCCACTGTGCGGCTCCGGCCGGTTGCTTTGCCACGGCCAGAAACGGTCTTCCTGGCGGCAGCGCTGGTGCGGCTGCTACCAGAAGACACCCGGCTCCGCCCGGTGGTTTTGCGCGCGCTGCTGACCGTTCGACGACGGGGCACGGACCGGCTCGCGCTGCTGCGACGACTCGATACGCTCTTACGACTGGAACTTCTCTTGCTACTACTGCTTGCTCTTCTTGCCATTTGGGGACCTCCCCAGCTCTCTGCGGCGACGCAAGTTAACTCGCTTCCGAGTTCCTGCGTTTATCGGCACCCACCCCCCACGCCTGAAGCCAAAACGACTTCGCCTGTGCCATTGTAGCTCGCCCCAACATCGCCCCTCCCCGCCGACCACGCAAGCACCCCGCCGACCCCCACGTCACCGGAGTCCATACCGAAGCCGTACCAAGCCGCTCACCCCTCACCCCCGAGTCACACGGCGTCCCATAATACCGGGCGCGGCACCTCTACAGAACATGATTGATTCCGGCCAGACAGCGCGAACGGGATACGTCAGGAAGGAGCTGACAGCACACCACACTCGTCAACCGCTCACGCGTCAGCATGCCCCTCAGACTTGCGTGGCTTGACGACGCGAACTCGCAGAGGCTTCTGGTCGACCAATTCGTTGTTGGCGAAGAGCTGGAACTCGTAGTCGCCCTCATGCTCGGCCGCAAAGTTGAAGGCGATGGAGATGTGGTTGTAGGTGGTCGGATCGTCCCAGCGAACGGTCGGTGCTTTCAGCGGGCCGGTGGTCTTGCCCGTCGTCAGATCCTGGATCCGCAGCGAAAACTCGTACTCGCCGCGGCATCCGGTCAGCTCGCAGAACAGTCCCAGCCCCGCGATCCGGACGGGCACGTTTGGCACATTCAACTGCGTGATGATGTCCACCAGCGTCGGCAGCCCGCTGGCGCGATCCTGAAGCATGCGTCGACAGAACAGCATCGACTTGGCCTTGATCGGTGATGTCGTTGGCTCGCTCATATCTTCCACGTTACCAGATGCCGATGTCCACGACCACGCCCTTCGGTGTCCGGCAGCTTGCTGTGAACCTACGGCAGCGGCAGGCCCTTGGGAGGCCTGTTCGGCTTGCCCACCAGCGGCCAGGCCCAGCGACCCAGCACGGTCGTGACCAGGTCCCCCCCTTTGCAACTGATCAGGCGCGAACCCAGCAACGCCAGCGCCACCGCCACGCCCGCCAGGAACCCACCCAGGTGGGCCCAATGGGCGACACCCGCCGAAAGCCCGAACAGGACAGCAGCAACGCTGAATGCAATGTAAAACAACACGACCCAGAAGCCGCGAACGGCGAACAGCTTCATGGACAGGCGAAACCACGTGATAAGTCCCCAACGGTGCCAAATGGCCATATGTACCTTGTGCAGTGGGAAAAAGACCAGATACATCCCCGCCATGCCCATCACTGCTCCCGATGCACCCAGCATGGGGTGTAGCGGCCAGTCAGCCGTCGCGTGCATATGGGCCAGCCCCCCAACGGCAGCAAACAAGGGATAGACAACCAGTGTGCCTACATTGCCAATCACGGCATTGACTCGCGACCCCAGGATGATCAGAAACAGCACGTTCCCCGCAAGATGAAGAAGATCGGCGTGCAGAAACGCGTGGGTCACCAGCTGCCGTGGGTGATAGCTCGGCCAGAACTCGTCCTCGCCGCCGGCCAGATCATCGTGTTCATCCTCAGCGTCCTCCTGGTCGACGTAATCCTCTTGCCCGCCGTCGACCGCCGTAACAGCCGGCCTGTCGGCGCGGCCGCTCCACAACATCAACTCGAGCAAGGCGTCCGGCTCGGCAGCGCCACTGATCCCCGCGACCCAGAACCAGATGCTTGCTGCAACGGTGACGATGGCAATCGACCGAACGACGTACGGCTTGCGCGTGCCAAACGCCTCCGAAGCGATCGGATAGATCCCGAATGGGATGATCCAACTTAGAACGCGGATGATGCGCTCCGTGTTCATGTAGACACGATCAACGTCGACATCCTGTGCGATCCGCACGCTCCGGCCACTTCGCAAGTCGATACCGCACGCCACGCAGATCTTGCTGTTGCCCAGGTACTTCTTGCCACAGCATGGGCACGTACGCGGCTCGCCGCTCTGCTTCTGATCGGCCAACTCCGGTCGTGGCCCGTCGGTGCCGCCGATCCGTTTTTTCGTCGTCAGGTTGTAGCCGCACTCGACGCAGAGGATCGCATCGGGCGCCATCGACGCGCCACAGGCGGGGCAGGCCTTACCCGTGCGGTTCGTCGCCTCGGCTGTCGCGTGAGATCGGGCGCCCACGCCTTCGCTGTCGCCGGCAGACACCCCACTGGGCACACGAAAGACAGCCTGGCACTTCGGACATTTTGCACGGCGCCCTGCCGCGGCGGCCGGCATCCGCAGCTTGGCCCCGCACGTACAGCGGACCTTGATGCCCTTAGGCTCCCCGACAGACACGACACCCTCCCGTGGCGCGGCACAACCCGACCTGCCGCGCATACAGGCTTACTGCCCTGCCTCTACCAAGCGGCTGCCGCGATGGCTTGCTGTCCCACTGACATGGTCCGATGCGCTCGATATGACACCGGGCTAACGAGCAAGCCAGGCTACTCTACCTGTCAGCTTACCAACGCCTCGGCACCCCTGCAACCGCGCCTGACACCCCCTGCGTTGCTCTACGCAACGAAAAATGAAACGGCCGAGCATCAAGCCCGGCCGTGTGCTCCTATTCGCTTTGAGCAGCCAGCAGACGGGTCGACTGGCCGGCCGCCGGTTGTCCGCGCATGAGTGCGGGACGTCGCCTACTCCTTCACCTCATAGTCGGCGTCGATGACGTCGTCGTCCTTCTTCGCCTCCGACTTGGCCTCGTCCGAAGCGCTACCGCCCGCGTCTGCACCGGCGCCCACACCCGCTCCGCTGGCGGCCTGCTGCTTGGCCGCCTCCTCATATATGATCTTGCTGATCGTCTGAGAGGCCGTCAGCACCTGTTCGGAGGCCTTGCCGATCGCATCGACGTCGTCGCCCTTCATCACCTCTTTGAGGTTATTCACCGCCGACTCGACCTTCGATCGCTCCTCAGCCGGGATCTTCTCCCCGTGCTCGTTCAAGGTGTTCTCCGTCGAGTACACCAGTTGGTCGGCGCGGTTCTTTGCCTCGACTAGCTCGCGATGCTTCTTGTCCTCCTCGGCATGTGCTTCGGCGTCCTGCCTCATCCGGTCGATCTCGTCTTTTTCAAGCCCGCTGGAGCCCTTGATCTCGATCGACTGCTGCTTGCCGGTCGCCAAGTCCTTCGCCGACACGTTCAGGATGCCGTTGGCGTCGATGTCGAACGTGACCTCGATCTGCGGCTGCCCACGCGGCGCCGGCGGAATACCGGTCAGGTTGAACCGGCCCAGTGTACGGTTGTCCGTCGCCATCTGGCGTTCGCCCTGCAATACGTGGATCGTCACCTCGGTCTGACCGTCCGCCGCGGTGCTGAAGATCTCCTTCTTACTCGTGGGGATCGTCGTATTCCGCGGGATCAGAACGGTCAGGATACCGCCAAGCGTCTCCACGCCCAGACTCAGCGGCGTCACATCGAGCAGCACCATCTCCTTGTCCAAATCGCCCGACAGGATGGCTGCTTGAATCGCCGCCCCGACCGCCACGACCTCGTCCGGATTGATGCTCTTGTTGGGCTCCTTGCCGAAAATCTCCTTGACCAGCGCCTGGACCTGCGGCATTCGTGTCGAGCCGCCCACCAGCACCACCTCTTCGATTTGGTCTCTGCTCAGCTTGGCATCCTCGATGCACTTCATTACCGGTCCGCGGCACCGCTCGGTCAGCTTGCGGGTCAACTCCTCGAACTTCGCTCGCGAGATGGTCATCTGCAAGTGCTTGGGACCGCTCTGGTCGGCGGTGACGAACGGCAGGTTGATCGTGGTCTCGAGCGTCGTGCTCAGCTCGCACTTGGCCTTCTCGCACGCCTCCTTCAATCGCTGGAGCGCCATCGCGTCCTTCCGCAAGTCGATGCCTTCCTGCTTGCGGAATTCCTCGGCCACGTAGTCGATCAGTTCCTCATCGTAGTCGTCGCCGCCCAGATGCGTGTCGCCGTTGACCGCCTTGACGTCGAACGTGCCGATCTCCGGATCGATCTCCAGGATCGAGATATCGAACGTGCCGCCGCCCAGGTCGAAGACCGCGACGCGCTGCTCTTTCTTCTTGTCCAGCCCATACGCCAGGGCCGCCGCCGTCGGCTCGTTGAGAATCCGCTCGACCTTCAGGCCGGCGATCTCCCCGGCGTCCTTGGTGGCCTGACGCTGCGAGTCGTTGAAGTAGGCCGGCACCGTGATGACCGCCCGGTCGACCTTCTCGCCCAGGTAATCCTCC
>CBFCZG010000010.1:0-28961 GCA_965602375.1 uncultured Phycisphaerae bacterium | reverse complement strand
GCGGCAGAGGAGATGTCGACTGATACTGCTTTCGTGTAATGGAGATGATTCAAAAAATGCCTCGGACAAGATACGCAGTGCAACACCAGGTCACCGAGTGGTCATACTCGTCGGGAAGGCCTTACGCCGATCCGTTCAACGAGGTGGACCTCGACGTGGTCTTCACGGGCTGCGGGGGCAACTGGCGTGTGCCGGCCTTCTGGGCAGGGGATAACGAATGGCGCGTTCGTTTCTCGCCGCCCGAACCGGGCGAATACCAGTTCGAGACGGCCTGTTCGGACATCGCCAACAGCGATCTGCACGGACAGAAGGGAGTTTTGCAGGTACGCCCGTATAGCGGCAGTAATCCGCTATTGATGCATGGGGCATTGCGGGTGTCGGAGGATCGACGCCACCTTGAACATGCCGACGGCACGCCCTTCTTCTGGCTGGGTGATACGTGGTGGATGGCCTTTGCCGAGCGACTCGGCTGGCCCGAAGAATTCCAGCGACTCGCGGCCGACCGCGTGGCGAAGGGATTCACCGTTATCCAAATAGTGGCTGGGCTGTATCCCGATATGCCCAAGTTCGACGAGCGGGGGCGCAATGAAGCCGGCCTCGCGTGGGAGCAGGACTACGAGCGCATCAACCCCGCGTACTTCGATATGGCCGACCTGCGGCTGCAATGGCTGGTGCGTTCCGGCCTGATGCCCTGCGTTCTGGCTTGCTGGGGGTATTACCTGCCCTGGTTGGGCATCGCGAAGATGAAGCAGCATTGGCGCTACGTCATTGCTCGCTGGGGTGCCTACCCGGTCGTGTGGTGCCTGACAGGCGAAGGGGCCATGCCGTACTACCTGTCACAGACCAGGGAGAAGGATACGAAAGATCAAATCGCCGGCTGGACCGAGCTCGGGCGTTACGTCAGACAGACCGATCCGTACAAGCGGCTGGTTACCATCCACCCCACCGAGGTCGGGCGCGATCAGGTCGACGATGACAGCGTGTTGGATTTTGAAATGCTGCAGACCGGCCACGCCGGGTACAGCAGCATGCCGAACACGTTCGACAAACTGATACGGGCCTGCGACAGGCAGCCCACGATGCCCACGTTCGTAGCAGAATTCAACTACGAGGGCATGGCCCACGGTTCCGGCGACGAGATCCAACGCCTCGGATTCTGGGGCAGCATGTTGAGCGGTGCGTTGGGACACACCTTCGGCGCCAACGGGCTCTGGCAGGTAAACACCCGCAGCACGCCTTATGGCCCATCGCCGCACGGTGCCACGTGGGGCGACCTGCCGTGGGAAGAAGCCCACCGCTTGCCCGGCTCACGGCATGTCGGACTGGGAGCCAAACTGCTACAACGGTACCAGTGGTGGCGCTTCGAGCCACACCAGGAGTGGGTCGAACCGGCGGCCGGGCAGGATGATCGCTTTGCCCCCTACGCGGGCGGTATCCCGGGACAGGTACGGCTTGTCTATTCCTTCTGGTCCAGCCGCTACCCCATCAAGGTCAAGCACATAGAGTCAGATGTCAGCTATAGAAGCTTCTTCTTCGATCCCCGAACCGGCCGACAGCACACGATAGGCACAGTCAAACCGGATAGCGACGGCACCTGGAAGGTTCCCCACTATCCCACCATGGCGGATTGGGTATTGGTGTTGGAGAGAGTGTAGCGCGCAGAGCGGATCGTTTGAACTACCAAACATGATCGAGGAAGGCTCAACATCGACTCGTCTGGCGGCCCGGTTCATATTGGGTCGGACAGCATCTCGTGACAAAGCCCACCCTCGCTGAATCGGCTGAAGCATCGGCGGCACGTTCGGCGGCCGATGGGAAGGCGCCAGACACATGCACGTGTTCTGTGCGCTTGCGAATGCAGCCATCCATGGCCCCAGGTTGATCCGTTCGCATCGTACGACAAGTCGCCAGCCGAGCTGCTTGAGCGGCGAGCGCAAGACTAGCATCACATCGCCGCAGGTGGCTGGCCGTGGACCCACTCCGACGAGATCAGTCACCGCCCAGCCGACGGCGCAGCCCAGAGGTCGACGACGAAGCCGCTCTTGCTGATCGGCAACATCTCCCAATGCACCTCAAAGGTGCGCGCGCTGAATCATGTTTGCCGTATGGCGACAGCTCATCCGCATTGGGCCACGAACAAGACCATGATGGGGCCCGATCAGAACGGTCTGGACTGTGCTTCCAGGGGCAAGAGCCCTACCCCCTCTTTACCTCACGGAAGACAGGGGCCTCGGCCAGCGTGAAGAGCACGACCTCTTCACCGGTCAAAGTGCTGATGTCATGGTGCAAACTCACCACCGTGACCCCGGTGATGTCCCGCACCATCGCCTCCAAGGCCGACCGCGCCGTCTCCACCAACTGCGTCCGCACCTGCTTGAGCAGGCCCCGCCCCCTCTCGGCCGGGAGCGTCTTGACCAACTGCTGTTCGGCCGCTGTCAACACGCCCTGCAGGCGGACCAGCAGGAGATCACCGATCAGGTGGGCGTGGATGTCCTTGGGGCCACGGCCCATGTACTCCTGCTCGAAGCGGCCGACCCCTTGGCAGATAGCGGCTTCGATTTCGCCCTGTGTCTTCATGACGACCTCCGGTGCACCGCGATTCGCGGTTCGGAGGCCCGCGGGGCAATACCCCGGGTCTCCCAACAGAGCAGAGGCTAACGGCTGCCCAGTAACTTCGCGGCTTAAGATACCGGAGGCGGAACGCGATTTCCAGGCGATTGTCCTAGTTTCCGTGGCTTGGCGTGGTCAAGGCACGACGGATAGTAGTTGCCGACCGGGCTAAGCCCCAATGCCTTGGGTCCCCAAGAAAGTGCCCCTATCGGTGAGATAGTCACGATTTCCAGAATTGGCTTGCTTTGTGCGCCCCGTGTGCTAGTCTAGATTATAGATTGGGGAGCGCGAAAACGCTCCGAGTCGGATGACTGGATGAAGGGCAACCCGGCCATGCCGGGGGGCTCGTTAGCGGGTAAGCCGATGTGGCCGAACACCTCTGGGTGTTTGGCGACGTCGGTTTTTTTGTGGCTTCGATTTCAGGGACGGCAGCGGCCGCCAAGGACGAACTCCAGTGGGCAAGCCCAAGCCGAACATGGCACAGCAGATCGCCCGAGCGGCCAAGGCGTTCGAGCAAGAAAGAACGGGGCACGGGCCTAGGTCAGTGACAGTGGTCCTTAGCGATGATACCCTGGTCATTACGTTGCGCGGGGCCCTATCAGAAGCCGAGAAGGCCCTGGCCAAAGACCCGGAGGGCGCCGCCAAAGTGCAGGAGTTTCACCGGCAGCTTTTTGCCAGCGCCGCAGGCACGCTTCGCCAGGAGATCGAACGGATCACCGGCGTGAAGGTGTGCGAGGCGATGGCGGAAATCGAGCCGCGTGCTGGAACGGTGGCCACGGCTTTCGCGAGCGGAACAATGGTGCAGGTGTTCCTGCTCGCAGGCAACGTCGCGACGGACGTCTGGAGCAACGATCGCCCCCCTGGGAAAGGACAGGCTGGACCATGAGGCTTCTTGGTGCATCACGCGGGGCACCATGCGACCTGTGTCGGCGCTGCCGGTTCGGGCGCGCACCGCGCCGCCACCCTCGTGCGCGACGAAAGGATAGTGACAAATGCTAGCTGTAACGACGGCCGCACTCGAACGTCTGTCCCGAAAACTGGCAGGCAAAGGGGCCGCTGACGGCATGGCACTGAGATTCAAACGTCGAGAGCGCGGCTGGATGCTGCGCCTCGACTACGAATCCGTCGGCGACACCGCGTTTACCCACAATGGCCGTAAGGTGCTGCTGCTGGATGAGACAGTATCCAAGGGGATGGCGAACATGACACTGGACACCAGAAAAAGTGGCGAACGGTCACGGCTCAGGCTGTATCGCAGCAAGAATCACGGAGACTGAGTGATGGAACTTCCGCGACGAGCCCGTGATGATGTGTATCTGCCGGACGGTGAGTTCCAAAAGCGCGTCGGCGCGCTGCGGCAGTTTACGCACGCCCATGAACTAGCTATCGGAATCGTCTATGCGTTCGACTTCCGCACGCGCATGCTGCCATTCTGGTATACGGACAAGCGCATGGCGCCATGCTCTGTCCGTCTGCTGGCAGACGTGTTGCACGAAGCGGGCTTTGCCAACCTCCGAATCGTGTTGCAGCAGTGGTCGCCGAATGTCCTTCCCAGCCGGATGCGATTGAACGGCAGGCCGTTGGACATTCTGCTGGTGTCGTCCATGCAGGTGCATGCGGCACCCGCGTATGCGCTGATTCGAGATGCACATCGGACGGGCCCGGCGCGACCACTCATCGTGGCAGGCGGACCCAAAGCCACCTATGAGCCGACCGACTTCTTCGAGCTCGGCCCCGACCCGGGAATTGGTGCCGACTGCGTCGTGACCGGTGAAGCCTTCGTGCTACTGGACCTCCTGTGCGCTATACTGGGCGACCATCAACCCCACCTGACGGCGCGCGGCGCCTTCGAGCAAGCGCGGCTGGCGGGCAGGCTCAAGAGTGTTCCGGGGCTGGTCTATCTGCCGCCAAACGCGCATACCAGTGGACCGATTGCCATCAACACGGGCGTGCAGCGGCTCCTCCGTGACCTGGACGAACTGCCGATGCCCGATGCCGGCTATCGCATGATCGAGCCCCCGCATCGCCGCCGAACCCTTGCCAGGCTGCCGTGCGCGCCGGAACGCATCGGGCGACGTTCGCGCATCGCCTCCGTGATTGCGACGCAGGGATGCCGCTTCAACTGCGCCTACTGCCCGATTCCCGCGGCCAACCAGCGAACCTGGCGGCACAAAAGCCCGCAACGTTTCGCGGCTGAGATCAAACACATCCACGAGAACTTCGGCATCAAATACTTTTTCGGGACCGATGATAACTTCTTCAACGATCGCGATACGGTCGTGACGCTGATGAGTGAGCTCGCCCGGACCACTACCGGCGGTGTGCCGCTCGGCAGGCGGATCAAGTTCTACACGGAGGCGACGCAGGGGGATGTCTTCAGGAATCGGGATCTGCTGCCCATGTGCCGGAAGGCCGGGCTGCGCGCACTGTGGTTCGGGATCGAGGATCTCACCGGCGAACTCGTAAAGAAGGGCCAGAGCGCAAACCGTACCGAGCAGCTCTTCACGTTGATGCGCAAGATTGGCATTCAGCCGCACGTGATGATGATCCATAGCGACACGCAGCCCCTGCGTTCAGGTCCGTGCGACCTCTCCGGCCTCCTGAACCAGGCCCGTTATGTGTTCGAGCGAGGGGCGGTCAGTTATCAGTGTACGTACCTGGGGCCGGCCATCGGCACGCGGAGCCTCGAACCGGCCTTGACTTCCCGGACGATCTTCCGGCATGTCGGCGGGAGGCCCGTACCGGATGCGTTTCATGATGGCAATCACGTCGTGGCATCCCGACACCCCCGCCCCTGGCAGCAGCAGTTGAACCTGCTGCGCGCTTATGTCACCTTCTACAACCCCATCAATGCCGTCCGCACGCTGTTGGGGGTCCGCAAGGACTCTGTTTCCCCGAAACGTCTCGTATATCAACTCTTCGGGCATATCGGGCTATTACTGACGATTCCCAAGATGCTTGCCTGGGCCTGGCAACTCGAACGCGGTCCGGTCGAAGCGCGCAATGGCCTGGTCGCGGCCCGCATCCCCATGATCGACGCCACGACCGGCGACGAGAGCAACTGGGCGGTCGAGCATACCCCAATGCAAGACATGTCGCACCGTCAGCACGCAGCCGACAAGGCGCATTCTACTGCGCGTGCCCGCGTCATGTCGCCCTGCCTCGGCGCGAGGCATGAGAACCTACCAGCGTGCGGTGCATCCGGGTCGGTACGCGGAGTTGAATGTGCAACATGTATGCCCGGTGACCCGCCCATCGCAGCACCGGTGATGAGATCCGCGGATGAGTGAACGCGAACGGCCTGTATTGGCTGGGTCACCAATATGGGGCCCCTTTCCGGCGCAATGAATCTGAGAGGACTACGGCCATTCGCCTATATCTGATCAACCCGCGCAACCCACTCGCAGGTCTTACCGACCTGAAGGGCAGTCGGTGGAACCGCTACCGCGTCTGGAAGCCATTGGGCCTGCTGGCCTTGGCGGCGCTGACGCCGCGGGACTGGGAGATCACTGTCTTCGACGAGAATGTCCGGCCGCCTGATTACGCGAACCTGCCGCGCCCGGACCTAGTAGGCGTAACGGCATTTACCTCACAGGCGAACCGTGCGTACGAGGTTGCGGCGGAGTTCCGCCGCCGCAGCGTGCCGGTCGTGATGGGCGGCATTCATGCCACCATGCGGCCCCATGAGGCCATGGCACGCGTGGACTCGCTGGTGACGGGCGAGGCCGAGCCCGTCTGGGCGCAGGTTCTGGCCGATGCCCATCAGGGCGCCTTGCGGCCCCTCTATGAGGGGGCGCATGCGGAGATCGACCAGGTGCCGCCCGCCCGGCACGAACTGCTGGCCGGCGACTACGCCTTCGGCTCGATTCAGACCACGCGGGGTTGTCCGCTCAATTGCAGCTTCTGCAGCGTGTCGGCGTTCAATGGCACCCGCTATCGTCATCGGCCCATAGCCCGTGTGATCGAGGAGCTCAAATCCATTCGGGAGAAGTGGGTCCTGATCGTGGACGACAATCTCATAGGTATCAACGCGGCACACATTGCGCGGGCCAAGGAGCTCTTCCGCGCGATGATCCAGGCCGGTCTGGGCAAACGGTGGATCGCGCAGGTCACCATCAACATGGCCGATGACGACGAGCTCCTGACGCTGGCGGCGCGAGCGGGATGCCAGGGCGTCTTCATCGGCTTCGAATCGCCGACGGCCGTAGGCCTGAAGGAAGTCGGCAAGAAGTTCAACCTCGCCAGCGGTCGCGACCTCGCCGCGTCGGTCCGACGGATCCAGCGCCACAGTATTCTGGTCGCCGGCTCGTTCATCATGGGCCTGGACACGGACGAACCAGGCGTCGGCCAGCGAATCACCCAAACGGCATCTCTTTACGGTCTGGACATCCTCAACGCCCTGTTCCTTACCCCGCTTCCAGGCACCCGTCTGTGGGATCGGATGGCGTTGCAGGATCGCATCGCCGCCGATGATTTCCCGCGAGACTGGCAGTATTATACCCTAAACTTCCCGACGGCCCGTTACAGGCACTTCTCCTGGGCCCAGATCGTGGACGAGATGAATGCCTGCGACCGCAGCTTCTATTCGTGGCGGCGCATTGTGTGGCGCGTGGTCGGCGCCTTCCTAAAACGGCGACACCCGATTCTCTCCCTGGTAAGCAATTTGTCGTATCGTAATAACGCCCGTTTGACGCGAAGCAGCTACGGCCAACTGGGTATATCGGACGGCCAGGCGGGACACCAGCGGACGGCGGCGTGCGAAGCGTTGCCAGTTGGATGGATCGTAAACCCCGAACACAGCGGCGTGCTCTGAGGCGCCGCGCCACCGAGTGGTGCAGCGAAGCCCAAGGTCCTGGCAACACCGCCCCGGAGGCCATCAGATCCACATTGAAGAGCGGCAAGTTTTCTTGATTCCTGACCGAAAGATTTCTCTTGACTCTCCCGACCACGTCATGTATTATACTGAGTTTGTGGGTCGGCGGTCGCGAAAGGAAAGGTTCCTTGCACCGTCGGCGAATCGGGTTTGCATCCGCTTTCGTTTGCAGCTTGTTCCTCGCTGCCCCCCTCGTGAATGAGCGATCTTCACCTTGGGCTCGAAACAGCTTGGATGACCAATGCTCGCGAATCCAATGTGCTGACTGTTTGAAGGAGCCATGCATATGGCAACTGGTAAGGTGAAATGGTTCAACGATACCAAGGGCTTCGGTTTCATCGAAACCGATGAGGGCGGCGACGTGTTCGTCCACCACAACGACATCCAGGCCGAGGGCTTCAAGTCACTCGCCGAAGGCGATGCGGTCTCGTTTGAGGTCGTTCAGGCCGACAAGGGCCCCCGGGCCACGAACGTCGTCAAGGCCTAGCGTAGCGCCAAACCTGTAAGGAACAGCGCCGCCCTGCGGGGCGGCGTTTTTTTGCGCCCCGCCGTACGTGCGTACTGAGCGAAATAGGAGTGCGTCTCCAGTCGTCACCACGAAGAAGATTACTGAGAGCGTCGTCGGGGGGGCAGTGAAGTACAACGCCTTACCGGAAGACCACTCAGACGCCTCCAGTCGGCGCAAGTCGGCCCGCGACAAGACAGATCGGAAAATGGAGCCATGGGGACTCGAACCCCAGACCTCCTGCATGCCATGCAGGCGCTCTCCCAACTGAGCTATGGCCCCAGCACCAACTATTAGAAGAGCAGCCCCTCTGGCTGTCAACACCGCCGACTCGCACGGCCCAACTATATACGACCCATGAACTTACGGTTCGCCGCCGGCATCGCATAGCGATCCAACTGACTGCGAGCAACCCATCGAATTGCGGTGTGGTACTTCGGTCGTGGGCGCCCGGCGACAAGCCTGCACCGATACGCGTGCAGCGTGATGGAAAAGTGCGAATACGCGTGCTTTACCGAAGCCACCAACTCCCCGACCTCCGCCTTAACCCCCAGCTCTTCCCACAACTCGCGCTCCAGGGCCTGCTCATGTGTTTCGCCCCGCTCGACCTTGCCGCCGGGAAACTCCCACAATCCACCGAGCAACCCGCCTGTCGGGCGCCTGCCGAGCAGATAACGCCCCCGACTGCCGATCACCGCCGCCACAATCCGGTGGTGCGGCACGCGACGCCGCGCACCGCGCCGCGGCAACTCGTCCTGACATCCCTTCCGGCGGGCTTGGCATGCACGGCGAAGAGGACACTCGCCGCATCGCGGCCGGCGCGGCACGCAAACCCTCGCCCCAAGCTCCATCAGCGCCTGGTTGAAGTCGCCCGCACGATCCTGCGGCACGAGTTCGGCGGCGATCGACCACAGCACCTCAACCGTGGACCGCTGGTCGATAGGCTGCCGCTCCGCCAACAGCCTCGCCAGCACCCGCAGACCGTTGCCGTCCACCGCCGCCACGCGCTGGCCAAACGCAATACTGGCGATCGCGCCGGCCGTGTAACGGCCCACCCCCGGCAATCGCTGCCAGTCATCCGCTGTGCGGGGGAGCCGCCCACCCCGCTCGGCCACGATCACTTTCGCCGCCTGGTGCAGGTTGCGCGCTCGACGGTAGTAGCCCAGGCCGTCCCACAACACCAGCACCTCGTCCTCACTGGCCGCGGCCAGTCGCCGTACGCTCGGCAGCGCCCGGACGAATCGACGGTAGTATGGCAGAACCGTCTCCACCCGCGTCTGCTGAAGAAGAATCTCCGACAGCCAGATGCGATATGGGCTACGCGTCCTGCGCCACGGCAGGTCGCGGGCGTTGCGGTCAAACCAGCCGAGCAACCCTCTGCGAACAGCGGTTTTCCTGTCGGCGGATACGTGCACGTCACGCATGTTTCTGCCCACCGGTCATGCGTCTGGCGGGCCGACCAAGCCGCCCTCGACCTCTTGCTGCCGCTTCAGCTTCCGCCACAGCGTCGCCGTGCTGATGCCCAGAATCTTGGACGCCCGCGTTCGATTTCCGCCCACCATCTTCAGCACGCTGCGGATGTGACGCTCCTCCACGTCCGCCAGGCTGCGAGCGGGACCGAGTTTGCTCTCGTCGGCCGCCAGGTGGGCGTGCACGATGTGCGGCGGCAGGTGCTCCGGCAGAATCACGCCGTCGATGCACAAAACCACAGCCCGCTCCAGAGCGTTCTCCAACTCTCGTACATTGCCCGGCCACGCGTAGGCCTGCAAATAGTCCAAACAGGTCGAATCCAGACGAACGTCCGGCAGCTTCAGCTTCTTCGCCAACTGCTTCACGAAGTATCGAGCCAGTGGCAGAATGTCTTCCCGCCGCTGCCGCAAAGGCGGTACGTCGATCTCGATGACGCGCAACCGGTAGAACAAATCTTCCCGGAAACGCCCCTGCCGAATCGCCTCACTCAGATCCTTGTTGGTCGCCGCCAGAACGCGGACGTTGATCTTGCGCGGCTGACTCTGGCCGACCGGCATGATCTCCTTCTCCTGCAACACCCGCAGAATCTTAAGTTGGGTGGCCGGCGAGATGTCGCCGATCTCGTCGAGCAGAATCGTGCCACCCTCGGCCTGCTCAAATAGCCCCACACGATCATCAATCGCCCCCGTGAACGCACCGGCACGATGACCGAACAACTCGCTCTCCAACAGCGTCTCCGGCAAGGCCCCGCAGTTCACCGCCACAAAGGGACCTTTGGTGCGGTGCGAGAGTTCGTGGATATACCGTGCGAGCACCTCTTTGCCCGTGCCCGTCTCCCCGGTGATCAACACCGCCGAGTCGAACCGAGCCACCCGCCCGGCCAAATCGACCACCCGCCGAAACGGTTCGCTGCGAATCTCCACGAACATCGGCTTGGTCGGATGCTCCAGCGCGCTAAGCCGCTGACGCTGCCTGGCCAACTCCCGCGTCCTGCGCCGAAGCTCCGCACTGAGTTGCCGCACCTTGCCCTGAATATCATCACCTTGAAAGTACGCCAGGTGTGGCTCCAACACGGGCCCCCACGATTCCCGGTCCTTACCCACAGCCGAACACACCCGGTCGCCCTTGGCTTTGCAGCGATCCTCAATGAAGTAGATATCCTTACCCAGACAAAACGAAGCATAACCACTGGCATACCCCACCAGCATCCAGCAGACCGGATGGTCGGTCGGACCCAACTCGGCCAGATGCTCCTCGGCCTCTCCCGAGTCGTGCCACGTGACCTCCATCGCAAACCGACCCGCCACCTCGTCCCATTCGAGCGACTTGACCAACGCCTTGGTCACGCCTTGTAGCGTGTGCAAGCGAGGACCGGCCTTCAGCCACTCCATCGTGCTGTCCCACACGAAAATCCGCTTCATCGCCGCCGCATCCGCGTGGCCCCAGAAATAGCCAAAACGCGTCAGCATCCGGCGCGCCTGCTCCATCCCAATCGTGTCGACCAGATCCTTGCGGAACTGGGCAAACGCGTGGATCGCATGTAGCACCAGGCGCCGCTCGTGAAGCGCCAGCCTCCCCTCCTTGAAATCAACTAACTCGTCAAGCCTCAGATCCTCGGCCTTCATATAACCCTTTCATCATGAAATGCGCCTATTTCATTATGCATGCATTTTCTCTATTGTCAAATCGCCGCAGAAAACCGTAAGTGGATTTTGTATAAGTACTTACAGACCATGGCGCCATTGGCACGCCTCTTGCGATAGACCCATGTAGCCTCCGGGCAGTGCCCGGAACCTGAACATCGCACGAAGGAGACAGCACAATGTACCGGATCCTCAAAGGCAGAAACGCCGCCTTGAACGAAGCCTTGGTCGGCTTTGCTCAGCAACTGATCACCACGCCCAGCCCCAGCCTCGGCGAGGCCGCCGTAGCCGCTCTGGTCGAGCGGAAGATGCGCGAGTTGGGGTACGACAAGGTGTTCCGCGATGAGGCCGGCAATGTCGTCGGGTTGCTGCTCGGCCGTGAAGCCGGACCGACCGTCTTGCTGAACTGTCATATGGACACCGTCTCGCCGGAGGCCGACGGCAAGTGGAGCCGATCGCCACACAAAGCCCAGGTGGACGGCGGCCGCCTATATGGTCTGGGCGCAGCCGACTGCAAGGGCGGAGTGGCCGCCCATGTCTACACCGGCGCGCTGCTCAAACGGAGCCTGCTGCCGCTGCGGGGCAACCTGATCGTAGCCGCGACCGTGGCCGAGGAAAACGGTCGTAGCGTCGGCGTCCGTGCGCTGCTCGAAAAGACGCTGCCCGGACTCGACCTGAAACCCGACCACGCCATCCTCGGCGAGCCGACCGCTTTGGGACTCTACTATGGCCACGACGGATGGGTGGAACTGGACATCTGCGTTGAAAGCGCGAACCCCTTCGACGTGGACGACGCAGCCACGGCCATTGTCAACAACTTCAGCGCCGGTCGGATGAGCGATCAGGGCGACGTCGAATCGTTCGCGCTCGATCAGCCTCGGTTCCATAACGTCGATGGCCTGCGAAAAGCAACCATCGGCATGACGCGGCGTCTGCGGCCCGCCGAAAGCATCGGCAACGTGCTCCAGCAGCTTCAGCACAACGCGGCGCTGGCCGCCCAGCCCTCCGGTGCCGTCGCGGTCGAAGTGATGGTCCGCCAGGAGAACCAGCGACTCTACACCGGTACCACCACGCTGGTCCGACACGTAACGAATGCGTGGGCCATCGACCCGTTCGATCGCCTCATGGAACGATCCCGGCAAGCGCTGTCGGCCGCCGGCTGCGAGGTCAGGCCAGGCAAGTGGCAACTGGGTCGGCTGGGCATGGGCACAGCCGGCAGCCTCCTGGTCAGCGAGTTCGCGGTGCCCACAATCGGCTACGGCCCGGGCGACGAGACGATGGCCCACGCACGGGATGAGTATGTCCAGGTCGACAAGCTACTGGAGACCCCTTACGGGACCGCGTCAATCGTGCACAGCCTGATCGGCGTGCCCGTGTGCGGCTGGACCTCTGACGAAATCTGACCCCCCAGACCGTCACCCGGAAAGGATGCAACAGCCATGAAAGTGCTCGTCTTCAATTGCGGCAGCTCTTCGCTGAAGTACAAGCTGCTCGAGATGCCGTCCGCCAGGATGCTGGCCGGCGGCGAGGCGCAGCGGGTCGGGCCGCCCACCGCACAACCGGCTTGCATCTATCACAGCACGAACGGCGACCAGCAGCAGCATCAGGTGAACATGCCCGACCACACCGTAGCCTTCGAGGAGGTAATGAAACTGCTCACGAGCGATGCGCGGCTCACCCCCGACGCCGTCGGCCACCGCATGGTGCATGGAGGCACGAGGTTCGCCGACCATGCCATCGTAGACGAGGCCGTGGTCCGCGACCTTGAAGCGATCCAGGACCTCGCGCCGCTGCATAATCCGCCGGCCACCGCCCTGGTGCGGGCCTGCCAGACCCGATACCCGGACCTACCGCAGGTCGTCGTGTTCGACACAGCCTTCCACGCTGCGATTCCCGACTACGCCTACACCTACGCCCTGCCGCGTGACCTGACGTCGGAGCTGGGGATACGCAAGTACGGCTTCCACGGCACGAGCCACCAGTATGTGGTCGAGGAAGCGGCCCGCCTGCTGGATCGACCTCTGGACGAATTCAACGCCGTCAGTTGCCACCTTGGCAGCGGAGGCGCGAGCCTCTGCGCGGTGGTCAACGGACGATCGGTCGACAACACCATGGGCTACTCGCCGCTACAGGGACTGATGATGAGCACCCGTTGCGGCGACCTCGATCCCGCCGTCGCCCTGCAACTGCTGACGTTTGCCGGCGGTGACGGCGGCCGCGTGGACAATCTGCTCAACAAGCGGAGCGGCGTCCTGGGTATGTCGGGCATGTCCGCCGACATCCGAGACGTTCTGGCCAGTGTCGAGCAGGATGCCGACGCGTCCCCGCGCCTGAGGCGCACCGTCGAGGCCTACGTCTGGCGCATCCGCAAATACCTGGGATCGTACCTGGCCACTGTGGGCTTGGCCGACGCGGTCATCTTCACCGACACCATCGGCGAAACCTCCCCGCAGGTCCGCTGGGCCGTCTGCGCCGGCATGGAAATATTCGGCCTATCCATCGCCCCCGCGCGGAACGCCGCCGCCACCGAGCTGCCGGCCGACGTCGCCCGAGACGACAGCAGAGTCCGTATCCTCGCCATTCAAACCAATGAAGAGTTGGCCATCGCCCGACGCACGTTCTCCATGCTCTCAGGCGAAGCGGCCCTTCTGTAGAAGGAGCATTGAGGTGAATATCCTCGTACTGGACCCCGAACGGCAAACCTTGCGATATGCATGCTTCAGTCAGACCAGCCGACACGCCGTCCTCGAAGCGACCCCTGACCTGGCTTGCGGGCCGCTAACCGACAAGCGCTCGCTGCTGAGTATCCTGCGTGACATCCAGCAGCAGTGTGCGGCCAGGACGGCGCCGCACTCAGCCGATATCGTAGCTATCCGCACGCCATATGGCGGGTCCGCCTTCACCAGAACGACACTCATCACCGAGCAGGCCGTCGGCACCATGGCAGCCATCGCGTCTGAAGCCCCGCTTCACCTGCCGGGGCTGCTCGTACTGATCGAGGCCTGCCAGCAGGTGTTCGCGAACCGCTCGATCGTCGTGGCCTTCGAGACGGCGTTCTTCGCAGACCTACCTGCCAGGGAACATCTATACGCTCTCGACGCCGATACCACCACGAGCACCGCGCCGCGACGGCACGGGTTCCATGGGCTGCTGCACGAAGCGGCGTGTGCCCATGTGCTCCGGCTTACCCGCGCGTCGCGCCCGGGCACGTCGCCGCGTACCCTTTCGCTGTGTCTGGAACCCAGGCCGGAACTGGCTGCGGTGGCCGGCGGTCGACCGATCATGGTGACCGGCGGGGCGACCCCGCTGGAAGGCATACCTGGCCAGACCAGTTGCGGACAGATCGATCCCGCCATCGTGACTGCTTTGGCCCAGGAGAAGGGCTGGGGGCCCGAGCAGATCGACACCGTGCTGACCCGCCAGAGCGGACTGCTGGGCCTGACAGGACAGCCGACAGATCTCGACATGCTTTTCACCGAAGACCGCGAGGAATACCGGCTGGCGAGGGAGATAATCGAGTACCACATTCTCCGCGCCGCAGGTGCCGGGGTAGCGGCGATGGGTGGTCTCGATGCGATCGTCGTCTCAGGACGCTTCACGCAAGCGGGCGCCGTGCTGGGTCCCTGGCTAAGGGAGCAACTCCACCTGCCGGGCCGGCCTCAATCGCCCGCGATCCGCCTCGAGTTCCACACAGAGGCGATCGGTCGCATCGTCGCCGATCAGGCCCTGGCGGCGGTCCGCAGCACGGCAAGTCGCTCGGTCGCATGAGCCGATCGGGCTTTACCCCCGCCGCGCCAAACCCTTTGCAGTTCTTCGCGGCGCGGCATGCCCTGCCGAGCCGTCATGTTGTGGCCAATGGATGCCGGAACCGAAATGCGTTGACCTCGGGCAACCGCTGTAAGACCCTATGGTAAATAGAGATACAACGATTTCTTCCAGCCGTTGCCGATTGATGTTGAATCGTCGCATCATTTGCAGCGGGGGGTCCGACCGGCTCGTAGCACCGCCCCACACACGAAAGTGATCGCAACTACTGCAAAAACAGCATGTTAGAGTCATCCATTGAGGGCAGCAGCCACGGCGACACTCAGGTGGCACGGGCTTTGCGGTACTGATAGGCGAGGATGAGAGAGCGCCAAACCCCGGCGGTAATGGGGTTGCGCTCTTTCTTTTTCGACGCGTCCCGAGATGGTGCGCGGGCCGGGTCCGGCCGCAAGGGTTCGGATACCGGCGGATGCGGTTGGATAGCTGTCGTAAGCTGCGAGTTGGTCCGGTGCCTGGACGGTAGCTCGCCAAGGCAGCAGGCCGCACGGAAGTGCACTATTAAAGCAGGAGGGGCGCAGAGGGGAAAGGCTCCTGACGGACCGCGGATAGGTCTGTCGGGGTATGAAACGTGAGGATAAACTCCGTGGGTTTTGTGAGGAGGAACGAGAGTATGACTAGAGTGTTGTTAACGTTGGTACTCGCAGCGGGTCTGACCGCAGCCGCCAACGCAACGACGGTGCAGTTCTCGGTCGACGGTGTTCCGGTCGACGGGAGTGTGCCGGTTGAGGTCCGGCCAAGCGACTGGATCAATGTCGACGTCTGGATTGCACCAGATGCGCCCATCAGTGCTTGGTTCGCGGACATTTTCCCGACGGGTGATTGGCCGGTGAATCCGCTTCTGGACATCCAACCTGTGCCCGTTGGCGACTGGGCCGACGTCGAGAATGCGTTCTTCGAGAATCTCGGGTGGGATGCCGGTTTTGGCGTCTATTCGATGGGCGGGTTCATAGGGGTAAAGAACCCAGACGACCCGGGCGGTCCCTGGCCGCAAGACTGGGCAGGCCCCGGTCCTGTGGCGATGTTCGAGATCCACATCCCGGACGCACCGGTGTCCACGATCTTGAACCTCGAGTTCGACGCCCAGTTTGTCGAGCCTGCGGCCGACGTGGTGCTGCCGCTGGTACTGCACGTCACCCCCGAGCCGGCGACCATCGGTCTGCTGGTGCTGGGTGGCCTGGCTGCGCTGCGTCGTAGGTTTGCGTAAGTCTGACCCGGATTAGACGTAGACAAATCAAGCGAGGATTGCCGCTGCTGGGCGGCAATCCTCGCTGTTCTTTGCCGCCTTTTGTGTGGCCAAGCGTCCCCACCGTGGTTTCATGCGACCCGCCGCAGCGGGATGCCGGCTTTCTGTTCCCCGGCAAGCATATCAAACAGGTCCTCACCCGCCGTCTTCCCACGGACTGCCGCCGGCACGGTCACGGCGACCGCAATGGCGTAACGTTCGAGCAACGATCGGGCCGCTTCGAGCATCCGAACCCCTTTTGGCATGCCCCCTGCGATGATCGAACCAAGTCGCTTTCCGTTGCCCGGCGGGCCCTACTCGAACGATCCGCGTTCCATCATCCCTACTTGCCGATTCACAGGTGCAACGTCGGACGGGTGGCCGCCGGCAGGCTCCACCAGGAAGAGGACTCAGGCGGCTCCTCACGTACTCAGGCTCACCTTCAGTCGGGTGCGACGTTGACTGAGGGCAACACGCCTTAGGTGATGTGGCATCTCGGCATCGAGTCCTGCGCCACCGAATCGTGATAGAACGGGGCACGGGAATAACCTTCGGGCGACAAGTTGTGTCGCGATGGTAATTTACGACAACTCTGTCATAAATCCGGCTTTCGGCACGCAGGGCGGCACGGAGTTTGCGGCCTCGTAGGTCCTGGACAGGATTGGGCTATTCATGGCGCGGCTCGACCAGGAGAGGCTAGAACCTGGCAGACAGCAAAAAGGCGCTGCAAAGGTTGGGCAGCACGTTCAGGAGCGTGAGAAATCCTATAGGAGTGTCTGGGTCTTGAAAGGAGGAGCGACAAGATGATGAGGACTTTGTTGGCGATGCTCTGTGGAGTGGTGCCGAGTGCGGGGGCTAGCGCATCGCTTGTGCAGTTCTCCGTCGACGGCCTGCCGGTCGACGGGAGTGTGCCCATTGAGGTCCGCCCGAGCGATGAGATCGTGGTCGGCGTCTGGGTCATTCCGGACGCCCCCGTTGAGAACTTCTGGGTGGACTTCTATCCGACCGGTCCATGGCCGGCGCCTCCGCTGGCGGAGGTGCCCGACCTTCTGATGGACGAGGATGTCGTGATGTACGGCCCGTGGGCCAACGGCGATGCCTTCGCCGGGTATGATCCTGCGTTTGAGATGTACTCGATCCGCGGTTTTCTGCGAGGCGATTCGTGGGCCGGCCCCGGTGGTGTGGCAACATTCGTGGTACACATTCCCGAGGTGGCGTCGTCCACCATTCTGAACCTTGAGTATGACTACGGTGAGGTGGGACCGGGCGAGGCGCAGGTGGTACTGCCGCTGGTACTGCATGTCACGCCCGAGCCGGCGACCATCGGTCTGCTGGTGCTGGGCGGCTTGGCTGCGCTGCGTCGCAGGTTCGCGTAACAAACCGAACCGCAATTTGGTGGTAGAATAAACGGATGACGCTTGCCACTACCGGGTGGCAAGCGTCTCCGTCTTTTCTGGCGTGGCGCCGCACCTCTTCGGTCGCCTGGAAACACCCACCCAGTGATCAGTGATCGCAGGTGTTCTGTCCCGAGCTGAGCGAACCATTCAGGTATTGGCTGGCCAAATCCTGCGGATCAACCTCGGCTGCGCCTAGGACGACCACAATACCATGGCTTGCGAGTAGCCCCTGCGCCCGGGGCCCCATCCCCCCCGTGATGACCACGTTTACGCCCTGTTCAGCCAGCCAGCCGGGAAGCATGCCCGGCTCATGCGCCGGGGCCTGCACCCAGTCGGTTCCCTGGATCTGGCCGCTCTGCTGATCCGCATCGACAAGGGCAAATTGCTCACACCGGCCGAAATGACCGCTACAGCGACCATGAGCTACTGGAATTCCGATCCGCATGGCTGATGGCTCCTTCAACCAGACTTCTCAAATAGGGCTTCTCTGGCAACGCTCCAAAGGGCTTCGACCTGCTTGACCACGCAACCATCGCCCCGCTCGACCACCGTCGTCCCCGCCAGCTGGGCGGCTGTCACGGATGGCGAGTAGCTAATCCGTCCTACCGTCCTGGCACCAAGACGCTCAGCCTCACGTTCGATGAGCCGCGTCAGGGCTTCGCTCAGATCGAACTTGTTTACACATACCCAGGTTGGGATTCGGAAATGCGCCGTCAACTCACAGATCCGCTTCAGGTCGTGCAGACCCGACCGGGAAGGCTCGGTCACCACCAGGGCAGCATCCGCCGAGTTGATCGATGCAATGACCGGGCAGCCGATCCCCGGCGGGCCATCGATCAGGACCAACTCCAGGCCATGTCGCTCGGCCTGACTCCGCGCCTCGCGGCGGACCAGGCTCACCAGTTTGCCGCTGTTCTCGGCTGCCGGTGCGAGGCGGGCATGAACCACTGGCCCCCGGGCGGTACGTGAGATGAACCACTGCCCCGTCTGCACGTCAGAGAGCGTCACCGCGTCGGCCGGACAGACCAACTGGCACACACCACACCCCTCGCAGGCCAGCGCATCGACCGAATAGGTCGCCCCAGAACCCTCGTTCGGCGAACCATCGCATCGAATCGCGCCAAAACGGCAGGCCTCTGCACACCGGCCACATGCCGTGCACCGATCCGGATCGATCCGGGCCTCGGCCCCGCCCGAAAACGGCTGCGTACGTTCGGTGTGCACCCCGAGAACGAGTGCAAGGTTCGGCGCGTCCACGTCACAGTCTGCCAGGACGACCCGGCCCGCCAGCACCGCCAGCGACGCGGCGATACTCGTCTTGCCGGTCCCCCCCTTGCCGCTGATGATCGCCAACTCTCTCACGCAGGCACCCCCTGCAGCGCTGCCAGCAAGTGCTCGAACACCCGACGCACCCCCGGGACACACTCTACGATCAGGCGGCCCTCGGCGTAGGCTTCGGCAATGTCTCGCCTGCTCGGTATCTGCGCCAGCACCTCGATGCCCTCACTCTTGCAGTAGTCGATCGTGCGCGCGTCGCCGACGTCGCACTGGTTGATGACAACCGCGAACGGAACGCCCATCTGGCGGAGCATTGCCACCGCCATCTTCAGGTCGTTCAGCCCAAATGGGGTGGGCTCGGTCACCAGCAAAGCGCGGTCCACGCCGTGCATCGCCGCCACCACCGGGCAGGCGGTGCCCGGTGGAGCGTCGAGAATGATCAACCCGTCCGGCATCTGGTGTCGGCGTACCGCGCGGACCAGCATGGCAGACCGGGCCTCACGAACCTCGAGGCGGCCCTGCGCGAAGTGGACCGCCCCCGCCCGGCCCAGTTCGACCACGCCAAGCGGCTGCGGCACTTCGTCTATCGCCTTCTGGGGACACACCATCGCGCAGGCCCCGCAACCGTGACAGAGATGCTCGAACAGAAGCACCTGTTGCTTCATGCAGACGATAGCGTGGAAACGGCAGGTGATTTCGCAAGAACCACACAGTGTACACGCCGCTTGATCGACCTGCGGACGAAGGAGTTCCTCCGTGTGCGTCTCGGTGATCGTGGGATGCAGGAAGATGTGGCAGTTCGGCTCGTCGACGTCGCAGTCCACAAGCTGCACCGGCTGCGAGCCCGCTGCCGCCACAAAGGCCAAATTCGTCGCGATGGTGGTTTTGCCCGTTCCGCCCTTGCCGCTGGCGACTGCGATAACCATCAGCGCCCCCCACCAGGGCAGAGTGATCGCGGCGTGCCCATCCACATGCCCCACGCGCAGCCGAAGCGCGCAGGCTTTCCCGCGGCAGTCGTCCGACCGATCCTACGTGCGTGCCGCATTACGGAGATAATCCTCGATGGCATCACTGATTTTCCCTTCGGCCTGCACGAACTCGATCCCGGCCGCCACCAAGGCCTGCTCGGCGTTAGGGCCTATCTTACCTGCCAGCGCGACCGAAACACTTCGGTCGGCCAGCTCGCGCACCGCCATCGGCCCCGCACCGTGCGAGGCTTCCTGGGCGGTGTTGCCAAGCGCCTCACACTCGCGTGTTTCCGAATCCACAATTACAAAGTAGGGACACCGCGCGAATTGCGGCGAAACATCCGCATCGCACGAGTCGCCCATAGCGGAAACTCCAATCTTCATCGACATCTCCTCAAATTGCGGGCATCTCTCCGGCCAACCCAAAAGCCCGCTGCGTCGTCCCCCAGGGTTGCTCCGCACATCGCAATCAGCCCTAGCGTCGCATCGCGGTGCCGCACTGGGGACACTTCATCTGCCAGCAGGGCCGACCCCGCTGATGCGTCACCTTCGCGCCACATTTCGGACAAACACACTCCCCACTGGGCCCGGCGCCAGAGCCGCCCCCTCGCCCACGGCCGCCACCGCCCCCACGCCCTCGGCCACCGCCCTGTCCCGAGCCGCCAGCCGGTCCTGTCCCGTCACCTTGCGGCATCACAAACCTCCCTTCGTCTCGCCAGCCTTTCGCTCATCCTCAACTGTGCGATCCTACCAAACGGAGCCGGCCGATAGACGGGCGGCCTCGCGACACCGTCGGCAGATCCCCCGCAGTCGTACCTGACAGTGGGTCAACGCCTTGCCCGCCTTCCGCAGTGCCGCCAGTTCGGCACCGTCGATATCCACCACACGTCCGCATTCCTGGCAAACCATATGCCAATCGGGTCGTTTCGATTCATCACCGATGCCGATCAGTTCAAACCGTGCCGGCCCGTTCGGGACGCTGACCCGTCTGACGGCCCCGGCCTGTTCGAGAGCCGCCAGCGACCGGTAGACGCTGGCCCGAGACGCCCGCTCGCCAACCGCCCGCACGCGCTCGTGCACGTTCTCCGCCGTCGGATGGACGAGCCGTTCGCTCAATACCGCCATCACCGCGAGCCGGGCCGTGGTGAGCCTGAACCCGGCTCGCGTCAGACGGAGCCTCATCGCCGCTACGCGTGAGTTCTCGCTTGTGGCCCTGGCAGACACCGCGCGCCCCGTCATACGTTTGCCCACTGAACCGACCGCAAGCCTACGAGGTTACTTGCCCGATTCGGTCTGCTGGGCCTCAAGTTCGCTGAGCCGCTTGTTGATCTGCTCGAGCGCCTGCTGCATGCTCTGCGCCTGCGCCTGGAGCATCTGCCGCTCCTGCTCAGCATCCACGCCCGGACCGTAAGGGGCCACGCCTTGAGCGTAAGGGGCCACACCCTGAGCGTAAGGGGGCTGGTAACCCGGTGCCATGGGCCAACCGCCAGCCCGCGCCCAACCAGGCAGCCCGGTCGCCCAGTACCCGTGGCGCCACCCGCGGCCGCCGCCGCGGCCACCACCACGACCCCAATAGCCGCGCCCAAAGCCGGGGTTCATGTACCCGGGAGCGCCAAAACCCGCGCAGTAGCCCAGACCTCTGCCGGTCATAGGACCCATTCCCGCCGGTCCCGTACCATCTCCAAAAGGCATATCTACACCTCCAATTTTTCCTGGCGGTATCGCGATCAGACATCCCGGGGCAAACCGCCAAGCCCTCGGACGTCATTTCTGTACGATCCATCTGGCGAACCGGCCGCGCCCTCGCCCCGCCGGGCCCCGTCGGCCCCAGCCGAACCCGCGGCGCCACCGTCCGCCCCATCCAGGCATCACGAACGCCTGAGACGGCAACTGTCCCTGGAGGAAGGCGCGAAGCACCTGCTCGACCGGCCCGGCCGTGAATGGCACCAAGCGAATACCCGACGCCTGAACCATGCCGGCCAACGGCTGCGATATCCCGCCGCACACCAGAACGTTCACACCCAGGTCCACCAAGCGGCGGACCCGCCGCGGCAGTTCCTGCTCGGGCAAAGCAACGCTCGCACGACCCGTTTCGGTCGCCCCCTCCGCGTCGACCAGAAGCAACTCGCTGGCGACGTCGAAAAGCGGGGACACGCGCTGTTGCCAAACGGTCATCGCAATCCGCAACGCCCTACTCCTCTCGGTGACACATATGCATACCGCGTGCCAGCGCGATCCCTTCGGCCCGTAATTCCATAAGACACTTCACAACAAGAACTTATGAAAGCCAGGAAGGAAGGAGCATAAGCGTTATAGCTGCATTATGCAACACTATAACGTTGCGTACGTTGCATAATGCATCATTATGGCCGTGGATGGCGTTGCGGCATATCGATCCCAAGAGCCCGGGTTTTGCGCCAGAGAGTCGTTTTGTGGATGCCCAGCTCGCGTGCGGCGGCCGACCGATTCCAGTTGTTTCGCTCGAGGGCGTCGACGATGGAACGGGCCTCGATATCGGTGAGCCTCCTACCGGCCGACCGACGGGATCCGGGTTTGGGTCGCAGGTGCGCGGGCAGATGTTCCGGCTCGATCAATCCCCCGCTACAGAGCACGAACGCGTGTTCGATCACGTTCTCCAGTTCCCGGACATTGCCCGGGAAGTCGTGCCCCATCAAGACGCCCAGAACATCATCACTCACGCCGCTGATATCCTTACCGCGCAGGCGGTTGAACTTCGCGATGAAGTGATCGGCCAACAGGGGAATGTCCTCGCGGCGCTGGGACAGCGGCGGCAGCGAGATCTTGACCACGTTGATGCGGTAGTACAGGTCGGGGCGAAACCGCCCCTGCTTCACCAGATCGTCGAGGTCGCTATGGGTCGCCGTGATAACGCGGGCATCGGCTTTGCGCGGCGTGGTCGACCCGAGCGGCTCATACACTCCATCCTGCAAGACACGAAGCAGGCGGACCTGCATCGCGGGTGAGATATCACCGATCTCGTCGAGGAAGATGGTCCCGCCATCGGCAAGGGCAAAGCGGCCTGGTTTGTCCTTGCGTGCATCGGTGAACGCACCGGCGACATAGCCAAAAAGCTCGGATTCCAGCAGCGTATCGGGCAAGGCGGCGCAGTTCACGGGAACCCAGGGCCCATCCGCCCGCGGGGACAGACTGTGAATCGCTTTGGCGAACAGCTCTTTGCCCGAACCACTTGGGCCGGCGATCAGCACGGTGCTGTCGCTCTCGGCGATGGCCGGCATCACCTCGAAGATGCGGTGGATATCGTGGTTGCGGCTGACGATATCGGCAAAGCCGTCACGCCCGCTCAACTCCTTACGAAGCTGTTCGACGAGGGTGAGGTCACGAAAGGTCTCCACACCGCCGATGACGTGACCCGCTTCGTCGCGCAGCAGCGCGGTCGAAACGCTGATGGGAACACGTTGCCCCTCGGCATTGACGATATAAATGGCCTTGTTGACGACGGGTTGGCCCGTTTCCATGGTCTGGCGCAACGCACAGTCGCGCTCGCAGATGCTGGCGCGGAATACCTCGCAGCAGCGCCGGCCGATGGCCTCGGCGGGCGGTACGCCGGTGATTCGCTCGGCCGCTCGATTGAACGAGGTGATGAGCCACTCATGGTCGACGGTGAAGACGCCGTCGGCCACACTGTCGAGTATGACTCGCTGCCAGTCGCCCGAGGCCGGTGGTGAATTGTCCGGGTCACGAGGCATGGCCGTTGATCCCTGTAGCACGAGATATCTTGCAGCAACAGTGTACGCAGACAGAGCGATAGCAGCCAGCCGGGCGGGCTCGCAAGGCTTCAATTGGCCGACTTGACCTGCTCTGATATCATGGATGGCGTTGCAGGACCAACGCGCAGCGGGAGGCACCTGTCAGCCGGTTTGGCGGGTCAGTCGCGCGTGGGCCTTGAAGCTCTCGGGCAAGGGGTTAGCCAATGCGCAGGGCACGCTGGTTCGGGCTGTTAACCGCACTACAAGTCGCATTCGTCGTACCTGCATCGTTGGCCGAACAGGTCAGGCGCTCGACGTGTGCGGGCACGTGGTATCCAGGCAAGACAGCGGATCTGAGGCGGGCAGTCGACGATATGCTGAGCGAGGCCAGGCCTCCCGAGGTGAAAGACGATCCGGCGGCGGTGCTCGTGCCCCATGCGGGGCTGCGGTATTCGGGCAAGGTGGCTGCCTGCGCATTTAAGGCTCTAAGGGGCCGTCAGTACGACCGCGTGGTTGTGCTGGCGCTCAGTCACCGAGCGGGCGGCTGGTATCGCGGCGCGAGCGTGCCGGCGCGCTGCACGGCGTATGAAACGCCGTTGGGTCAGATTCCGGTCGATCAGGAGGCTTGCCGGAATCTTCTCAGCCACAAGTTGTTTCGGGACATCGCCGAGGCCGACCAGCGCGAACACTCGCTCGAGATCGAGTTGCCTTTCCTTCAGCGGGTGCTGGGCGACTTCAAGCTTGTGCCGGTGCTAATGGGCAGTTGTGAGCCGCAGGACTACGATCCGATGGCTCGCGCACTGCTGGAACTGGTCGACGATCGGACGCTGCTGGTGGTCAGCACCGATTTCACGCACTATGGCTCCAACTATGGGTACGTACCGTTCACCGAAGACGTCGAGAAGAAGCTGAACGAACTGGCCGACGCCGCACTGAAACCGATTCTGGCATGTGATTTCGACGGGTTCCGGCGTCACGTGGCCGAGACGCAGGACACAATCTGCGGGCGGAACGCGGTAAGCCTACTGCTGCGTCTCCTACAGCTTCGCGGCGGCGCAGAAGGGACGCTTATGGGTCGCGACACGTCGGGCCACATCACGGGTGACTTCCGCAACAGCGTAACGTATCTGGCCGTCGCCCTTACGCCTGCCACGACAACGCAGCCGGCGCCGTCGTCGGCGCCCGCCTCCCGTCCGGCGGCGCGCTTCTCGCCCGCAGAGCGCACCACGCTTTTGCGTCTGGCCCGTGCGGCGGCCACCACGTACCTGCGGGAAGGCAAGCAGACCGATTCGCGAAACGGTGACTACAATCTTACTGAGGCGATGCTCGCGCCCGGCGCGGCGTTCGTCACGTTGAAGCACGACGGGAAATTGCGCGGCTGCATCGGGCATGTGATCGCTGTCGGCCCGCTGGTCGACAGCATCGTCGATAACGCGATCAGCGCCGCCACCCGCGATGTGCGGTTCGCGGATAACCCAGTGACACTGGAGGAAATGGACAATATCGACGTTGAGGTATCGGTGATGTCGCCGCTGAAGCGCGTCGACTCGACGGACGACATCCTGCTGGGACGAGACGGTGTGGTGCTGCAAGTGGGGCAGAGGCGGAGCCTCTTCCTACCGCAGGTCGCCGACGAAACCGGGTGGAGCAAGAAAATGTTTCTGTCGCGGCTGGCCATGAAGGCCGGGCTGCCGCCGCGCGCGTGGCAACACCCGGATGCGGTATTCCATACTTTCACGGCGGAGGTGTTCGGCGAGCGGCACGAGCGAGCCAGCGCCGACGGAGACCGGTAGAGGCAAAGAGCGGGTACACACATGTTACTGCCCGACCATACCAGCAGACGCGATTTCCTCAAGCTCACCGGTGCCGGCGCGATTGCCCTGGCTGCCGGCTGTAAGGCCGACGCAACGGCCACCCCCGGCACAGGCGAAGGGCGAGGGCGGGTCGTGCTGGGCCATGACGACGTTCTGGCCGGCGGCGAGCTCGACAAACATGTGGACCTGATGACACGGATGCTGGGCTCGGCTGTGCAGAGACTCACCGGCAAGACGAGCGCCGCCGAGGCATGGGGATCGATCTTCTCGCCAAAGGACACGGTGGGAATCAAAGTGAACTGCCTGGGGTTGCCAACGAGTCCTGCCGTCGTAAAGGCGATCGTAAACGGCTTGCTGGAAGCATCGGTGCCGGCCGAGCGGATCATCATCTGGGATCGGTTCGACGTGGAGTTGGCGGCGGCGGGGCACAAGCTCAATCGCGGCGGAAACGGCGCGCGATGTTACGGCACCGACGCCAGCACCTATGGCAGCGGGTACGAACGCGAGATCGAAAGCTCCGGGTCAATCGGAAGCTGCTTCAGCCGGATTGTGGCGCGCGAGTGTACGGCACTGATCAGCGCGTCGGTGCTGAAGGACCACAATTTGGCGGGCATTTCGGGCGCGCTGAAGAACTTCTTCGGCGCCATTCACAACCCCAACAAGTACCACGAGCACAACTGCGATCCGTACGTAGCCGACGTGGTAGCACATCGGCACATCGGCCCGAAACTGAGGCTGGCGGTGTGCGACGTCACGCGCGGGCAGTATCACGCCGGTCCCGCGCGACATCCGGCCTACGCGTGGAAGTTCGGCGGACTTCTCGTGTCCCGTGACGCCGTAGCCGCCGACCGGGTGGGCTGTGACTTGCTCGAACGCGAGCGGCGAGCGCACAATCTCGACAGTCTGGCAGCAGAGAAACGTCCTGCCAAGCACATTCTGACGGCAGCGACACGCGGGTTGGGGATTGCGGATCTGGAGAGGATTGAAGTAATCGAGCTGTAGCCATGCATAGACCGGCGACAGGTAATTGCGATGCGGGATTCAGCAGGCGGGAGTTTCTGGGGCGGACGGTGTGTGCCGCCTGTGCGATGGGCCTGCTCGATCGACCGGCTGCCGGCCAGCAGGACACCGCCGGCGATGCGGCGCTGCCGGGACCGAAGATCGAGGGCGTGGTCCGGCACGAGGCAATGTACGCAGAGCCGCTGCCCGACAAGAAGGTTCGCTGCGGGCTGTGCCCGCGTCAGTGCGAGGTGGCCAACGTCGAGCGCGGCTACTGCGGCGTGCGGGAGAACCAGGGCGGGCGATACCAGACGCTGGTGTACGGCGCGCTGTGCTCGGCAAACGTCGACCCCATCGAGAAGAAGCCGCTGTTCCACTATCTGCCGAGCACGAACGCGTTCAGCGTGGCCACGGCGGGATGCAATATCGAGTGCAAGTTCTGCCAGAACTGGCGGATCAGCCAATTCCGACCCGAGCAGGTGCCCAGCACCAAGGTCAGCCCCGCGCAACTGGTGAAGGTGTGCGGGCGATACGGATGCCCGACAATCGCGTACACCTACTCGGAACCCGTGGTGTTCTATGAGTATATGTACGACTCGGCCCAGCTTGCACGGCAGGCGGGCATCGGCTCGGTGGCCATTACCAACGGATACATCCTGCCCGAACCGCTTCGCGCGCTGTGCAAGGTGCTGACCGGGATCAAAGTCGACCTGAAGGCGTTTACCGAGAAGTTTTATGCCGAGACGTGCAGCGGGCGTCTGGCGCCGGTGCTGACGTCGCTGGAGGAGATCCGTGCCGCCGGGCTGTGGCTGGAACTGGTGGTTCTGCTCGTGCCGACGCTGAACGATTCGGCGGCGGAGATTCGGCAGATGAGCAAGTGGGTGGTTCGGCAGCTCGGGCCTGACGTGCCGATGCACTTCACACGGTTCCATTCGATGTATCGCATCACGAATTTGCCGTCGACGCCCGTGGCCACGCTCGAACGGGCCAGGAAGATCGCCATGGAATGCGGCGTTCACTATGCATACTGCGGGAACGTTCGCGGGCATCCGGGCGAGAACACATACTGCCCGTCGTGTGGCGAGGTCTTGATTCAGCGGATGGGCTACCACATCCTGGCCAACCGCCTCCAGGACGGCCGATGCGGCAAGTGCCGGGCACCGATTCCCGGCGTCTGGAGCCAAAACCAAGTGCTTGGCCAGGCGCCCACAGCCACCAGCCAAGCGACCGGCTGAATGCCGGAGCTTAGGTCTGCGGCCAGATGCGAGGTACGACGGCCAGCCATCCAGCCACTGCGATATTGAACACGGCCAGCACATAGCAGGTGGTGGCAAGCCCCAGCACCGGCACAAGCAGCAACCCCGTCGCCAGAGCACCCACACAGGCGCCGCCGTGGTCGGCGGCTTCGAGCCAGCCGGCTGTGCGCGCAGGCGCAGGATGCGATCGCAGCAGCAGCGCCGCCGCCAGTGGAAAAACCAGTCCGCCGAGCAGCCCGATCACAAAAACCATTGCGAAGATCACCGGCTCTACGTGCGACGTGTGCTGGAGCTGACCCAGGCCGGTCAGAACCGCCGGGATCGCAGCGGCCGACAATCCGATCAATACGCCGATGGCAATCAGCAGGCCTGGCGAGCCAGCGGGACGGCGACGAAGGACTTGATTCATCGCGCCACTGCCCACCACCAACCCAAACATGAACACGGCAATGATCAGGGCAACTCGCTGGTAGACGTAGCCGTACAGACTCTGAAAAGCGAACAGCAGGACGATCTCAAGGGCCATGGCCGATAGCCCCGTTGTGACAACGCAGAGGAGCACAGCGTCACTAAACGGGCCGGGATGTCGCGACAGGGCCAGGCGCAACACCTGCCACAGGACGACCGCTGCCACGGCCGCCAGCAGAACATGCCAGGGCGCTATCCGCCGCAAACCTTCGAACAGCCGGGCTGACGGACCTCGCTGCTGCTTGTCCCACCAGGTGAACCAGTCGATGTAGGCGGCGGGCCGGACATCCGTATAGACAGCGGCGCCCGCGTATGTTTCGATCTCGCTGCGCCGTTGGGCGACCTTGTCGGGGGCAAGCCAATCGGTGCCGGCGAAGAAGGCGCTGTAGAGCGCCGTACGATTAAGGTCTGACGACTGCCTTGGCTCCAGGTCGGGGATAGCGCAGCCGTGACGCAGAAGCCTGCTCGCCAACACACCGGGATCGGTCGTGAGTCGACCTCGTGTGCGGCACGCGAAGATGCGAGGCGCGACACCCCACTCCACCAGCACGTCTTCGAATGCGGTCCGCAACGTGGCCACCAACGAAGCCAGGTAACGGCGTGATTCGGGATGGAGCTCGCCCGGAGGGGCATCAGCCGTGAAGACATAAATGCCACCGGAGGCCAGCAGATCGCGCACCTCGCGGAAGAATTGCCGGGTGTGAAATCTGGCGATCTGGACCGAACTGGGTGAGGGAAGCATCGCGAGGATCAGGTCGTAGGTTTCATCGGCTTGCTTGACGAACTGGCGCGCGTCGGCGTGATGGACGCGCACGCGAGGATCGTCCAGGGCCGAAACGTCCCTGGGCGGCAGGTAGAGATGCATCATTTGCAGCACTGCGGGATCAAGCTCGACGTAGTCGACC
>CBFCZG010000009.1:0-29887 GCA_965602375.1 uncultured Phycisphaerae bacterium | reverse complement strand
ATCAGGATCGGCGAGTGCGTCGCGATGATAAACTGCGCGTGCCCGTCGCGCGACATGTCGGCCAGCAGCCGCACCAGTTCGAGTTGGCGGGCGGGCGAAAGGGCCGTCTCCGGCTCGTCGACCAGGTACAATCCCCTCACGCGAAAGCGGCTCTGGAAGTAGGCCATCAGCGACTGCCCATGCGATCTGGTCATCAACGACTCGCCGCCGAAGTAATCCAGCACGCCCGGGTCGGCCGAGGCCCACTCGTCCAGAAGCTGCGAGAAGTGCCGGAAGATCTGCGACGCGAAGAACGAGCCGGGCACCATGCCGTTGGTCCATTGCACGTCAATGAAGCGGAATAACTGCCGCTCGTATGGGTTGGCCTGATACCGGCCACGCTCTTCACCCCGCCAGATGTAGATGCCGCAGCGATAGGCGATCGCCTCCAGCAATGTCGATTTGCCCGTGCCGTTCTCGCCCACCAGCAGCGTAACGGGCGAGTCGAGGGCAAGCTCACCGGTCTCGCACAGCACCGGGACATTGAATGGGTAACGCTCTCGTGTAGGGAAACGGTCGGTTAGAAGCCTGACTTTGGCAATATGCACGACGTCTGGAACCTCCTCTACCCTTACTTATACGCGAAACGGCCGGTGGAACACAAAGTCGGGTGGGTCGCCGGCCAAAACGCCCGTACGCTTTTCGCACGGTCACCGCCCGACTAGAATGCCTGTCATGTTGACTGATATTGAGGCGATCTTCTTCGACTGGGGCGGCACGCTGGTGCAGGTATCGCGTCAGACGCTCGCCTGGGTCGAGGGCGCCGAGCGGGCCGCGCGCCACCTGTTCGCGACCGGTCTGGCGCCGTCGGACAGCGCCATTCAGGACCTGCTCGACATCCTGCACGACATGCAGACCCACGCCTACCAGCCGCCGGACCACCGCGAAGTGGAACTGGCGGCCGTACTGGCGGCCTGGCTGAAGAAGCTCGGCGGTGTCAAGCCAGCACCCGATCTGCTGGCCCGCTTGGAGGACCTGTTCTGGTCGCCGTGGACCGAGTGCCTCGATGTCCTGCCGGATGTGCCCGCGACGCTGGCGGCTCTGCACCGGCGTGGCTACCGGATGGCCATCGTGAGCAACGTGATGGCCCCACCGCCCTACTGCCGGCAGCAGCTCGATCGCCTGGAGCTGTCAAACTACTTCGAGGCCACGACGTTCTCTTCGGGCGTGGGGCATCGCAAGCCCGACCCACGTATCTATCAGGCAGCCATCGACGCGTTCGCGCCCGTGGCGCCCGAGCGAATGCTCTTTGTCGGCGACATACCGCTATACGACGTCGCCCCGCCCCAAAAGCTCGGTATGCGGACCGCCCTGGTCAAGAACGATCAGACCGAATCACACTGGGCCCCCGAGGACTACCAGGTGCAGTCCGACCTGACGATCCAACATGTCAGAGAACTGCTCGACCACCTGCCCGCCCGAGGCGAGGCCTAGTGCCATGGCGGCTCGATCGCGCATCGATCAGGTCGAACTCGCCCTGCTGCTGATCCTGGTGGGTGTGGTGTTGTTCGGCAACGGACTGCTGGTCTGCGCCCCCGAGGGGCGCTGGCAGCCCGGCATGCGCGATTGGGCCGAAGGGTCGTGGTTCAAACCGCTGGTCGACCTGCTCAGCCTGAACTACACACAGCCCACGCTACGTGGGGTCGAGATCAAGGGCCTCATCTTCCGGCTGGGCGCGTGCGCGGCCATGCTCGTGGCCGCCGTTGCTTGGCTGGCCCGGCTGGCAGCGCCGATCTTCTATCGCGAGTCGCTCCTTGAGCAGCGCGGACGCTCCTCGGCCGGGCTGTCGCAGCAACTCAGTCTATCCACAATCTCGCAGCTATTGCTGGTTGGGTATGTCGTTTGGGCTGGGTTGGCGGTGGGGTGGTCGTCTGCGCCGCGTCAGGCGGCCGGCTATGCGGGCACGATGCTGTTCTGGGCCATGTGGAGCGTGGTGTTGGGTCGCCGACTCGGCCCACGGGGTGCGCGAATCGCCGGCGGACTTCTGGTAGCGGCCATGGCGACGACGGCGGCGCTTGGCTTGGTCCATCACCACGTTCGCAGCCCGGGTCTGCGGCTGTCGTATCCGGTGGGCAATCCCCTGCCCTTTGCAGCCATCCTTCTGACGCCATTGTGCCTGGCTGCGGCAGCGGTGGTGTTCTATCGCCCTAACCGCGCAGGCGGGCAACCAAGCGGCTTGACTCAACCATCCGCACGAACCGCCCCACCGCTGTGGGCAAGGCTGCTGCCCGCTGGTGCGATCATCGCCAGCGGCGTGATGGTGTGGGCGCTGATATCGACGCAGGCCCGCGGGGCGATGCTCGGACTGTTAGCCGCCCTGCTGCTTCCGCTGGGGCTGTGGCTGAGACGTCGGGGCATCAAGGCTTTGCTGCTCGGGGCAGCGGTGGCTGTATGTGGCTTTGCCGTATTGACTTACATTGCCGCGGGCGCGTTTGGCCGGGCGGCATCGGTCCGCCTTCGCCCTTATACGTGGGGTTACGCGCTGCGCATGTTTGCCGAGCACCCGGTAGCCGGCGATGGCGGCGGCACGTACAGCCGTCTGGCGCCGCAGATGGGCAACATCGACCGATGGCACGACCCTGCCGTGCTCACCGGCGAGATCGTCTCCCACGCCCACTGCGAATGGCTGGAGGCGCTGGCCGACCTCGGCCTGATCGGTGGCGCTCTCTGGACGGGCTGCTGGCTTGTGACGGTGATCGGACTGGTCAGACACCGCCAGACCGCAGAGGCGGTGCCTGGCGGCTGGTTCGTCGCCTCGCTGGCGGTGGGTGCGTTGGCCATAGTCGTGAGCCAGGCGACCGAGGTCGCGCTGCGGATGCCCGGCCTGCCCGCCGTCGCGGCTACCGTGCTGGGGGTGGCGTGGGCCGTGTGCCCCCGCGAGGACAGCTCACCGTCGGACGTGGCAGCTGCAGCGCCGGTCACTTGGCGACCGTTTGCAGCGGTGGCGTTGCTGGCCCCCGCAGCTTTGGGCACGGTGCTGGCGTGGGGTGACTGGCGTGCATCGAGAGCCACCTTCGAGGGAATGAACGCCGCAGGTGCGGGCGATCTGACGCGAGCTGAACAGTTGTTCGACCGCGCCGCTGACGGGCAGCTAGACCCGGCCAGGAACGTGGCGGTCCTGCACCGGCGCCTCGAGATAATGGTGGCGCTCGCCGAGCGCGGAACACCTACACCGGGCGGGCAAGAAGCTAGGCCCACGACGGCTGAGGTAGCGGCGGCAGGCACGTGGATCGAGCGTGGCGCCGCCGTCGGTCGGTACCTCGAGCGCGTGGCACCGGGATTTGGCCATGTCCGAGAGTTGATGGCCAGCGTGGTGGAGGTACAAGTACGGCTGTTGGAGATGCAGGGGGAGCAGGACCTCGCGACTCGCATGCGAGTCGAGGTCCGTCGCTGGCTGACGCTGGCTCGACAGGCAAAGCGTGCCGACACCACGGCCGCCGTCCGCCTGCTGGGCTACATGACCTCTGAAGAGCTGGGGGAGGGTGTCGCAGCCCTCCGCGACACTTTCCGTGACGGTCCGATCGCCCCAAGCGTGGGAAGGGCTCTGGAAGCACTGCATCAGCAAGAGGGCTTCGACGGCGCCGTGGCCAGGCTGCTGCAACAGGCCGAGCGGCTGGCGGAGGGCGGCGACGATGCAGCCGTCGTGGACCAAGCCGTCCCGGAGACGTTCCGACTCGCCGCGGCTGCGGCCCAGTTGCGCGGTGACCCCGCGGAAGCGGCCCATTTCGCCGGACGAGCCGCAGACATTTACGCGCGGCTTGGGGGGCGTTTTGACGTGGCCCATTCGTCGGCCTTGCAGGAGCAGGCGTGGTACACGTTTTTGTCGCCCGCGGGCACAGCCGGCGAGGCGGTGGCGCTGGTTGAGGAGGCTTTGGCAGTTCTACCGGACCGCAGCGCTCTGGCTGCACCGGCCCGGCGTGTCCGAGGCGACATGGCGCTGTACCTCCTGGCGGACGGGAGAGAAGCAAAAGCCGCTGAGCAAGTGCGAATTCTCCAGGAAGCCGAGCCTGGCAGGGGGCAGCAGCCCGCCCGCGCTCGGACAGAGGAGTTGTGGGCCCGGCTGCTGTGGGGCTTTCTCAGCATGTCGCCGGAAGCCCGCCCGAGTGGCTTTGCCTCTTGGGTCGACCGCGCCGAGGCAGAGTGCAGCGAATCGGTGGACGTGGGGCTGGCGCTGGCGCAGGTGGGGCTTGAAAGGGGAGACGAGTCGGCGGTCGAAGCCGCTTTGGCCCGAGTCATTCAGTTGGAGGGGGGAGCAGAGGCGGCTGAGGCTTTCGCTGCCGGATCCTTGCGCAACTTCCCTGATTCCAAGGCCCTGGGACGATTTGCCGGCGAGACCCAGCCCCCCCCTGCCCGTTGAAAGAGCCGCCTAGGCGGCCTACCGAACGGCCAGCGCCGCCTGGACGCGGTCTCTGGGGCTTCTCAGAGGTTCACGGCGCCTACGAGAGTGCGTTTTTCGCCCTCAGGGATTGGCAGCGAACACCAAGAACGACGCTTACGTAGGTCAATGGGGGCAATCAGCCTCCTGTGCCGGCCTGACGAGGCTGAGATTTGGGCGTTCTGGGCCAGCCGGTGAGTGCTGCCGGATTTTTTACAACAGCAAGATTGCCACTTGGGTATAATAGCCTGGATTGTTAGGCGGCACCTTCCTAGGACGCCCGGAACCGGTAGGTATGACTGTGGAAATGGGACGTACAAAACACGCTGTAGCGGAACTGAGCTTCTTCCTTTACGACCGCGCGCTGCACCCGGAGCTGTTCCGAATCGATCGGAGCCAGACCTTCAGCCAGCCTTTCTACCACGCGAGCGTGTGGATTGCGGGCCTGTCACACGTGGTAACGGTGCACTCCGGGCAGTGGTCGCTGACCGAGCTTGTAGCGGTGGAGAGCGATCTTCTGCCGGACCGGGGCCTGCTGACCAGTTTTCCGTTCCGAGGGGAGCGGGACCACGACGTCGACTTCGCCAGCGGGCGGCACTACATCGTTTCCAGCCAGGTCGAGCGGATGACAGAACACCTCTTCCGCGCCACATACAAGGACCTGGTGCGGACCGGCCGCAACCGCGGCATGTTCGCCTCTTTCGAGCAGTGGGCGAGCAACGGGCTGGCGCCGTTCATCTATCTGGACTGCGAGGCGCGCCGCACGGAACTGCACGTGCAGGCGTTTCACGTGTTTCCAGACGATCTGACGGTGCTCAAAACGCAGTCGATCTTCGAGGCGACCGGCCGAGAACGGGGCAACGGGGGGCGAACCCGGCGCTGACCGCCCGGGCACAGACGGCGCACACCGATGACAACAGCGCCTGACGCACTGGGGGTTTACGTCCGCACAAACTGATCGTGCAGTCGTCGGTAGGGTCCGTCGGCTGCGAGTAGTTCCTCGTGGGTGCCTCGTTCGACGATTCTGCCCCCGTCTACCACCAGCACCATGTCGGCGTGACGGACCGTGCTCAGCCGGTGCGCGACGACGAAGGAGGTACGCCCCGCCAGCAGGCGGCGCAGCGCGAGTTGTATCTTCATCTCGGTCTCGCTGTCTACGGCGCTGGTGGCCTCGTCGAGGATGAGGATGCTGGGGTCGGCCAGCATGGCCCGCGTGAAGCAGACAAGCTGTCGTTGGCCGAGAGAGAGCGATTCACCTCGCTCGGCCACCATGGTCTGGTAGCCATCGGGCAAGGCGGCGATGACGTCATGGCTGCCGAGGGCCTTGGCCGTGGCGACGATCTGGTCTTCCGTTGCGTCGAGGCGGCCATAGCGGATGTTGTCGGCGACGGTGCCGGCGAAGAGGAAGTTATCCTGCTGGACGAATCCCATGTGTCGGCGGAGGCTGGTAAAGCTCATATCGCGGATTTCGGTACCGTCGACGCGAATGAAGCCCTGCTGCGGCTCGTAGAAGCGGCAGACGAGGTTAACGATGCTGCTCTTACCGGCCCCGGTCGGTCCGACCAGTGCGATGGTCTGACCGGGCCGGACTTCAAAGCTGATTTCGTGCAGGACGGGGATGGCGGGGTCATAGCCGAAGGTGACGTTGTCGAAGACGACATGCCCGTCCACGTCGGGCAGCTCGATGGCGTCAGGTCGATCGACGATACTGGGCGGGGTATCGAGCAAGGCAAAGATGCGTTCGCCGCCGGCCATCGCGTGCAGGGCGTCATTGTAGATCTCGCCGATGTGGCGAATCGGGCCGAAGAACATGTCGTAGTACATCAGGAACATGACCAGGGTGCCGATCGTACAGTTGCCTCGGGCGACGAGGCATCCGCCATAGAGCAGGATGACGCCCTTGCCGAAGGCGCCGATCACCTCGAGGGTGGGCATGTAGACACCGAAAACCTTGGCGGCCCGCATGTGGCTTGCGACGACTTGTGCTTGAATATCGTCGAAGGCGGCGAGGTTTTCCTCCTCGCGGGTGAACGCCTGGACGACACGGATGCCCGATATATTCTCGGCGACGTTGGCCGTCAGGCGACTGGTCCATTCGCGGACGTCGCGCCAGGCGGTGCTGACCTTCTTTCGGAACAGGTGATTGGACGCCGCCAACACCGGCACCAACCCGGCCAAGGCGGCGAAGAGCCTGATGTTGGACGTCGCCATCATAATCAGCGCGCCCAGCAGGATCGCCACAACGGCCACCAATCGAGGTGTCGCCCAGACGAACGTGTGGCGCATGGCGTGGACGTCGCTGGTGCCCCGAGCGATGATTCGCCCGAGCTTGGTGCGATCGAAGTAGCTCATGCTGAGCCGCTGAAGGTGGGCGACGATGTCATTTCGCAGCGTTCGAACGACCGACTCGCCGAGGGTCACGTTCCGCCTGATGGAGAACCAGGTCACCGGCCACCTGCCGAAAAACAGCACAAGCAGCACAGCCAGTGAACCCAACACGGCCGTGAAATCCTGATTGGCCTTGATGTCGACGTCGATGAGGTGCCGGACCACCTTGGGCACGACCAACTCGAGTCCGGCCCCGAACAGCGCGAGCATGGTATTGACCAGGACGGCCCGGCGATGGGGGCGGAGGTAGTCCCACATTCGCCGGATGATCGCAACGTCAAGCGGCTTCTTGTGGGCCTCTTCGAGGCGATTGTAAGCTCTGGTCGCCGCATCGGGCATTGGTTACACGGCCTCCGGATGCCCGTCCTGCATCAACTGCAATCGAGCCATGGTGCGATAGTAGCCATCGGTTTGCATGAGTTCGCGGTGGATGCCGATCTGCGTGATGCGTCCGTTGTCCAGTACGACGATGCGATCGGCCTGCATGACGGCACTGAGACGATGGGCGATGACGAACACGGTTCTGCCGGCAAAGACTCCACCCAGGCCCGAGACGATCTCCTGTTCGGTGGTGGGGTCGACCGACGCCAGAGCGTCGTCGAGGATGAGGATACGTGGGTTGGTAACGATGGCGCGGGCGATAGCCAGGCGCTGGCGCTGCCCGCCGGACAGGCTCACGCCTCGCTCGCCGATGACGGTGTCATAGCCCTCGTCGAGCTCCTCGATGAATTCGGCCGCCCGGGCGATCTCGGCCGCATGGACGATCTGTTCCATGGTTGCCGCGTTGGCGCCGTAGGCGATGTTGTTGGCTACGGTGTCCGAGAACAGAAACGTCTCTTGGAAGACCAGACCTATCTGCTCGCGCAAGTCGGCCAGGCGCAGGTCGGTCAGGTCAGTCCCGTCGATAAGAACACGTCCTTCCTGCGGGTCGTAGAATCGCGGCAGAAGGTTGACCAGCGTGGTCTTGCCGGACCCGGTGGGTCCTACGACGGCCATGACCTCGCCGGGCGCTACCGCAAAGTCGATGTCATGGAGGACAGGGCTGTGCGGGTCGTAGCCAAAGGTGGCGTGGTTGAACACAACCTCGCCCCTGCCGTCCGGCAAGGGCCGAGCATGGGCTCTCTCTTCGACCTCGGACCTGGCATCGAGGATCTCGAAGACGCGCTCGCCGCTGGCCATGGCTTCCTGGTAGATATTGGATGTCTGGGCCAGGCCCCTGACGCTCTCGACGATCATGCCGAGGGCCGCGGCAAAGAAGACCAGGTCACCGACCTTTAATTCACCTTCGATCATGGACCAGGCCGCATAGGCGAACATCAGGATCAGACTGAAGCTGGCGATGAGTCGAATGGTCGGAATGAAGAAGGCAAAGAGGGACGCGACCCGAACCGTCTTGCCATACACGTCCTGATTGGCGAAGCCGAATCGCTCGATCTCGTAGTGCTGACGACCGAAAGCCTTGACCACGCGTACGCCGGCGATGTTCTCCTGAAGCACGGTGATCATACCGTCCTCGGCTTCGCGGGTGACGCGGAAAGCGGGACGGAGCCTTCGCCCCATATAGATCATGACGAGTACAACAAACGGCGTAGGCAGCAGAGAGAGCACCGTCAGTTTCCAATTGATGTAGATCATCATCGCGCCATAGCCCACCAGGCGCAAGATGCACTCGAACACATAGAGGAGCGAATTCGTCAGGAAGCGCTGGACGTTGCGGACGTCGCCGGTGACGCGGTTGATGATCTGCCCGCTCACGTTGCGGTCGTAGTAGCCGAAGGACAGTTTCTGTAGCGTGCTGTAGAGGCGAGACCGCAGGCGACGGACCACCCTCTGGCTGAGGCGCGTCTGCTCGATCCGGGTGGCAAATCCGAACACGCCGCCAACGACGGCTACCACGATGATGATTGCAGCCAGCGTGCGGATTTCGGCCAACAAGGCGTTGGGCGGGTCGCGGAAAGCCTGCCAGAAGCCAACGTCGATGATGTCGACGATGTCACCCAGCGTATCGATCCGGTTGAAGCCGTTGCGAATGATCAGGGCGGCCAGGAGTTCCATTCCCATGCCGGCCAGACGGAGCGTCACAACCGCGGCCAGCAGCCATCGAAACCGCAGCAGCAGCCGGGTCAGTCGCCTCATGATGGGCTTGGCTTGGGTGGTGGGTTGCCTGGCTGTTGCTGCGGCTGTCTGCGTCATCGACACCAACTACTCAATGCGTTTGGCCACGACCGGCGCGATCTTACGCAGGTCGCACATGACATCTGCAAACGCATCCGGCGTAATCGATTGCGCGCCGTCTGTCAACGCGTGCTCGGGATCGGGGTGCACCTCGACCAGGACACCGTCGGCGCCGGCGGCCAGCGCGGCCCGGCACATAGCTGGAACCATATAGGCGTGGCCGGTGCCGTGCGACGGATCGACGATGATGGGCAGGTGGCTCCGGCGCTTGGCGGCGGGGATGATGCCCAACGCCAGGGTGTTGCGGACGTAGTCTTCACTGGTGCGGATGCCTCGCTCGCAGAGGATCACGTTGCCGTTGCCCTCGTTGAGGATGTACTCGGCGGCGAGCAGAAACTCGTCGAGCGTAGCGCTCCAGCCGCGTTTGAGCAGAACGCTCTTGCTGCTTTGCCCGACTCGCTGGAGCAGGTTGAAGTTGTGCATGTTGCGTGTGCCGATCTGGAGGACGTCGGCATAGCGGGCGACCAGATCGACCTGTTCGAGGCTCATCACCTCGGTGACAACGGCCAGACCGGTCTCCTCGGCGGCCAGCGCCAGCAACTCCAGCCCGCTCTCACCCAGTCCCTGGAAGCTGTAGGGATCGGTCCGCGGCTTGAACGCTCCGCCGCGAAGGCCGACGGCGCCGGCTTCCTTGACGGCGTGGGCAACCTCGATGAGACACTTGCGGTCCTCGACGCTGCACGGACCGGCGATGGCGCCGAAATGGCTGCCGCCGATGGACCCGGCCGCACCCAGCGGGACGACCGTGGGCTCGACCTGCACCTCGACGCTGGCCCGCTTATAGGGCGAGAGGATGGGCATGGTGCGATCAACACCCGAGGCGTTCTCGATCGCACTCATATCAAGGTTTCGCTTATCGCCTAAGCAGGCGATGACCGTCAGTTCGGTACCGTAGATGGGGTGATCCTTCAGGCCGGCACGGCGGACCAGTTGGATGACATGGTCGATCTGCTCCTGCGACGCGCCTGGCTTCATTACGACGATCATGGTTCTATACTCCTTGAATTACACGATGTTGTCAGGTCGCCAGTAACTCCTCGTCGGTGCGGGCCACCTCGCTGCCGGCGGGCACGTCCTTTACGCAGGCTGCCCGGGTCGGCGCGGGTGGCTACCTAAACAACATCGTCGCTCGGCCATGCGGCGCGCCCTGCGGGAAGGGCGCATCCCATCGGGCTGCCGCGCCGCCATTCTCCTGCCACCCCCGGGGATGATGACGAATTGTCGGCGCCCGACGTCTGATGGTTCTACCCTCCTCCTGCCGACCGGGTTGGCTCGATTCTCTCGAGTCCGCCCATGTAGGTTCGAAGAGCCTGCGGGATCCGGACGCTCCCGTCGGCCTGCTGATGAATCTCGATCAAAGGAATCAGGATCCGCGGCGAGGCAATCACCGTATTGTTGAGCGTATGGCAGAAGCGCACCTTGCGCTGCCCGTCGCGGTATCGCAGGTTGAGACGCCGGGCCTGAAACTCGTAGAAACGACTGGCCGAATGGGTCTCGCCGTAGGCCTTGCGGCTGGGCATCCAGGTCTCGATGTCGAACTTCTGCACCTGACCGATGCCCAGGTCACCCGTACACACGTTGACGACGCGATACGGCAGTTCCAGCTTGTGCATGACGGCCTCGGCGTTGGCGAGGATTTCCTCATGATGTTCGATGCTGACTTGTCGGTCGTCGCGGCAGACGATGACCTGCTCGACCTTGTCGAAAATATGGATGCGATACAGGCCGTACGTGTCCTTGCCGGCTGCACCGGCTTCACGCCGGAAGCAAGGGCTCAGCGCCGCGTACTTGCGGGGCAGCGCACCCTCGTCGAGGATTTCGTCACAGTGGTAGGCCGTCAGCGATACTTCGGCGGTGCCCACCAGGCTGAGTTCGTCGCGTTCGCACCGATAGGCCTGTTCCTCGCCGCCGGGATAGTAGCCCGTGCCGTACATCATCGCGTCGCGGACGAGCACGGGCACGTGCAACGGCTCGAAGCCGCGCTCGATCATCATGTCCAACGCAAGCCTGAGGACTGCGTGATGGAGCTGGACCCCAGGTCCCCGCAGCACGTAGTTGCGCGTGCCGGCCAGCTTGACGCCCCGCTCGATGTCGAGCATCCCCAAGGCGGTGGCCAACTGCACGTGGTCCTTGGGCTCGAAGGCGAAGTTCGGCTGTTCGCCCACACGACGGACCTCGACGTTGTCGGCATCGGTTTCGCCGACCGGCACACCGGGGTCGGCCGGCTGCGGAACGGTCAACATGAGCTGGTCGAACCGCTGCTGGATCTGGCGATCCTCATCTTCAAGCTGCTTAATGCGTGTCTTGATGGTCGACATCTGCTCGACGAGTTGCTGGGCCTCGGCGGCGAGGGCCTGGGGCGTTTGGCCCGTGGCGACGGCCTGCTGGTAGAATTTGCTCTTGGGGTTGCGGTAGAGGGCGATCTTCGGGCCCGTCTCGTTCTGCTCGCGCCGAAGCCCATCGAGTTGCTGCTGGATCGTGCGCCGCTGCTGATCGATCTCGATCAACTCATCCAGGCAGCAGGCTATGTGCTTGTCAATGGCCGCCTGCCGGACCTCGTCGACGTGTTCGCGGATGAATTTGATGTCTAACATGGCCCTCTTCCTGCCTGGTTCATACGCACGCCAAAGAAAAAACCCCAGGACTCACTGCCGCGTGCGTCCTGGGGTTTTGCTACTGATCGCGAACGGCCGCTAGGCCCCGAGACGCGCCGACGGCGCAAACCCAAACCACGAAAAATAGCGGCTGGAACTTGCACCGTAAAGCACCATCTCAAGTACCTCCCAACCTATATTTTATAGTCGACGGCTCACCGACGTGTCAATACCCAAAAGGCGGAAAAGGCCCGGTTGAGCATCTGACGCCCTGCTGAAGCGAAATGCCCGCAGCGACACGTGGCTGCGGGCACTTATGGGCAGGGGCGGAGTCGAACCGCCGACACTGCGGTTTTCAGCCGCATGCTCTACCGCCTGAGCTACCTGCCCTTTTATGGCGGAATTAAGCGTTATTCACGGTACCGCAAGCCACGCGGCCATGTCAAGACACTGCCCCCTCCGTACCCGAGAGTATTGGCACGCAGTCGAGGGACCTGACACGTCGGTGCAAGCCATCTGCGGCGGCGCTTGGCGTCTCGCCTGACGGGTGTAAGGACGGTAGTATAGGCGGCTGCCCCTGCGATACGACAGGTGATCGGCGTCGCACGTCTCGCGGCCCGGACCTGATGGGAGAAACTCATGACAGACGTGCACGCACTCATGTCCGATCAAGCGGCGGATATCGCCGCCGACTCTCCGGCGGCGGGCAAGCTCGCGCGGCAGTTCGGCGCCCTGACGGGCGGTGAGGTATACCGCGAATCCATCGTGGCCCGCCACGGCGTCGCGTTCTTCCTGTTACGCAAGGGGGCTGAGAAGCGGCTGGCGCTGGTGTGGTCGGCGGGGGCTTCGTCGACCGTACCGACTGACTTCGAGGGTGACCAGGTCACCGGCCACATCGACGAAGCCGACGTAACGGCCAAGATCTGCCCGACTCATGCCGCCAACGCGGGTGCTCTCCGCCGGCATATCCGCTGGACGGGTCCGAGCCTGGTCGGGTTGACCAAGTCGGTCGGACTCGGCGATCGGCTCGGTCTGGCCACGCCGGGCCATGTGCGTGCGGTGATGGGAACGGACGTGGCGCCGATCTTCGCGCAGCAGTCGATCCGCGAACTGGCGCGCACCGAGCGAACGCCGCAGGACGTGATCGACGCAGCGACGTGGGGCGTGTTTCAGGCGGGGTGGCGACAGCCGAGCGGAGCCGACGCCGACCATCTCAAGACGATCGACGACATCGAAGCAACCCTGGCAGCCGGGTTCTGCATGTTCACGATCGATCCGTCCGACCACGTCGACAATGCGGCCGATACCGACGACGCAGGGCGTCTGGCGGAGAAGTTTGGGGCCTTGCCGTGGAGCAAGTTGGAGTCGACGTCGAGCGATTGGATGGACGCCTACGCCGGCAAGAGGTTCGCCCTGCCGGGCGGGATGGTGTTGTGCTTCGACCGCGAGGACGTGCTGCGGGCCGGCGTGAAGTACGGCTCGGCCGTCGCTCACGTGTGCAAACTGGCTCGCCATCTGGCGTTGCGGGCGGGCGATCGCTTCGAGTTGGAGATGTCGGTAGACGAGACGACCACGCCGACCAGCCTGTTGGAGCACTATTTCGTAGCCAATGAGCTGAAGCGGCTTGGCGTGCGATGCGTAAGCCTGGCTCCGCGGTTCGTCGGTGAGTTCGAAAAGGGAGTGGACTACAGGGGCGATCTGCACCGCTTCGAGAGGCAGCTGATAGGCCACGTAGCGATCGCACGGCACCTGGGCCCGTACAAGATCAGCATTCATTCGGGCAGCGACAAGTTCAGCATCTATCCGATCGTAGCCAGACACGCCGGGGACCTGGTACACGTGAAGACGGCCGGTACAAGCTACCTGGAGGCTCTTCGCGTGGCTGCTACGAAGGTTCCCGGGTTGTTTCGCGAGGTGCTCGACTTCGCCCGGGACCGCTTTGATACGGACAAGGCAACTTATCACATCTCCGCAGACCTGGCCCGGGTAGCGCCGACCGAGGCGATCCGAGACGAGGATTTGCCAAGTCTGGTGGACCAACACGACGCTCGGCAGGTGCTACACGTGACGTTCGGCTCGGTGCTGACGTGGCGGCGCGACGATGGCGGGTGGCTGCTGCGCGATCGGCTCCTTGCGATGCTCATGGAGCACGAGCAGACGTATTGCCAGATGCTCGCAGCGCACCTGGGTCGGCACGTCGACCCGTTCGTGGAGCATTGACCGAGAAAGTCGTTCGGCATCGTCGCCGCGAACGAAGCGGCAACGGCGCCGGTCCTCATTCAGCCATAGTGCGTCGTCGAGACTCGACGAGGTAACCGGCCGCCCACGTCATACCGGCAGCCGCGGCAACGACCACGAGAGTCGTCAGCCAACCCGAGGCCGTCGGGCGCACCCCGAGCAGGTCTTGCAGGGCCAGATCGACGTTGATCTTGACCGGTAGAGGCACCAGAACCCCGGCAGCGCCGGCGGCCAACAGGGCGAACGCAGAGCATGCAGCCGCCAACCGGCTTGGACCAGCGACACGACACGACGCCATCACACCCATGCCGGCCAGGGCCACAGCAGCTACCAGGAGGTACGCGCCGAGCGCCTGCCAGACGGTGACGTCGGGGCTCAGGACGGCCACCACCAACACAACGACTGCGAACGTGTCTGTGGTGGGTCCCGCGCGGAACAGCACGTCGAGGCGTGTGTTTGCCGACCAGGCGGCGATAGGCACGACCGCCGCCATCAGCAGCAGTTGTACCCGGGCGACCGCCAGGACAGCCTCGCGATCGAGCGGGCCCGCCGCGCCGAGGACCCCCACCAGAGCAGCAAGGGTGACAGCAACCACAATCGCCATGGCCAGCCGGTGGCGGCGCCATCGCGTCGGCAGGCAGACATCCTGATCAGCGGATGGCTCGGGCGGGGCAGTCACTTTCCGTTTCAGTGCCGGCGATCCGACGCAGGGCTCGCCGCTCGAGGTCGATTCCACGTCCTATGCTGCGTGCGAGGCGGCTCGGCGGTGCCGGCAGACTACTTATCGAACGGGTCTTGTGGCCGGCGTGCGACGCACAAGATCGTCCAGTTGCAGGCGCAAAGGCGCCACATGATGCGCAATCGAAGAGACCCGCCGGCGCACGTCGGCCCAGCGGTCGTGGAAGGTCTCAGTCAGCCGTTGCTGCTGCTGACCGATACGCTCCCATAGCGTGCGTTGCAGGTCAAGCTGACCTCGAAAGAACCGCGCAGCGGCCTGCCGGTCGCTTGACGGCATGGGCGTGGCTTCCGCCTGCTGGGTTTCGACTCGGCCGGTGTCCAGGCCGCAGTCTCGCACGATATCGGCCAGTTCCTCGGCGTCTTCGGGCAAGGCGCCGGCAGCTATGACAAGCCGGACGGTCGGCACCGCACGGACGGTCAGCGCTTCTCGGAGCTCTTGTCGCAGGAGAATCCTCTCCACCGGCTGCCCATCCAGCTCGCACCGACCGAAACGGTCCAGTCTGATGACCAGGGGTGGTTGAGCGGCCGGCGCCTGGTCAGTTTGGGGGGAACGGGTGGTGGCTTCACCTATAGATCGTTCATCCGCTTCGGCAGGCTCGGTGCGTTGACCGTCGTACGATCGAGGCGAGGAGGTGGGCTGAACCGTCGCCTCAACAGCCGCCCATGATGCTGCGACAGCGATCGCCCAAACTGCTACCGGCGCGCTATGGCATCGTCCTGCCAAGGCTGCACTTTCGGCGGCCCCCTTCTGTCGAAGGACCGCGGCAGACACACACCTGCGTCGCTTGCAGGTGGGTGTGCTGATCATATCCCAGCGGTGGAGAGGCGTGGGAAGGCCAACTCCTCCTGCTCGCGCAGAATGATGATGGACGGCTTGATCAGAATCAGGAGCACCTGCTCGTTCTTGACCTTGCTGCGGTTGCTGAATGCCCGTTTCAGTAACGGTATTTTGCTGAGAATAGGCACACCGGCCTCGATCTCGGTTTCGTCGGCGAGTTTCTGCCCGCCGATGAGCAAGGTGCCGCCATCGGGAACGGTGACGGTCGTGGCCACACTGGTCACCTGGACGGTCGGCAACTGAAGGATGCCGGTTGCCGCGGTACTCGATCCGATATTCGGGATGAAGTTGCTCAGATCGACCAGCCGGGAGACGGTCGGTTGGACCGTCAGTGTCACGTAGCGGCGGTCGGCCGATGCGCTGCCCTGGAGCCATATCTGGGTGCCGGTGTTGACGCTCTCGGTCTCCGGATCGAAGAGGCCTACGTTCTCTTGCACGACCGGATCCAGATCGCTGACGTACTGGACCGACTCCTGAACGACCAGCCAGACCGCCTGCCCGTTGGAGAACGTGACCCTGGGCGCGGTCAACACGCTCGACCGCTGATCGAGCTGAGTAGCCCGCAGTAGGAAATCGACCTGGAGATTGTCGAGGAAGGAGCCAAAGACATTGAGCGCCGGATTGTTCACGACGTTGTTGATAATGTCATTCGCTCCGGGAACGTTGGTCGGCGCGCCGGACGGCGAGGCCAAGCCGATGGTGTTCTGCTGGAAGGGCACGGGCGTCCATTGAGACGAATGCGGCGCGACCTGTCCCACGCCCGGCACCAGACCGGGCTGCCCATAGGGCTGCTGCGGAAACGCGCCCACCGGAAAGGCCGTCCCCGCCGCAGGCGTCGTAGGCAGGAAACCGAGTCGGCTGTTCTGGCGAGGGACCAGCAGCACCGCGCCGGTGGCCGGATCTCGCAACGTAGCCTGGCCCAGCATTCCGCGATCGTAGCCGGCGTTGCCGTTGTTGAGGACAATATCCAGGTCGAGCCCCATCTCCTCCAGGAAATTGGCGGTTACGGTAATGAACCGGGCCTCGACGGCGATCTGGACGGCCTGCTGATCACGCATTCTGCCCAGCAGATCGAACACCTCGCGGTGCACCGTGGGGCTGTTGGTGACGACCAGGATGCCTTCGAGGATTTCCAGGGAGCCGAGCCCGCCGGCTGTTTCCTGCCACGTATTCGGCGCGATCACATTCATGAGGAGCGTGCGCAAGCGCTCGACCGGATCCTCCTCTTCCTCCTCGATGTCGACTTCTCCGAAGACGTCGCCGCCCCCCCCACCCTCACCGACGTCCACATCGAAGTCGGGCGGCTCGTAGAAGTTGGGACGCGTCTGCAGAAGATCATGGACGTCGTACAGGTGCGTCACGAGCTGCTGCTGGAGATCATCGTCGGTCGAGACGGTCAATACCCCCTGGTCCAGCACGTAACTCAGCGGGATGCCGACCAGCGCCTGCGCGTCGTCCAGGATCACCCGCAGCGCCTTCTCGAGGGTGATCCCCTTGAGTTGCAGAGTGATTTCGGTGTCGCGGTCGATCCCCGCAAACTCCAGGGCATTCCAGTTGACCTGGATATTGAGATCGTTAATCGCCCGAAGCTGAGCGATCACGGTTTCGAGCGTGGCATTCTGGAAGTTTAACTCGCCCAGCACTTCGGCGAGTTTCTCTCGTGCGAGGCGGTCCATCTCGGACCCCGCCCCGGCGCCGGCGCCGAAGCGCTTGCGACGCTCCGAAACTTCCGCCCAGTTCTTGGGGTACCGGAAGCCGTCATCCTTGTACCAGGGAACCTTGGCCTCCTCCACGCCCACCAGGTTGGCCCGCGTCTGCTTAACCAGGTCTTCTCTGAGGCGCCCCTGCCTGCGGAACGAAGCACGGTCCTCCAATACGTCAAGGTAGAATTGAGCCTTCTCGTCAGTAGGTTCGATGGCCAGCAACTCTTCCAGAGCGCTGGTGGCCTCGTCGTAGCGGTGCTCGTCGGCCAGCTGCTTGGCCTGGTCCATCAGGTATCCAACGCGCTTGGCCTTGGCCTCGTGTTGCTGGCGGCTTCGTTCGGCCTGCGCCTGGCGAACCTGGTCCAACTGCTGCTGGACCTGGCGCTCTTCATAGCGCTGCTGTTGATCGGCGACGAAGTGTGCCAGGGCCTCCGCCTCGGCAACCAGATCTTCATACAGGGTGCGCGGCTCGGCGAAGCGTTTGGCCGCTTCGGCCACCTGCCGGGCGCGCTGGGCTTTTTGCATGGCCTGGGAGAAGTTGTGCTCGACGAGGTCCTTGCGGACATCTGCCTCAAGCGCGCGGTACTCAGCCACCGCCTTCTGCCAGTTGAGCTGCTTGCGCTGACGAATACGCTGGACCATGTTTGCCGCGGTGCCGGCGACAGGCTCAGACGCCTCGACGGCAGGCGGGCTGGATGAAACTGCGGGGCGTCTTTCGACTTTGGCGCGACGGACCACCGGCGGCGCGGGCTCGGCAACCGGTTCCGGCTCGGGCGGCTGGGCGGCCGGTTTCGACTCGGCCGGCGCGACCGGGGCCGCCGCCGCCGGAAGATCGGCGTCTGCGGGCTGCGCGGCGGACTTGCCGGATTCGAGCTTGCGTTTCTCGGCGATGACCGCCACGGCCAGTTTCGCGCTGCTCTTCATGGCCGAGGGCGCATACGGGTTGTCCAGTACGGCCCTATAGAGCGTTTCGGCCTTCTTAAAATCGCCGGCGTCCAAAGCCTTGTCGGCGTCGATCTTATCCTGTCGCGCCTTGGCATACTGGTTGCGTGCGATCTCGACCTTCTCGAGGTATTCCTCGCGCTGGGCGCGCGCACCGTCACTGAGTTGTGCGGGATCGATGTTTACCAGGGCCTGATGGGCTTTGTCATACTGCCCCTGGTTGTACAGGGCGATCGCGGCAGCCAATGCCTCATCGGCTGTCTGAGCTTCTGCTGCAATCCCAAAGGCGCCGACGACAATGGTTGCGATCGCCGCCGCTCGGAGGGCATTATGTCGTCTCACAGATTCTCCTCCTTCAGCCAACGGCCTGGAGTGAACCGATTGCTCAGTCGCTACACCGCACCGGATTGCCCCCACCTGCAAGCCCCGGCATAGCCGCTCAGTGTAGCCCCCGCGGCAAGGTTTTCAATGGGAAAAACGCCGTGGGTAACAGTCGGGCGGTGATGCTCACCCCGTCGGGGGCCGAAGAGACCCTTAATAGCGGCGCCGACCGCCGGTCTTGCCGGCGTCGACGTCGATCGTGCGGCCCCGAGAACGGCGGTCGACACGGGGCTGTCGGCCGACGGCCCTGGACGGCTGCCTACCAGTATCCCGTGGCACGTCGACTCGCCGCGTGGGCCGTACCGAGCGGACTTCGCTGTTCAGGTGTGCGCGCCAGGGATCCTGGCTGTCCAACACACTGAGCCGCTCCGCCAGGCTGCCGTCCGAATCGAGGTACACCATCGCCAGGGCGCCCGGGCTGGTCTTCAATTCGAACTGGCCCGCCCCCCCCGCGGCCGGCGCCATTACCGTCGCATCTCGATCGAAATCGAGGTCTACGACCACCGCGCCGGTTCGGAAGTCGACCTCGATCGGCCGTTCGGACGGCATGCCGTCGGGCTGCATGATCCGCACCCGCTTAGTGCCGCCGATCGGCTCACCCACCTCGACGCGGTACTGCTGCTTGTGCCATTGGGCCAGGAACCACTTATAGACGTCGACGCGCGCTTCCTTGGTCGCTGAGTTGCCCGAGGCGAGGTAGAAGTAGGTGTCATCCTCGATTTCGATGGGCTCAGACGGGTCCGACCACCGGCCGACCAACTGGATCTTCACAGCGTCGGCCCGGTCAACCACTCGAGAAACCACCCCCACGTACCAGTTGTACAGGAACACTCGCGAACGGTAACGGTAGGTGCGGCCTGGCGTAATCGAGAGGTCATACGCCCAGAGAAAATCCTCCTTGCGGCGTTGCTGCTCCAACCACTCAGCCAACCTGCCCTCCTGCTCGGCCAACTGTCGCCCTCGGATGCGATCCAGTTCCGCCTCCACCCGTTTGCGATCCCGCTCGCGCAGCGCCTCATCAATCTTGACCACCAGTTTGTCCAATTGCCGCTCGAGCGGCTCGGGCAACTTGCCACGGACCTCCTGGGCGAGGCGTGATGCCTCATCCAAATCGCCCCTCTCAAAAGCCTCTTCGGCCTCTTTGAACTGCTTGCGCCTCTCGACCAGGTCCTGGGGAGCCCCGCCCGGGACGGATCTGGCCGGGCCGCCCGTGGGGCCACGATCAAAGCGACTTGGCGGACCGGCGCTTGGTGCCCCTCCGCCCATCTTGAACTTATCCGCATCCACGTCATAGCCGCTTGGCCCGCGGCTGCTGCTAAACCCAGTTTTGGAGCCAAAACTTGACCCGATCATCCGGCCGGTCAAGCCGCCGACGCCAGACGCGCCCGTGGTGCCAAGTTCGGCAAGCCTCTCCTTCAGGCCCGGGAGATCAGGGGGCTCGGGCTGATCGCCCGCGTGAAACTCCGCGTCAAACTGGGGGTGTAGGATATCGGGCTGGTATCGCTGAATGATGTCCTTGTAGGCTCGGACCAACTCCCACTGGTACGAAGGGAGCTTGTCGTCCGACCCGATCGCCACATCCGGAGCTGGCGGCAGCACCACGGATTGGTGTGTTTCCACGCCCCGCCAGTCGGACCACGTGCCATCGGGCTGGAGCTGCTGGCGCTGGAGCTCAAAGCGGGTGACCATGATGTCGGTGCGTCCGGTCTCATAGCCTTTCTGCTTCATGGCCTCGCGCTGTGTTTCCAAGTCGAACTTGGTGGCCACGCAGACCCAGTACATATCCTCAGCGATGATCTCGCCGAGCTCCATCCGGAGTTGTCGTTCGCGCTCCGCGAGGACACTGTCCTGCCCTTGCAAGTCCGTCCGTCCGCCCGCCTCCAGCGCGAGAACCACCGGTTCGACCGGCACGCCCAGCAACTTGCCGGCACGCGCCGCGGGAGTGCTACAGGCGATAACCTCGGCAAGCGTGATCTTGCCGCCCTGATCCTCGATGTCGGCTATATCGGGCACTTCCGCGCCGAAACCGGTCACCAGCCGCAACTGGCGGCTGATCCCTGCAACCATACCCAGCGGCCCTCGTTCTCTTGCCGTGAGCAGGCTCCCACGGAAATCGGGCACGGCCTCGGTTTCCGCCTGAGCGGTTTGCAGTCTGCGACGGAGATTATCCGCCTCGGCTTTGAGGGCCTGTCCGACCTCGTCGGGTCCGCGGTCCTGCCCGCCCACCACGACCGTGTTGGGCGTGCTCACCAGGAAAATCGCCGCTACCACTACCAGGATCAGCGCGGCAACGCCAAGCACAGCTTTTTCGACGTGTTGCTCGACCGGACTGAATGTCTTCTTGGCCATCGCTGGACTCCCGGGTTGGGTCCGACTGCGGTCGAGTCGGACGATTACGTCCACTGCCTATTTGCCGTACATAGGACGGCCAGCCGATGAACTCCCACCCGCAGCCACGCCCCGTAGCATTTTGACATCCTCTGGCATCAAGGGGGCGTACAGCTCGCGGAAGAAACAGCACTCGAAGTCAACCGTAGCCTCCACGACCGGGGCCGACCCATATATATAGTCGGTGAAGGCGGTGTTGGGTTCCATCGCCTGGAAGCTGACGGCAATCGGCGTGATGAAATCCTGCCGGCAGATTGCGTTGATGACGCGCAGCAACTCGCGGGCGTCTACCACCATCTCCACCCGACACTGCACGACATCGTATAGATCGTTGGACCCCCTCTGGGTGAACGAGGCAGCCGCGCCCAATCCCCTTGCGCCTCCGCTCATCGCACCGCCGGCCATCTTCTTCGCGTCGATGTCACCGCCTCTGTAGGGCATCCTCCCCCCGCGGAAATCTCCTGCCTTGCCGCCCGTCGCCATCGCGCCGGTGGCGGCGGCTTCCACGTAATCGGTCACGGCAATACTGAGCAAGTGTTTGGCCGGCAGATTGGTGACGCTGGGGCGGCCACCCTCGGCCTCGATTCGCCCAGCCGCCTGCTCGTTGACCTCGGTGAGTCCACGGACCACATTCTCCTGCACCCATAGCTTCACCTGGGCAAACCACATGTCCATCGAGGTCGGCTGAGGCCCCTGGATGTAGACTTCATCGACGATATCGAACGACCCAAGACTCGCATAGATGCGGATGCGCGCGGCCTTGACCAGCGCGGCCCGTATGGCAGCGTCGGTGCGTGCCAACTCCTCGATGCTCACCTCACCTTCGCCGGCACCCCGCGAGCCCATTACGCCCCTTGGGGTAACGTACTCACCCGGCTTGACGCTGCCCCTGACTCCGACGACGCTCGGCCCGAGACCCAACGCCTGATCTTCCGGTATACGTTGCTCCTGGTTGATGCGTTCCTGCATATCCTGGATTTCGTCCTGGTCGGGTGCGTCACCAGCCTGGAGCATATCGAGAAGCTGCTTGAACCTCTCCCGGTAGTCGGTACGAAACAGGAACGGGGCCGAAGTCCTTATGGGGGCAGGAGGCTCGGGAAAGACATCGTCGCGGAGCGGCTGATGCTGATTCATCTGTTTGGCCGCCTCGGTCACCTGCTCGAGCTGCCTGTCCACTTGCTCGTTGCGTTGCTGCTCGGCGTCGATCACCTGCTTGTTGCAGAGGCTGCCCGGCCCGCGGTACTGTTCGAGTTGGCGGGCCAGGGAAGCTGCATCCGACAGTTCCGCCCGAATGTCGCTGTAGCCGGTGTAGGCGATGGCGCCGGCCACGATGCCGGCGACCCCAACCACTCCACAAGCCAGCTCGAAAAGGTAACGGCGAATGAAGTCCATGGTTCCGGTCCTCGTGCCCACGGGGTGAAGGGCGCATCGCCCTTTACTCCGTCGGCTGTGACAGAAGTATCAGCGGCGCAAGGGCGGCTTGGCACCACGAGCACCTTCCGTTGAGGCGGTCTGTTCCGGCTCGCCCAGCACCACCGCAAACCGCATCTGGCACACCCAATCGTCGGCCATCTCCTCGCCGGTAACCGGGTCGGGCATCTGTGGCCCGCTCTCGGTCAACGCGCGTCCGACGGGCGACCGCTTTGCGTAGGCCGACCCGCCCGTGCCGAAAGTCCCACGGCCCATTTTGGCCGCATCCACATCGAAGCCGCTTCCAGACCGCGTGCGGAACGACGTCCGACTCCGGCCGGCAGGCGATGAGCCGATTGGGCTATCAGCCTGGAGGCGCGGCTTCGATTCGGGGATGTCCACCTTATCGATGTAGAAGCCCTGGCCCGGCTGCCCGCCAAGCCGCCTCAGATTGGCAGCCAGCGTATGTGTGACGTAACTGGTCCCCCCGCTATTGGGAGTGCTTACGCTCATGTTGACGACAAAGCCGGGCTTGACGGGTCCGCTCGGCTCGGCCGAGCCGCCGAGTCCTTTGCCCATGGTGGCACCGGGCGGGCCAGCCTGGAAACCCCGGGCGCTGATCGCATCGTACACGCTCGGCGAATAGGTTGCGTCGAACGATTCGATGAAGATCTGTTCGCGCTGCTTGCGGGGTATTTTTTTGGCTGCAATCCTGTACTCGTCCGGGCCTTTCGCGGCCGCCAGTTCGGGCTGCGGCGTTGGCAGAGATGCATCCACCACTGACAGGATCTTGAACCAAAGCGTCGCCTTGTCGACCAGAGACGTGATGTCCTGGATCTTCTTGAGCTTGGTGGGTATCTGCCCGCTGAGACGACCGTACTCCTGCTTGAGCGCGTCGGCCGCGGCACGGGCTCTGTCGGCATAGTCTCGCGGCGCGAGGTCGTCGGGCAGGCCGCTGTCGACCACTCTGTAGGCTTCTGCAAGGTTCATCCGCGCGCCGCTGCCACCTTTCTCGCCCAGGTTCGTGGCCAAGGCGCTGCGGTCCATCATTCCGCGAGTCCACAAGACCCCGGCAGCTGCGAGAAGGCACGCGGCGGCGGCCACGAAGAGCGGCCTTTTGTGACGCCAGACGGCGGCGCGGCCCAACTCGACCGGCAGGAGGTTGCTGTTGACCTGTCCCATCCCCAGGCCTTGGAGGGCCAATCCGTAGGCCACGCCGAAGCTCAACACATGTTCGTTGAACTGCCCGGTATTGGCGCCGGGCGCGAAGGTCACCTTGCTGAAGGCTGAGACGCGCTCCACGTCCAACTGCAAGTTCTGCTGGAGGTACTTCTGTAGGCCGGGCAATCGGAAAGCGTTACCCATGCCCACCACCTTGCCGACGGCTGCATCCCGGTGCGTGGAGGTATAGAAGCCAATCGAACGCTGGATTTCGGCGACCAGGTCGGCAAACACGGGTCTCATCGCCTGGAAGATTTGTCTCGCGTACTTGCTGGTGGCCGCGGTTCGTTTCAGGTTCTCTGCCTTGGCGAAGCTGAGCTTGAAGGCCTTAACCAAGGCCTCGGTGAAGTTGTTGCCGCCCAGCGGGATGTTTCGCGTCCACACCGATTCGCCCTCGGTGACGATGAGATCGGTGTTGTCGGCCCCGATGTCGATCAGAACGGTGCCGCCCGCTCCGGCCAGCCCGTCGTATCGCATAAAGTTGTAGAGCGCCAAGGGTGCCGTCTGCACGAGGGTCGGCTCAATGCGCGCCGCGGTCAGCGAAGCCAGGTGGCTGCGTATCAGGTCTCGCTTCATCGCGAAGATGCCGACCTCGACGTCGGGCGAATCGGCGCTTTGGAAGGTCTGATAGTCCCAATCGACCTCATCGATATCGAACGGGATCTGCTGGCGTGCCTCGAAGCGCACGATGTCGGGGATCTTCTTGGGCTCGACCGGCGGAAGCTTGGTGAATCGCGAGAAGGTTTGATGCCCGGGCACGCTGACGGCGACCTGGGCGCCCGTCAGATCGTTGCGTGATAGGAACTTCTCCAACGCCTGCCGGATCAGCGCCGGTGCGTCCACATCCGGCTCGGAAAGTATGTGAGGGTGGTCAACGATGTCGAAGGCCAGGACCTCGACCCTGTCGCCGGCCTGACGCATCTTGATCGCCTTCAGTGCGCATTGACCGACGTCGACGCCCCAGCAAGCTCTGTGCGTGGCCATCATCATCTCCTTCCGTCACGTGGCCGCGAGGAGTGCAACACCTGGCTGGCAGGCGATTGCAGGTAATGGCTGCGAGGCGCCCTCCGGCCTTACGTGCTTGACGCGCTGATGGAGGCAACGGGGTGGGTACAGGCCACGGAAACCATCTGATCGCCCAACAGACGCCGCCTGCCCGCCCACCCAAGCACGCCGCTGTTCCACTGCCGCAGGGCCCCCTCCGGTCCTTGCAATGACCGTCATCGTAGCGCGGCTGCATGCGTCCGACGGTGCGTTGCATTCCGTTCAGTGCACCGCGCAACCCGGCGCGCGCTACCACAAAAGTCTATCGGACCTCGCACACGCGGTCAACCATTTCGGCGAGTCGGCGTGCTCGCCAAGAGCCCACAAGCGCGTGCCGATAATGACGGCCTTGCCTGGAGCGTATAACGGTGCTAGGATTTCGCGAGAGGGGGCGCAAAGCCCAATAGCTGTGTTGAGGTCGCATGCTGCCGGGCGCTTTCCGACAGAATGTGGCCGGAGAGAGGGCAATGTCGGCTTGGCGCCAGGGCCAAAGGGGCGAATTGTCCCAAAATAGCTTATCTGTCGGCGGTATTGTCCGATCTTAACACGTGCCGCGCCGACCCCGCGCAGGGGTCCGTGGGGGCTGGGAGCCTGCCCGATGCCGAGAGGCAGCGGTACGGCCAGGACGGTAAGCCGGCTGGATTACCGGCGGCGCAGCCGAAGGACCAGAGCTAGAGGCGTCGCGACATGGATAAGGGCAAAGGCGTGCTGACAACCGGACAGGTAGCCAAGATCTGCAACGTGGCGCCCCGAACGGTGTCCAAGTGGTTCGATAGTGGGCAGTTGAGGGGGTACCGCATCCCGGGCAGCAAGGATCGCCGCATTCCCATGCACCAGTTGGTGCGCTTCATGAAGGCCCATGGCATGCCTCTGGAGGGGCTGGAGACCGGTCAGACACGGGTGCTAGTGGTCGAGGACGAACAGGACCTGGTGCAGCTGCTGCAAAGGGCGCTGTCAGAAGAGGCGGGATACGAGGTCCGCACGGCGGGCAGCATGTTCGACGCGGGGGTAGAGGCCGGCGTCTTCAAGCCACACGTGATCCTGGTCGACCTGGGCATTCCCGGTGTCAGCGGCAGGCAATTGTCGCGCTATCTGCAAAGCCATCCGGAACTTCAGGGCACCAAGCTGGTCGGCATGGGTGTCGGTCTGGGGGACGGGGATGTGCAGGCCCTTCGACAGGACGGCTTCGATGGCTGTCTGCAAAAGCCGTTCGAGATGCGGCAAGTGGTCGCCACGATCGAAGACGCGGTGGCCGTTGTCTACTGACCGATCATCACACCGTCAGTAATCTCTGTTCAGCCACTTTTTGATCAAAGATGCGGCAGGTTGGCCGAGACGGACGACGCCGGGGATGCCTCGCGACCGCCCCCGCTTCCCCCTCCACAGCGTCGAGCTATAATACCCACCCGTCGTCGGCCATGACGGCGTGACAGCGAGGCAGGCAAGCCAAGTCGAAGGAGCATCTGATGCGAAGTGACATGGTCAAGAAGGGCAACCAGCGTGCACCTCATCGATCCCTGCTCAAGGCGGTTGGCGTGAGCGACCGGGACATGGACAAGCCGTTCGTCGGCATCTGCAACAGCTACACGGACATCATTCCCGGGCATGTACACCTCAACATGGTGGGCGACTTCATCAAGCAGTGCGTGCGCGAGGCGGGCGGGGTGCCATTTCTGTTTAACACGATCGGGATCTGCGACGGGGTCGCCATGGGCCATGTCGGCATGAAGTACTCGCTGCCGTCGCGAGAGTTGATAGCCGATGCGGTGGAGAGCATGGTTGAGGCCCATCGCTTCGACGCCCTACTATGCATCCCCAACTGCGACAAGATCATTCCGGGCATGCTGATGGGTGCGGCCCGCTGCAACATTCCGACCCTATTCGTTTCGGGCGGTCCGATGGAAGCAGGCAGGACCCCATCGGGACAGATCGTGGATTTGATCAGCGTCTTTCAAGGCATCGGCGCTCTTCAGACGGGTCAGATCGACGAGGCGCAGCTGCGCGAGATCGAGGACCACGCGTGCCCCTCTTGCGGCTCGTGCAGCGGCATGTTTACGGCCAACAGCATGAACTGCCTGTGCGAGGCCGTGGGGATGGCGCTGCCGGGCAATGGCACGATCCTGGCCACCAGCGAGGACCGTCTGGATCTCTATCGCACCGCCGGTGCGCAAATCATGAAGCTGCTCAAGCAGGACATAAAACCGCGGGACATCATGACGCCGGAGGCTATCGACAACGCGATGATCCTGGATATGGCCATGGGCGGCAGCACGAACACCCTGCTACACGTGCTGGCGGTTGCGCACGACGCCGACGTGCCGTACGACATGGCGCGTATCAACGAACTAAGTGGGCGGACCCCCAACATTTGCCGTGTAGCCCCTTCGTGCGACTACCACGTGGAAGACGTTCAGGCGGCCGGCGGCATCATGACTATCCTCGGCGAGCTGGTGCGGGGCTGCCCGGGTCTGCTGAACCTGGACTGCCTGACGGTCACGGGGCACCCTCTCGGCGAGAGCATTCGCAGGCACGACATCCGCCAGAACGGCCGGAGAATCCAGAGGGCGGGACTTTCGCAGGCCACACGGTCTCGGCTGTCGTGTCATACCGACAAGGCCAACGCCGACGGGGCCGCCGTCCTGGCCAGGATCGAATCCGGTTTCGACCCGGAAGACTGCATCCGCACCGTCGACAACGCCTACTCACCCGAGGGCGGGCTGGCGATTCTCTACGGGAATCTTGCTCCCGAAGGTGCGGTGGTCAAGACGGCGGGCGTGAGCCCGAAGATGCTAAGGCACGAAGGCCCGGCTGTGATCTTTGAAAGTCAGGAAGAGGCGTGCGAGGGCATCCTAGGAGGCAAGGTCAAGGCGGGCGACGTCGTGGTCATCCGCAACGAGGGCCCCAAGGGAGGCCCGGGAATGCAGGAGATGCTCTCGCCGACCAGCTACATCAAGGGGATGGGTCTGGACGAATCGTGCGCGCTGATCACCGATGGCCGGTTCAGCGGGGGCACGGCCGGGGCATGCATCGGGCACATCTCGCCCGAGGCCGCAGCCGGCGGGCCGATCGGCTTGCTGTGCAACGGCGATCGGATCCGAATTGACATCCCTGAGCACACGCTCGACGTTCGGTTGCCCCAGGCAGAGCTGGACAAGCGAGCCGAGCAATACGTACCGCCCGAGCCTCGATTCACGCGTGGTTGGCTCGCCCGGTATACGACAATGGCCACGTCGGCATCGACCGGCGCGGTATTGGCACGTAGCTAGGAACCGATGAGGCGGTGTTCGTCGCCGGTAGTCGATCGCCCGCAACCTGCGCCGGAGAAAGAGGGACGGATGACCGACGAGGTTGAGCAGCAGGTGACAGGCGACGCTTCCGGCAGGCCGTCCCGGCCAGGCGCTGAGCCCGTACTCGCTCGACGCGTCACCACCTCAGCACCACTTAGAGCCGCGATGGCCGAGCCCGGCCGTCAGAGTGCGAGGTCGGCCGTGGCCGACGCTCTGTGGGTGCTGCTGCCGACCGCGGCGTGGGTCTCGGTCGGTGAGACGCTTGTCGCCGCAGCACTGGGCGGCGGGGCCGCTCAACCGATGTCTTACCCTGTGCTGCTGCTCAATATGGCGATCAGGGTCATACTGGTGTGGCGGCTTATCGCTTGGCGGCTGCGGGTGCGCAAGCAGCGCCCCGCATTGATCGGCTGGACCGCCCGGAACCTGGTCGTGGAGGGCGCCCTCGGGCTGCCGACGGCAGTGGTGCTGCTGATGGTGTCGGTGGCCATGGCTGTGTGGCTGATGCTTCTGTGGCCCGAGTTGCTGTCGGTCGTCTACAAGAATCGCCAGGCCGGCCTGATGGAGACGTTCCCGAAGATGGACGTCTGGCAGTGGATCGTACTGCCCATCGTCGTGGCCGCCATTGAGGAGCCTTTGTTCCGCGGGCTGCTTCAACAGCGGCTGACCGTGGCGCTGGGCCACCCGCTCTGGGGTGTCATCGCCCAAGCAGCGCTGTTCGGCGGGCCGCATCTATACGAAGGCCCCACCGCCGCGCTGAGCATTTTCTACCTCGGGGTGATCCTTGGGGCGCTGACGTGGTGGCGGCGCAGCCTCGTGCCGGCCATGGTGGCGCACGCCCTGTTCAATATGGTGAATTTCGCCCTGATCCACTTCCTGCGAGGCTACACCGTTTGAAGCGGAGGGCGCAACTGCGGTGGGTCACAACTCGGAAACGAAGAAGGGATTGCTCCACGCCTTCTTGCCGGCTGGGTCTTCCAACTCGACCCGAACGTACTTCTCGGCGGGCTTGCAGACGTGGCGGGCGTGGCTGAGCAGTTGCCCGTTCTGCCCGGTGCAATGCTCGCCGGTGGACGCCCGGCCTTTGAAGATCACGCTTCGGGCCGAGGTGCACGTAACGTCAACGACCGGCTCGCCACCGCCGGACTGCTCGACGCGTATGTCATGGAGCTGGGGGCCCTGGGTCGAGTAGAACGCGCCGTTCTGGAGCGCCTGAAGGATGGCACGCTCGGAGAGCTCGGGGGCCTTGACCATGATCCAACCACCGAACACGTCGGCATCGGCCTTGTGAGCGTCATCGCAGGCGATGCCTACCGTGGGCCCGAGGCGGTCGAGGATATCGTCCCAATGGCTCTCACTGAAGCCCTTGCCGATGCCGCGGCGGCACGTGTCGTTGAACACCTCGATGGCAAAGTAGCCGTTCAGTGGGGCGTAATCAGTGAGGGTATGGCCGCACCAGTAAGGATGGCCCAGGCAGGCCAGCCCTCCTTGTGCCGCAACGGCGGCGATGACCTCATTGGGGTGCATGTTCCGGGCGTCGATGGGCTGGCGTATGCCCAGAGCGACGATGTGGTAGGTGTCGCCTCCGTACGGGTTGGGCGGGTGCAGTTCGACGCCGGGGATGACCAGGAAGTCGTCCTGGGACAGGTCGGACACGTCGCAGATGACGTCATGATCGGTGATGACGAGGAAATCGTAACCGGCTTCCCGATAGGCCCGGCAACGGTCGGCCGGAGAGAGGACCCCGTCGGACAGTGTGGTGTGGGTGTGTGTATTGCCTCGATAGAAACGGCCCTTGGCCGCAAACGGGTTCTGATACGTCATCTGCCCTGAGCACCTCAGAAAAACGGACGGCGTCCCGCCCCCCTAGCTCACCCCAAAAAGCTGGTTCACGAGCCCAAAGACGACGGTGTCGACCAGGACTGTAGTCAGGTCGGTCAGCACCTGGGCGAACAAGCTTCGAAACCGCAGGCTGTCGAAGAAATCGAGGATGTCCATGACCATGACGCCGGCCAGCCAGGGAGCCACAAAGCTATACAGCCGCGTGCCGAACATTTTGGGTCACCTCC